>NZ_LNTD01000117.1 GCF_001462455.1 Cellulomonas sp. B6
CACGGCGGGCGTCGGCGTCGCGGGGGAGGCCGGTCCAGCCGTCGCACCGCCGCCCGTGCACGCGGCGAGCACCGCGACCAACCCGACCGGCCCGACCATCCCGGCGATCCCCGTACGGCGGCGCTCGGCAGCCCCCAGTCGTCCACGCATGGCGCCGAACCTACCGATTCCGGACACCTCGCGGGGTCGCCCTGTGGACGGAGCTCGACGGACACGTCGACGGCTCGACGGACACGCGCGTGGCCGAGTCCGTCGCGCCGTCAGGGTGTCCGTCGCGCGCGGGCTGCGCGGGTGCCGCACGCACACGGACGAGCGCGCCCGTCCTGCGACTGGTTGCATGGGCGCACGCGTGCGCGGGCACGCCGTGCGGAGGGAGAGCGGGTGCTGACCAGCCTGGTCGTCGGGGTGCTGCTGATGAACGTGTTCGCGGCGGGCCTCGTGATCGCCCGGGCCCCGGTCTACCGGACGCGGCTGTACCGACCCATGCTGCTCAACCTCGCGCTGTCGGTCGCGCCGCTCGTGGTGCTGGCGGTCGCCGTCGTCGTGCTGCTGCCGCTGGCCGCCCGGGGCGCACCGTCCGCGGTCGTGTGGGGCGTGGCCGTCGTGCTCGGCGTCGTGTGGCTCCTGCTGCTGCCCAACGCCGGGTACCTCATCACCGAGCTCAACCTCAACCACCGGCGCGAGGGCGAGCGCGTGCCCGAGTGGTACGACGTGCTGCTCGTGCTGGTGCTCGCGATGTCGGGCGTGCTGACGACCGTGCTCAACGTCTTCCTCGTGATCCTGGGGTGGGTGATCCTGCGGTTCGGTGACGAGGCCGCGCCGTTGGCGGGCGCGGAGGCGCGCGCGGTCGAGACGGTCGTGCTGCTGCTCGTCGCGTTCGGCATCTACCTGGGGCGCCACGTGCGTCTGAACTCGTGGGACGTGAAGCACCCGACGCACCTGGTCCGCAAGGTCGCGCGGCACCTGCGCACCCCCGGTCGGCTGGGCGACGCGATCGGGTTCACGCTGCTGGGGGCGCTGTTCTTCGGGCTCATGTACCTCGTGATCACGGGGCCGGTGGTGCAGGCGCTCGTCGAGCTCGACCGCGTGCGCTGACCGCCCGGGGGTCACGTCGTCGCCGGTCAGGGACAATTCCGCGTCCCGGACGTGCGGCGATGCACGACCCGGCGTTCCATGACGGCATGACGTCCGCCCGTCGTCGTCGCACCGTCCGACGCACCCCCCGACGCACCGCCCGCGCCGCGGGCGCCCCGGCCGGCCTCGTGCTCGCCGCCGCGCTGGTCGCCCTCACCGGCTGCGGCGACGGCACCCCCACGTTCCCGACCGACCCCGACGGCACGCTCGAGCGCGTGCGCGGCGGCGAGCTGCGCGCCGGGCTCTCGCCGCACGAGCCGTGGACGGCGCTCGGCCCGGACGGCACCCTGGGCGGTGTCGAGGTCGCGCTCGTCGAGGACTTCGCGGACGCGCTCGGCGCGGACGTCACGTGGACCACGGGCGGTGAGGAGGCGCTCGTCGCCGACCTCGAGGAGGGCCGGCTCGACGTGGTCGTCGGCGGGTTCACGGCGTCCACGCCGTGGACGTCGAAGGCCGCCGTGACGGTGGCCTACACGACCGTCACGGACGAGCACGGCAAGCCCGAGGGGCACGTCGTGCTCGCGCCGATGGGCGAGAACGCGTTCCTCGTCGCGCTCGAGCGGCACCTGCTCGACCAGGAGGTGACGGCGCCGTGACGCAGGGAGCCGTGCAGCAGTCGTTCCGGTTCGGCAACACCGAGCTGCCGCCCGACGCGCAGCGCGCACGCCGCCGCGCGGTGCGGCTCGCGTGGCTGACCATCGGGTTCCTCGTCACCGCCGTGACGCTCGTCTACCTGGTGATGGGCAGCTCGCAGGCCATGAAGGCCGCGTGGGCCGAGGACCTGCTGTCGTTCATCCCGCCCGTCGCGTTCCTCGTCGCGCTGCACGTCACCGGCAAGGTGCCCAGCGAGCGGCACCCCTACGGCTACCACCGGTCCGTCGGCATCGGGCACCTGGTGGCCGCGACCGCGCTGCTGACGATGGGCGCGTTCCTGGTGTTCGACTCGCTGTCCGGGCTGCTGGCCGGCGAGCACCCGCCCGTCGGGCTGATCGTCGTGCTGGGGCACGAGGTGTGGGCGGGCTGGCTCATGGTCGCGGTCCTCGCGTACACGATCGTGCCGCCCGTGCTGCTGGGGCGCGCCAAGATGCCGCTCGCCGAGCAGCTGCACGACCGCGTGCTCTACGCCGACGCCGACATGAACAAGGCCGACTGGATGACCGCCGTCGGCGGGATCGTCGGCGTGCTCGGCATCGGTGCGGGCCTGTGGTGGGCCGACGCGGTCGCCGCACTGTTCATCTCCGGCAGCATCCTGCACGACGGCGTCCGCAACCTGCGCTCGGCCGTCGCGGCGCTCATGGACGCACGCGCCACGACGGTCGACGGCACGCAGCCGCACCCGCTGCACGACCGCATCGACGCGACCCTGCGGGCGCTGCCGTGGGTCGCGCAGGCGCAGTCCCGCGTGCGCGACGAGGGGCACGTGTTCCACGTCGAGGCGTTCGTCGTGCCGCACGACGGCATGCCCACGCAGGCGCAGCTGCAGCACGCGTGGCACGCCGTCGCCGGGCTCGACTGGAAGGTGCAGGACCTCGTCGTCGTGCCGGTCGACGAGCTGCCGGAGGAGCTGCTGCCCGGACTGCGGGACGCCACCGGGACGAGACCGGGCTGAGGAACGTTCTGCGGCCGCTCGGATGCCGTGAGCCCGGTCTCGCCGAGCCCGCGTCCCGGTATTCGGCGTGAGCCCCGCCGGGACGCCTGGGAGGATGGTGGGTCGTGAGCACGTCCGACCCCACCCCCGCCGACGTCCCCGCCGACGCCGACGCCGGCAGCCCGGCGGCCGACGGTGCGGAGACGCGGCGTCGTGCGCCGCGGCGGCGCGGGGGTCGCGGACGGCGGGGCGAGGGTTCCGCGCGCGAGAGCACGGACGGCGTGGCCACGGCCGGTGAGGGCACGGCCGGCGGCGGCGCTCCGCGTCGCGCACGCGACGGGGCACGACGCAATGAGGTACGACGCAATGAGGCACGACGCGACGGAGCACGCGGCGACGACTCCGCCCGCGCCGCGGCCCGCGACGCGCACCTGGCCCGCACGGCGCAGGCCCGCGCGGACGTCGCGCTCCCCGCGATCGTCTACCCCGAGCAGCTGCCGGTCTCGGCGCGGCGCGACGAGATCGCCGCGGCCCTGCGCGACCACCAGGTCGTGGTCGTCGCGGGCGAGACCGGGTCGGGCAAGACGACGCAGATCCCGAAGATCGCGCTCGAGCTGGGCCGGGGCCGCGCGGGGCAGATCGGCCACACGCAGCCGCGGCGGATCGCGGCGCGCACGGTCGCCGAGCGCATCGCCGACGAGCTCGGGGTCCCGCTGGGCGGCGTCGTGGGCTACCAGGTGCGGTTCACGGACGAGTCGAGCGACTCGACGCTCGTCAAGGTGATGACCGACGGCATCCTGCTCGCGCAGATCCAGCGCGACCCGATGCTGCGGATGTACGACACGCTGATCATCGACGAGGCGCACGAGCGCAGCCTCAACATCGACTTCATCCTCGGGTACCTCACGCGTCTGCTGCCGCAGCGGCCCGACCTCAAGCTCGTCATCACGTCGGCGACGATCGACTCCGACCGGTTCGCGCGGCACTTCGGCGCCCCGCCGAGCGACGAGCACCCCGACGGCGTGCCCGCGCCGGTCGTCGAGGTCAGCGGCCGCACCTACCCGGTCGAGATCCGGTACCAGCCGCTGTCCCCCGACGACGGCCCGGACCGGGACGTGGTCACGGGCATCACCGAGGCGGTCGACGAGCTCATGGCCGAGGGCCCGGGCGACGTCCTGGTGTTCCTGTCGGGCGAGCGTGAGATCCGCGACGCCGAGGACGCGCTGCGCGGGTCGCTCGGGCCGCGGGTCAGCGACCCGCGGCACGCGCTGGGCGTGGACGTCGTACCGCTGTACGCGCGGCTGTCCGCCGCCGAGCAGCGGCGCGTCTTCGAGCCGCACACGCGCCGCCGCGTGATCCTCGCGACCAACGTCGCCGAGACGTCGCTGACGGTGCCGGGCGTGCGGTACGTCGTCGACCCCGGCACGGCGCGCATCTCGCGGTTCTCCAAGGCGACGAAGGTGCAGCGGCTGCCGATCGAGCCGGTGTCGCAGGCGTCCGCCAACCAGCGGTCCGGGCGCTCGGGCCGTGTCGCGCCGGGCGTCGCGATCCGGCTGTACTCGCAGGAGGACTTCGAGTCCCGCCCCGAGTACACCGAGCCGGAGATCCTGCGCACGTCGCTCGCGTCGGTGATCCTGCAGATGATCGCGGTGGGCGTCGTGACGTCACCCGACGAGGTCGTCGACTTCCCGTTCGTCGACCCGCCCGACGTGCGCTCGGTGCGTGACGGCGTCGTGCTGCTCACCGAGCTCGGTGCGCTCGAGGAACGCCGGGGCCGCACGCAGCTCACCGAGACGGGGCGCGCGCTGGCGCGCCTGCCGATCGACCCGCGCCTCGCGCGCATGGTCGTCGAGGCCGGGCGCCGCGGCGTCGCGCGCGAGGTGCTCGTGGTGACGGCCGCGCTGTCGATCCAGGACCCGCGCGAGCGGCCCGCCGAGCAGCGCGAGACCGCCGACGCGATGCACCGCCGGTTCGCCGACCCGACGTCGGACCTGCTGACCTACCTCAACCTGTGGACGTACCTGCGCGACCGGCAGCGCGAGCTGTCGGGGTCCGCGTTCCGGCGGCTGTGCAAGGCCGAGCACCTGCACTACCTGCGCGTGCGCGAGTGGCAGGACGTCGTCGCGCAGCTGCGGCAGATGGCCAAGGACCTGGGCTTCGACGCCAAGGGCGCGCCGGTGCCCGCGTCGTCCGACGTGCCCGCCGCCGCGGGCCACGGCCGCGACGGGCGTCGCGACGGCGGCCGGCACACCCCGACCGGTGCACCCACGCAGGAGTCCTCCGCCGAGCACACCGGCCCCGACGGCGTGCAGACCCGCTGGTCGTGGGACGGCGACGCGATCCACCGCGCGATGCTGCCGGGCCTGCTGTCGCAGGTCGGCATGCAGCTCGTCACCGACGTCGCCGCCGGCGCACCCGCCAAGGGCCGCGACGGCAAGCCCCGCCGCCCCGACGCGCGCGCCCGCAACGAGTACCTCGGCGCGCGCGGCGCACGGTTCGCGATCTTCCCCGGCTCGGGGCTGGCGCGCCGCCCCCCGTCGTGGGTCATGGCGGCCGAGCTCGTCGAGACGTCGCGCCTGTGGGCGCGGGACGCCGCGCGCGTCGACCCCGCGTGGGTCGAGGAGGCCGCCGCGCACCTCGTGAAGCGCACCTACTCCGAGCCCGCGTGGTCGACGCGCCAGGGTGCGGCGATGGTCGACGAGAAGGTGCTGCTGTACGGCGTGCCCGTGGTCGCGCAGCGGCGCGTGCTGCTCGCGAGGATCGACCCCGAGCACGCGCGCGAGCTGTTCCTGCGGCACGCGCTCGTGCAGGGCGAGTGGACGACGCACCACCGGTTCTTCCACGAGAACCGGCGGCTGCTCGCCGAGGCCGAGGCGCTCGAGGCGCGCGCCCGCCGCCGCGACCTCGTGGTCGACGACGACGCGCTGTTCGACTTCTACGACGCGCGCGTCCCGGCCGACGTGGTCTCGGCGCGGCACTTCGACCGGTGGTGGAAGGACGCACGCCGCGACGACCCCGACCTGCTGACGTACACGCGTGACCTGCTGGTCGGCGAGGACGCCGCCGACATCGACGAGCAGGCGTTCCCGTCGCGCTGGCCGCAGGGCGACCTGTCGTTCCCGCTGACGTACCAGTTCGAGCCCGGCACCGAGGCCGACGGCGTCACCGTGCACGTCCCGTTGTCGCAGCTGCCGCGCGTGCGGCCCGAGGGCTTCGACTGGATGGTGCCCGGCATGCGCGCGGAGCTGCTCACCGCGACGATCCGTGCGCTGCCCAAGCCCGTGCGCGTGCAGCTCGTGCCCGCGCCGGACGTCGCGCGCACGGTCGACGCGTGGCTCGACGAGAACGCCGCGACCTGGGAGGACACGGTGCGCGGGGCCGACGCGGCGCCGTCGTTCCGGGAGATGTTCGCGCGCGCCGTGCGGGCGCTGCGCGACGTCGAGGTGCCGCCCGACGCGGTCGACGAGGACCGGCTGCCCGCGCACCTGCGCATGACGTTCCGCGTGGTCGGCGACCGTGGCGGCGTGATCGACGAGGGCACGGACCTGCTCGCGCTGCAGCGCCGCAACGCCGCCCGCGCGCAGGACGCCGTCGCGTCGGCCGTGCGCACGGCCGTGCGCGCCGCGATGGAGGAGGCGGCCGCGCAGGCCGGCGCGCCGGTTCCCGCGTCCGACGCGACCCCCGCACCGGCCACCCCTGGACGGTCCGGCCCGTCGCCCGCCGCGGTCGCGCGAGGGAAGCACGGCCCCGGTCCGACGCTCGAGCGCACCGGACTGACGACGTGGCCGGCCGACCTGCCGGGCACCCTGCCCGACGTCGTCGAGGCGCCGTCCGCCGCGGGCGGCGTGGTGCGCGCGTACCCGACGCTCGTCGAGGAGGGCACGGGTCCGCGCGCGGGCGTCGCGCTGCGCGTGCTCGCCGACGCCGCCGCGGCCGAGTCCGCCGCGCGCCGCGGCCTGCGCCGCCTGCTGCTGCTCGACGTGGGCCTCGCGACGCCCCGCGTGACGTCGCGCTGGTCGGGCACGCAGGCCCTCGCGCTCGCGGCGTCCCCGTACGCGTCGACCGACGCGCTGGTCACCGACGTGCAGCTCGCGGCCGTCGACCGGATCGTGGCCCGCCACCTGGGCGGCCGGCCCGTGCGCGAGGTCCGCGACGCCGACGCGTACGCGGCGCTGCGCCAGGCCGTGCGCGACACGCTGGAGGACGACGTGCACCGCGTGGTCGCCGACCTCGTCGCCGTGCTCACGGCGTGGCGCGAGCTCGACGCCGACGTGCGCGGCTCGGCGAGCCTCGCGCTGCTCGCGACCACGCAGGACCTGCGCGCGCAGTCCGCGGCGCTCGTGCACGACGGGTTCGTGTCCGAGGTCGGCGCCGACCGGCTGCCCCAGCTGGTCCGGTACCTGCGCGCGGCGCGGCACCGCCTGGCCAAGGCCGCGGAGAACCCGCAGCGCGACGCGGACCTCGCCTGGCAGGTGCAGGACGTCGAGGACCTGTACGTCGCCGCGCGCGAGCGCGCGCGCACCGCGTCCCCCGACCCGGCGCGCGACGCCGCGCTCGACGACGTGCGGTGGCTGGTCGAGGAGCTGCGCGTGAGCCTGTTCGCGCAGCAGCTCGGCACGCCCGTGCCCGTGTCGCCGACGCGCATCAGGAAGGCCCTGGCGGCGCTCGGCGCGTGACGCGGTGACGTCGCGATGGCGTCGTGGCGCCGTCGGTCGCGCGAGCGGTGCGGGCGCGCGGACGGCCTCGCTGCCTAGGCTGACCGGATGGCCACCGTCCTGCTCGTCCGCCACGGCCGCACCGACGCCAACGTCCGGGGGGTCCTCGCCGGCCGGACCCCGGGCGTGCTGCTCGACGACGTCGGGCACGGCCAGGCCGGGCGCACCGCCGAGCGGCTCGCCGTCGTGCCGCTCGCCGCGGTCGTGACGAGCCCGCTCGAGCGGTGCCGGCAGACGGCGGACGCGCTGCTCGCCCGGCAGGCGGGCACGCCGACGCTCACGGTCGACGACGCGCTCACCGAGTGCGGGTACGGCGACTGGCAGGGCCGGTCGCTCGCGGACCTGGCGCGCGAGCCGCTGTGGGCGACGGTGCAGTCGTACCCGTCGGCGGTGACGTTCCCCGGCGGCGAGTCGCTGGCCGGCATGCAGGCGCGCGCGGTCACGGCGGTGCGCGCGCACGACGCCGCGGTCGAGCGCGAGCACGGCGCCGGCGCGGTGTGGGCGGCCGTCAGCCACGGCGACGTCGTCAAGGCCGTCCTGGCCGACGCGCTCGGCATGCACCTCGACCTGTTCCAGCGCCTCGACGTCGGCCCCGCGTCGGTGTCGATCGTCCAGTACGGGCCCGGGCGCCCCCGCGTCGTCACGACGAACAGCTCGTCCGACGACCTCGGCTGGCTCGCGGCCGCGCGCCCCGTCGACGACGCACCGGTCGGCGGCGGCGCGGGTCACGTCCCGACCGACGCGACGCGCTGACCGTTCGTACACTCGAAAGATGACCACCCGCGTCCACGAGTTCGACTGGCCGGACCGCGTCGTCGTCGGCACCGTGGGCCGCCCCGGCGAGCGCACGTTCTACCTGCAGGCACGCATGGGCTCCCGGTCGTCGAGCGTCGTGCTGGAGAAGCAGCAGTCCGCCGCGCTCGCCGACCTCATCGAGGAGCTGCTCGACGACCTCGCGAACGACGCGGACAACCCCGTCTCCGTCCCGCGCGAGACCCCGCCCGAGCTCGTCGACGACGACCCGCTGGACCCGCCCGACGACGCGCTGTTCCGCACCGGGACGATGCGCCTGGGCTGGGACCCGCGGACGATGCAGGTGGTCGTCGAGGCGTTCCCGCTGCAGGAGGCGCCGGACGACGACGACCCGCTCGCCCTCGCGGACGACGACGAGGACGAGCCCGACGAGGCGCTGCTGGTGCGCATGCCCGTCGGCACGGCGCGCGCGTTCGTGCAGCGCACGCGACGGATCGTCGAGGCGGGCAGGCCCACGTGCGCGCGCTGCGGTGAGCCGATCGACCCCGACGGGCACGTCTGCGGCTCGCCCGACGGCGCGTGACCGACCCGGACGACGCGCGCGACGTCGACGCCCTCGACGGCGAGCTGGTGGTCGTCGGCCGTGTGACCACGGCGTCGAACGCGACGTTCGTCGGCACGGTCGGCGACGTGCAGGTCGTCTACAAGCCCGTCGCGGGCGAGCAGCCGCTGTGGGACTTCCCCGACGGCACGCTGGCCCGGCGCGAGGTCGCGACGTACCGCGTGTCGCAGACGCTGGGCTGGGGCGTCGTGCCGCGCACGTGGCTGCGCGACGGGCCGCTGGGCCCCGGCATGGTGCAGCTCTGGCAGGACGCCGACCCGGAGCAGGACCCCGTCGACGTCGTCCCGACGACGGCCGTGCCGCCCGGGTGGCGCACGGTCCTGGAGGGCGCCGACGAGCGCGGCCGCCCCGTGGCCGTCGTCCACGAGGACTCCCCCGCGCTGCGCCGCATGGCCGTGCTCGACGTGCTCGTCAACAACGCCGACCGCAAGGGCGGGCACGTGCTGCCCGTCGCGGGCGGCCACCGGTACGGCGTCGACCACGGCGTCACGTTCCACACCGAGCCCAAGCTGCGGACCGTGCTGTGGGGCTGGGTGGGCGAGGACCTCGACGCGCAGGAGCGCGCGGGCGTCGAGCGTGTGCTCGACGGGGTGAGGGGCGCGCTCGGTGAGGAGCTGGCCGCGCTGCTGGACGGGGCCGAGGTCGACGCGCTGGTCGCGCGCTGCGAGCGGCTGCTCGCGAGCGGGCGCTTCCCCGGGCCGGAGGCGGCGTCGTCGCCGGTGCCGTGGCCGCTGTTCTGAGCCGGCCCGCCGCGCACGCGCGGTCCCGCGTCGCCGCCCGGCGGTCACACCCGGCGGTCACACCGACGGACACTCCCCGGGTCGACGGACACCTGCGCCCACGTGTCCGTCGACCCGTACCGCTGTCCGTCGACGCGTGGGGGTCCGTGGACGGGCGACCGTGCGTCAGGAGGCTGGTTCGACCGGGCCGTCGCGGCCGGCGAGCAGGTCGCCGCACGAGACCTCCTGAGCGGTCGTGACCACCGGATCGTCCGCGGCGGCGCCCGTCGCGACCTGCTCCGACGCGCCGTTGCGCGCGGTGCGCCCGCCGTCGCCGAGGTCGACCCACGTGCGCGTGACCGTGAACTCGCCGCCGTCGGCGCTCACCGCGTCGAGGCCCGCGAGGCGCAGCGCGCCGCCGTCCTGCGTGCACCCGACGCCCGTGCCCTGCCCCGCGAACCCGCGGTCGAACGTGTAGGCCTGGCCCTGCGCGTTGGTGAGCGCCACGAGCCCGCAGTCGGCGACCGACCACAGCCGGGCCTCGCGCCCGAGGTCGACGAGAACGACCGGGATCCCGTCGGCCTGGACGCGCTGCACGACGGCCGACGCGGGCACCGGGCTCGCGGAGTCGATCGCGGCGGAGAACGTGGCGCCCGACGCGGTGGTCACGCCGATGCGGCGGTCGGCGCCGCCCGTGAGCCACGCCTGGTCGGGGCGGCCGTCGCCGTCGACGTCGACGACCTCGCGGACGTCCGCGCCGGCGGGCGGGCCGTCACCCGTCGGTGCGCAGCCGGCGGTCGCGGTCGGTGACGTGGGCGGTGCCGTGCTCGGGCTCGTCGTGGGGCTCGCCGTCGCGGTGGGCGTCGCGGGCGGCGTCGCCGACGGGGACGGGGCCGCCGTGCCGTCGTCACCGCCGCGCGTCAGCAGCAGCGCGACGACGACGCCGACGAGCACGACGACCGCGACGGCCCACGGCCACCACGGCGCACGCCGCGCGGGACCGGGACCGGGTGCGGCGGGGGCTGCGGGGCTGCTCATGCACCCCTGCCTACTCCGGTTGCCCGGGGCACGCACCTCGGACGAGCCCCGCGCGGCGCCCGGCCGACCCCGGTCCCGCGCGGCCTCGCGCTCTCCCCAGCCCGAGCGACGATCCACCCGGGTGTGGGCGGGACGGGCCAGACTCGGGCCATGACGACGACCGCGCCCTCCCCCGACGCGACACCCGCACCACCACCGGCCCCGGACGAGCCGTTCCGGTGCTTCGGCGGCGGCGACGCGCTGTACTCCGCGTACCACGACGACGAGTGGGGCGTCCCGGTCCACGACGAGCACGCGCTGTACGAGCGGATCTCGCTCGAGGCGTTCCAGTCGGGGCTGTCGTGGCTGACGATCCTGCGCAAGCGCCCCGGGTTCCGGGCGGCGTTCGCGGGCTTCGACCCCGAGGTCGTCGCGGCCTTCGGCGAGGACGACGTCGCACGCCTGATGGCGGACGCGGGGATCGTGCGCAACCGCGCCAAGGTCGACGCGACGATCGCGAACGCCCGCGCGCTGCTCGCGCTGCACGAGGCGGGCCGCACGCTCGACGAGGTGCTGTGGTCGCACGCCCCCACGGCGCCCCGCGAGCGCCCGCGCACCTACGCCGACGTGCCCGCACGGACGCCCGAGTCGGCCGCGCTGGCCAAGGAGCTCAAGTCGCTCGGCTTCCGGTTCGTCGGTCCGACCACGGCCTACGCGGCGATGCAGGCGTGCGGCGTGGTCGACGACCACCTCGCCGGGTGCGTCGTCGTGACCGGGTGACGGTGCGTCCCCCGGGCGGCGCGCCCACTGCTCCTGTGGAGTGACGCGCGGGGTGAACAAGCGTCCGGCGAGGGGTGGGACCCTTCCCACCGCCGCTAGGGTCGCCCCCATGACCCACCACGCGCACCCGGACGGGCAGCACGACCCCGTGCAGGCCGCGCACGAGGCGTGGTGGACGGCGGGCGAGGCCGACCCGCAGGTGCTCGCGGCCGTGCACGAGGGCCTGCACGACGTCCCGGTGATGACCCCGGCGTCGTCGTGGTTCGGCCTGCCGCACCAGCGCACGGCACGCGAGGCGCTGCCCTCGCTCCACCGCCGGCGCCGCTGACGCACCCCCGGGGCGTCCCGGGACCTCGGCGCGCGACGAGTTTCTCCGACCGGCTCCACACATCGGGCGTGGGCCGCGTCTTGAGAGGGCACGCATCCGCACCCCCTCCCGGAGGACCCGATGAGCCCGAGCACCCGCACCACCCGTCGCACCCGTGGTCGTCGCACCGCCGCCGTCGCCGTGATCGCCGCGACGCTCACGGTCGGCGGCGCCGGCGCCGCCCTCGCCGCGAACCCGTACTCCTCGGCCACGCGGGCCGTCGAGGACGCGCTCGGCGCGGTCGGCCTGGAGTGGTCGGCCATGCCCGAGGGCTACACCCGCGAGCAGTACGAGGCGTTCTGGGGCGCGGGCTACACCTCCGCCGACGCCGAGGCCCTCGCCGTGCTGTGGGGCTCCGACGTCACAACGGCGAAGGCCCGCGCGGGCCAGGCCCTGATCGACGGTGAGGAGGTTCCCGTGCCGCCCAGCACGGCGCCCGGCTCCGAGGACCCGGCCGCGGGCGACGCGGCCGCCGTCGAGGCCCGGCTCGACGCGTTCTGGGACGCGGGCTACACCTACGGTGACGCCGAGGCCCTCGCGGCGCTGTGGGGCACGGACCTCTCGCAGACCAAGGCGCGCGCCGGCCAGGCCCTGATCGACGGGCAGACCCTCCCCGTCGCGCCCGGCACGACGACCTCCGCCTCCTGACCCGCCCGCCCGGCACCACCGACGAGACGAGGACCGTGTGGACGAGCTGACGCTGCGGACCGGGTTCGAGATCGAGCTGCTCGCACCCGTGGGGTCCGACCGGCGCACGCTGGCGGACGTCCTGGCCGCGCGCCGCGGCGGGTCCGTGCACCGCACGTTCCACACGGACAGCGAGCCGTCGGCGGTGCCGGGCGTCGGGGTGTTCCGGCACCTGTCGCCCGCGTTCGACGTGGTCGGTCCGGCGGGCGAGCCCGTCGCCCGGCTGGTCGACGACATCACGATCGTCGCCGACCTGCCCCGGCCGGGAGCAGGCACGACGACCGGCGCTCCGATCGACCTTGCGACCGGCACGACGGCCGGCACGACGGTCGGCACGCCCAGCGGCTGGTACCGCCTGCTGTCGGACGACGCGCGCCTGCTGCGGCTCGTCGAGCGGCTGGCCGACCCGCACGCGCCGATGGCGACGGTGCTCGACCCGGTCGCCGACCTGTTCGGCGTCCGGGCCGACGTGCTGCCCGCGGCGACGCGGGTCAACGACCCGACGGGGGCGACCGTGGCGGTCGCGATGCCGCTGCCCGTCGGTCGCGAGCGCCCGTGCGAGATCGTCACCCCGCCGCTCGTGCAGGGCCACCTGCGTGCGCTCGAGGCGCTGCTGGGGCCCGCGCGGGAGCTCGGGTTCACGGTGCCGCAGGAGGCGGCCGTGCACGTGCACGTCGACGGGGCACCGTTCCGCGACCCGGCCGCGTTCGCCAACCTCGTGCGGCTGTTCGCGCACTGGCGCGAGCCGTTGTGGGCGGCGCTCGGCACCAACCCCGCGTGCCGGCGGCTCGCCCCGCTGCCGGACGCGCTCGTCGAGCTCGTCGAGCAGCCGTGGGAGGACGCCGACGGACGGACGGGGTGGCAGCGGCTCCAGGAGGCGGCGCGCGCCGCGGGCGTCACCAAGTACGCCGACGTCAACCTCGCGCAGCTCGTCGCGGCGCGGCCGCTGCGGGACACGGTCGAGGTGCGGATCCTGCCCGGCGACGCCGACGCGCACGCGATCGTGCGCCGCGCCGCGATCGTCGAGCAGCTGCTGCTGCGCTGCCTCGACCCCGCGCCGGTGCCACGTCCCGGCTCCGACGCCGTGCACGACCCTGCCGCGGCCCTCGCCGACCTGGCGGCGGTGGTCGCCCGATGAGCACCTGGACCGGCACGGTCGGGCCCGACACCGCGTCCGTCCCGCACGTGGGCTCGCCGACCGAAGGGCCGACCGGCGGCCCGGCCGCGACCGCCGACGGCCGGGCGCTCGACGACGTCGTCCGCACGCACCTGCCGGGCCTGCTGCGGTACGCGACCGTGCTCACGGGTGACGGGCACACCGCGGCCGACCTCGTGCAGGAGGTGCTGCTGCGGGCGCACGTGCGCTGGAAGCGGATCGCGCTGCTCGACCGGCCGGACCTCTACCTGCGACGCATGGTGACCAACGAGCACCTGTCGTGGCGGCGGCGATGGCACGTGCGCACGGTGCACCCCGCCGACGACGACGTCCTCGCCCACCACGCCGCGCCGCAGCCCGACCACGCCGACACGGTCGTGCAGGACGACGCGATGTGGCGGCACCTCGCGGCGCTGCCGCCCCGCCAGCGCACGGTCCTCGTGCTGCGGTACTACGAGGGCCTGTCCGACGCCGAGATCGCGACGGTCCTCGACACCTCGGGCGCGACCGTGCGCTCGCACGCCTCCCGTGCGCTGCAGGCGCTGCGCCGGACCGACCTGACGACCCCTCCGGAGACCCGATGAACGCGCACCGTGCCGCGGGAGACCCCCGGCCGCACCCGACCCCCACCGACGACGAGCTCGCGGAGCGCATCACGCGTGCGCTGCACGCCCGTGCCGCGGCGCAGGCCACCGACGTGGACGCGCTGACCGCGCGTCTGCACGCCGAGGCCGCCCGACGCGCCGGGCAGCCGGCGCCCGTCGTCGCGCTGCGCCGCGGCGGGCGCGTCGTCGCCGCGGGGCTGGTGACCGGCACGCTGGCGGTGGCCGGCGCGGGAGCGGCTGCCGCCGCCGACCCGTACTCGCCGGTCGCGCGCGCGGTCGAGACGGCGGCGCAGGCGGTCGGGATCCAGTGGTCGGCGATGCCCGAGGGGTACACACGCGAGCAGCACGACGCGGTGTGGGCCGCCTACGAGGTCGAGGACGTCGAGCGGCTGAGCGCGCTGTGGCAGACGGACCCGATCGAGACCAAGGCGCGCGCGGGTCAGATGCTGCTCGACGGCGAGGTGCCGCCGGTGGCGCCGCGGACGGGCGCCACGGCGCCGACGCCGGACCCGTCCGCCGAGGAGGCGGCGCTCGAGGCGTACTGGGCGTCGGGCTACACGACGCAGGACGCCGAGGCGCTGAGCGACCTGTGGCACGTCGAGCTGACCGAGGCGAAGGCCCGCGCGGGGCAGCTGCTGGTGGAGGGTCAGCCGGTGCCGGTGGCGCCGAGCGGCGCGTCGGAGGGCGCCGGCGCCACGGACCGGGCGACACCGTCTCACTGAACGAGAAGCGCTGTCCGCCATCCGGGCATGGCCGCTAGCATCGTCGGCGACCATCCAGAGCGGCTGAGAGACCTGGCTCCGCGACGCCGCAGCAACCCCCCTCCACGCGAGGGTGTGGGTGCTTCCGCCAGGAACGATGGAGTGACGATGACCGTCTGCGCCCTGGCGACCGACCCCACGTGCAGCCCGTGCTGCCCCGCGAGCGCACGCACCGCGTGCCTCCCGGGCCGCACCCGATGACCCTCGTGGCCGAGGTCGACGCCCCGCCGCCCGTGCGCGCCGCGACCCGCCGCGCCGAGCAGGCGGGCGCCCTCGACCGGCCCACCGTCTCCTTCGAGCTGTTCCCGCCCCGCAACCCCGACGCCGCACCGCGGCTCTGGCGCACGGTGCGCGAGCTCGAGTCCGTCGAGCCCGACTTCGTGTCGGTCACGTACGGCGCGTCCGGCCGCACGCGCGAGACAACGCGGGCGCTCGTGCGGCGGCTGCTGCGCGAGACGTCGCTGACCCCCATCGCGCACCTGACCTGCGTCGGGACCTCCCGCGAGGAGGTCACGACGATCGTCGAGGAGTTCCTCGACGAGGGCGTGCGCTCGTTCCTCGCGCTGCGTGGCGACCCGCCCGCGGGCGAGCCCGACTGGCGTCCGCACCCCGACGGCGTGGACACGGCCGCCGAGCTGGTCGAGCTGCTGCGCGAGATCGAGGGCCGCCGGTGCGGCCGCAGCGCGTCGCAGGCCGTGCGCGCCCGCGTCCGTCCGCTGTCGGTCGCGGTCGCGGCGTTCCCGCGCGGCAACCACGCGACGGGCGGCACGCGCGCGCAGGACGTGCAGGCCCTGCTCGCCAAGCAGGAGGCCGGCGCGGACTTCGCGATCTCGCAGGTGTTCTTCGACGCCGAGGCGTACCTGGGCCTCGTCGACGAGGCGCGCGCGGCGGGCGTGACCATCCCGATCGTGCCCGGGATCATCCCCACCACCGACCCGGCCCGCCTGCTGCGCGTGCAGGAGCTCACGGGCGTGCCCGTGCCGCAGCACCTGCTGGACCTGCTGGGCGGCACCGACGACCCGGCCGAGCGCCACCGCCGCGGCACGCGCGCCGGCGTCGACCTGGTCAACGGTGTGCTCGACGGCGGCGCACCGGGCGTCCACGTCTACACGTTCAACACGCACGAGGCCGCGCTCGACCTGCTCGACGGCGCCGACCTCGTCGGCGGTCGGCGCACGACCGTCACCGACCCGGCCGCACCCCCGACCACCGCACCCACGACCACGGCCGCGCCCACCGGCGCCGCCACGACGACACCGCGAGGGAACCTGTCATGACCAGCACCACGCCCGCCGCGCCGGCGACCCCGGCCTTCCCCGCCGGCTCCGTCCTCGGCTACCCCCGCATCGGCCCGCGCCGCGAGCTCAAGAAGGCCCTCGAGGCGTTCTGGGCCGGTCGCACGACGGCCGACGAGGTCGAGGCCGTGGCCGCCGACCTGCGCCGCTCGACCCGCACGCGCCTGGCCGGGCTCGGCCTGGCGACCGACGTGCCCGCGATCCCGAGCGCGTTCTCGTTCTACGACCACGTGCTCGACGCCGCCGCGCTGGTCGGCGCCGTCCCCGAGCGGTTCGCGGACCTGCAGGACGCCGACGGCCGCCTCGACCTGGCCGGCTACTCGACGGTCGCGCGCGGCCGCGGCGACGACCTGCCGCTCGAGATGACCAAGTGGTTCGACACCAACTACCACTACCTGGTCCCCGAGATCGGCCCGGGCACGACGTTCCGCTACGCGTCGGACCGCCCGGTCGCCGAGTTCACCGAGGCCCTCGCCGACGGCGTCCTGACGCGGCCCGTCGTCGTCGGGCCCGTGACGTTCCTCGCGCTGGCCAAGCCCACCGAGGACGCGCCCGCGGGCTTCCACCCGCTCGACCGCCTCGACGACCTGCTGCCGGTCTACGCGCGCCTGCTCACCGAGCTCGCGGCGGCGGGCGCGACGTGGGTGCAGCTCGACGAGCCCGCGCTGGTGTCCGACTCGATCGGCGTGGACGCGGCGGCGCTGGCCGAGGCCACGACCCGCGCGTACCGTGCGCTCGCGACCGAGCTCGCACGTCCCGAGCGGCCGGCGGTCCTCGTCGCGGCGCCCTACGGCGACCTCGGCGCGGCGCTGCCGGTGCTCGCGGCCACCGACGTCGAGGGTCTCGCGATCGACCTCGTGCGCGGCGACGCGCCCACGGTCGCGGTCCCCGGCCTGGCCGGCAAGACGCTGGTCGGCGGCGTGGTCGACGGCCACAACATCTGGCGCGCGGACCTCGACGCCAAGCTCACGGTGCTCGAGCGGCTCGCGGACCTCGGCGCGGCCGCCGTCGCGGTCGGCACGTCGACGTCCCTGTTCCACGTCCCGCACACGCTCGACGACGAGCCCGCGCTCGACCGCACGCTCGTGCAGTGGCTCGCGTTCGCCGACGAGAAGGTCCGCGAGGTCGCGACGCTCGCGACGGGCCTGACCGAGGGCCGCGCGGCTGTCGCCGAGCAGCTGCGCGCGGCGTCGGACGCGGTGCGCAGCCGGGCGGAGGCACCCGGTGTGGTCCGTCCCGAGGTGCGCGATCGTGCCGCCGCCCTCACCGACGACCAGTTCCGCCGCGGCCCGTTCGCGGCGCGCAAGGCCGCGCAGGCCGAGCGCCTGCGGCTGCCGGCGCTGCCGACCACGACGATCGGCTCGTTCCCGCAGACGCCCGAGATCCGCAAGGCCCGCGCGGCGTTCGGCAAGGGCGAGCTCACGGCCGCGGCGTACGAGGACGAGATGAAGGCGGAGATCCGCCGCGTCGTCGAGCTGCAGGAGCGCATCGGCCTGGACGTGCTGGTGCACGGCGAGCCCGAGCGCAACGACATGGTGCAGTACTTCGCCGAGAACCTCGACGGGTTCGCGGTCACGCAGAACGGCTGGGTGCAGTCGTACGGCTCGCGCTGCACGCGGCCGTCGATCCTGTGGGGCGACGTGTCGCGGCCCGCACCCATCACGGTCGCGTGGACCACGTACACGCAGTCGCTCACCGACAAGCCCGTCAAGGGCATGCTCACGGGCCCGGTGACGATCCTCGCGTGGTCGTTCGTGCGCGACGACCAGCCGCTCGGCGACACCGCGAACCAGGTGGCGCTCGCGCTGCGCGACGAGATCGCGGACCTCGAGGCCGCGGGCATCGGCATCGTGCAGGTCGACGAGCCGGCGCTGCGCGAGCTGCTGCCGCTGCGCGAGAAGGACCACGCCGCGTACCTCGACTGGTCGGTGCGCTCGTTCCGTCTCTCGACGGCCGGCGTGCGCCCGGACACGCAGATCCACACGCACCTGTGCTACTCGGAGTTCGGCGAGATCATGGACGCCATCGACGGCCTCGACGCGGACGTGACGAGCATCGAGGCGGCCCGTTCGAAGATGGAGATCCTCGGCGACATCGCGGCGGCGGGCTACCCGCGCGCGGTCGGCCCGGGCGTCTACGACATCCACTCGCCGCGCGTGCCGTCGCAGGCCGAGGTGACCGAGCTGCTCACCGAGGCAGTGCGGACCATCGACGTCGACCAGCTCTGGGTCAACCCGGACTGCGGCCTCAAGACCCGCCGCTACGAGGAGGTCACGCCCTCGCTCGAGCACCTCGTCGAGGCGACCCGCACGGTCCGCGCGACGCTCTGACGCAGGCGCCGCGCCGCACGATCCGGGGCCCCGGCCCGCCGCACCCGCGGCGGCCGGGGCCTCGCGCGGTCCCGGGGTCACGGGGCCCGCCGGCAGGGGTCGCGTGTCGTGACGTCACCGGTCCGCGTCGTGACGGGGTCTGCTCGGCTAGCGTGCCGGTCATGACCTCGCCCTTCGACGTCACGCCCGACGAGCTGCGTCGGCGCACCTCCCTCAAGTGGCACACGTACGACCCGGACGTGCTGCCCGCGTTCGTCGCCGAGATGGACGTCCGCCCGCTCGAGGCGGTGGTCGAGGCGGTGCAGCGGGCCATGACGCTCGGCGACACGGGCTACGAGGCCGAGCCGACCAGCCCGCAGGGCACGGCGTACGCGGAGGCGTTCGCGGACTTCGCGGCGCGCCGCCAGGGCTGGGACGTCCCGGTGGAGCGCACGCGCCTGGTGCCGGACGTCATGCTGGGCGCCGTCGAGGTGCTGCGCCTCGTGACGAGGCCCGGCGACGGCGTCGTCATCAGCCCGCCCGTCTACCCGCCGTTCCGCGAGTTCGTCGAGCACGCGGACCGGCGCGTGGTCACCGCACCGCTCACGCCCGCCGGGCGCCTCGACCTCGACGCGCTGGACCGCGCGTTCGCGGGCGCCCGCGCGTACCTGCTGTGCCACCCGCACAACCCGACCGGCACGCTGCACACGGCCGACGAGCTGCGCGCGCTGGGCGAGCTCGCCGCGCACCACGGCGTGCGGGTCGTCGCGGACGAGATCCACGCGCCGCTCGTGGTGGGCGACGAGCCGTTCGTGCCGACCACCACCGTGATCCCCGACGCGATCGCGCTGCACTCGGCGTCCAAGGCGTTCCACCTCGCCGGGCTCAAGGCCGCGATCGCGGTACCGGGCCCGGCGGCGCGCGACCTGGACCGGATGCCCGAGATCGTGCGGCACGGCGTCAGCCACGTCGCGTCGATCGCGCACCAGGCCGCCTACCGCGCGGGCGACGCGTGGCTCGACGACGTGCGTGCCGGGATCCGCGCGAACGGCGACCGCACGGCCGCCGTCCTGGCGGAGCGGCTGCCGGAGGCCCGCTGGGACCGCCCGGCGGCCACGTACTTCGCGTGGCTCGACCTGCGCGCGACGCCCGCGGTGGCCGCGAGCGGTGCCGACCCGGCGCGGCTGCTGCTCGCGCGCGGGCGGCTCGCGGTCAACCCCGGCCCGACGTTCGGCGAGGCCGGCGACGGGCACGTGCGCCTCAACCTCGCGACGGCGCCGTCGATCCTCGACGACGCGCTCGGCCGCCTCGTGGCGACGCTCACGACGACGCGCTGACGGCAGCACGCACCGCGGCGGTCACCGCGGTCGCCTCGGCACGCACGGCACCGAGCACGTCCGCGCCCGGGAGCGCGCCGCGCCGCGCGGCGTCCTCGACCCGTCGCAGCAGGTCCGCCAGGCCCGTCGCGCCGACGGTCGCGCAGGCACCCAGCCACGCGTGCGCGACCGCGGCGACCTCGCCGGGGTCGCCCGCGACGGCCGCCGCGTCGAGACGGTCGGCACCGGTCGCGCAGTCGGCGACGAACGCGCCGAGCAGCGCACCGCCCGACGCGGCGTCGACCTCGCACGCGAGCGCGAACGTGTCGGCGTCGAGGACGGGCGCCCCCTCCGCGGGGTCGGCGGGGGCGGCCGAGTCGCCGGGGACGACCGGGTCTGCGGGGACCACCGGGTCGGCCGAGGCGGTCGGGTCGGCGGCGCCGGGCGTCGCGGGTGCCGTCGGCGCCGTCGGCGCGCCGGGCACGGGTGCCGCCCCCGCGTCCGCGCGCCGCGGGGCGACGCGTGCGAGGACGTGGTCGAGGTCCTGGGACCGGAACGGCTTGGTGAGGAAGTCGTCCATGCCGGCCGCGGCGCTGGCCTGCCGGTCCTCGGCCGTGGCGCTGGCCGTGAGCGCGACGATCACCGGCTGGTGCGCGCCGCCCCGTGCGCGGATCTCCCGCGTCGCCTCGAGCCCGTCGAGCACGGGCATGTGGATGTCCATGAGCACGGCGTCGAAGTCCTGCTCGGCCGTGCGCGCCACGGCCGCACCGCCGTCGCCGACGGTCTCCACGTCGTGCCCCATCGCCGCCAGCACCCGCTCCGCCATGGTGCGGTTGACCGCGTTGTCCTCGGCGACGAGCACCCGCAGCCGCGCGCCCGTGCGGGCGGGCGCGGCGCGGCTGGGCTCACGCCGCCGGCCCGTGACGACGTCGGTGACGACGCGCCGCAGCTCGGCGGCGCGCACGGGCTTGGTCAGCAGCGCGGCGAACGGCGCGCGCTCCCGGACGGTGAGCACGTCGTTGAGGCTGCTCAGCAGCACGAGCGGCACGTCGTGCCAGCCCGGACGTTCGCGCACGCGGTGCGCCGCCTCGACCCCGCTGAGACCGGGCAGCCGCATGTCGAGCGTCACGAGGTCGGGGCGCTCGACGTCGGCGGCGTCGAGCAGGTCCTCGGCCGACGCGAAGGCCCGGCACGTCAGCCCCCACCGCTCGAGCTGCGAGACCAGGATGCGGCGGTTGGTGGCGTCGTCCTCGACGACCACCGCGGTGCGGCCGTGCAGCACGGCGGGTGCCGTCGACTCGGGCGTCGGGGCCGGCACGGGCGGCAGCACGACCGTGAACGCGAACGTCGAGCCGACGCCCACCTCGGACGTCACGCCGAGCGCACCGCCCATGAGCGCGACGATCGCGCTGCTGATGGCCAGCCCCAGCCCGGTGCCGCCGTAGCGGCGGGTCGTCGACGCGTCGACCTGGCTGAACTCGCGGAACAGCCGGTCCATGCGGTCGGCGGGGATGCCGATGCCCTGGTCCGTGACGGCGAACCGCAGGGCACCGGGCGTCCCCTCGGCGGGCGCGACCCGCACCACCACGTCCCCGCTGTGCGTGAACTTCACGGCGTTGCCGACGAGGTTGACGAGCACCTGCCGCAGCCGCGTCACGTCGCCGCGCACCCACGCGGGGCACGCCGGGTCGACGTCCGCGAGCAGCGCGACGTCGCGCGCGCTCGCCGCGTGCGCGAGCAACCCGAGGGAGTCGTCGACCGCGGCCGTGAGGTCGAACGGGTGGTCCTCGAGGTCGAGCCCGCCGGCCTCGATCTTCGACAGGTCGAGCACGTTGTTGATGAGGTCGAGCAGCAGGTTCCCCGACAGCCGCACGGTCTGCGCGTACTCGCGCTGCTCGGCGTCGAGGTCGGTGTCCAGCAGCAGGCCCGTCATGCCGATGACCGCGTTCATCGGCGTGCGGATCTCGTGGCTCATGTTGGCGACGAAGGCCGTGCGGGCCGCGGCCGCGGCGAGCGCGTCCTCGTGCGCCTGCCGCAGGGTGCGGTTGAGGGCCTGCTCGGTGCGCCCGACGCGCTGCGCGGACCGCACGGCGAGGAACAGCCGACCGACCCCCGCGGTGAGCGCGACGAACGCCGCCGCCTCGGCGAGCACGGGCACCTCGGCGACGGTGTCGACGAGCTCGACGACGAGCGCCGCGACGAGGAACACGAGCGGCACCCCGAGGTTCGACAGGGGTGCGACGGCCCCGGTCGTCCGCGGGCGGGACCACCACGCCCCGGCCGCGACGACCAGCGTGCCCACGCCCGTCAGGAGGTCCGCGGCCAGGCCCGGCCCACCCTCGGCCCACGCGGACCCGGCCGTGGTGAGCGCCGCGGACAGCGTCATCAGCGAGAAGCCGACCGTGATCGCCCACCACGCGGGCGTGGGCCGCTGCGCGAGCGCCACGAGCCCGCCCACGAGCGCCGCGAGCACGACGAGCGGGCCCGCGACGTGCACGAGGACGAGCCACCCGGCCCCGCTCAGCGGACCCACGAGCATCGCGCCGACCGCGAGCAGGCCCGACGCGGCGATGGTCGTCTCGAGCCACATCACCGGGGTCTGCGTCACGAGGCGCGCGGACACGACAGCGACGACGCTGACGACCGCGAGCGCCGAGGACGCCGCCGACAGCACGACCCACAGCCCGATCCCGCCCACCGACGACGCCGTCAGCAGCTCCTCGACGGCGTGCAGCAGCAGCGCCGCCGCCATCGCGCCCCACGCGCCGCGCTCGGCGGGCAGGATCACGACGCGCGCGGTCACGACGGCCGCCGCGAGCAGCTCGACGGCGAGGCACACGACGGTCGCGGCCCGCTCGCCCCCGGCGAGGCCGACCGCGGCACCCGCGAGCACCCCCAGCAGACCGACCGCGAGCGCGGCACGGACGCCGGCGGGCAGGCGTCGGAGCAGGTCGGCACCCGCCGCCCCCGTACCGGTCTGCCCCGTGCCGGTCATGCGCGCCCCTGCTGTCGGCGCCGGAGCGCCGGGAGTAGTGTCTCGACCATCCACAGGGTCGGACGTGGGGCACCGGGCGTCAACACCTGCCCGCGGCGCCCGCGGGCCGGCCCCTCCGGGGGGGTGGCCGATGGCACCACTGAGCGCGGTCCGCCGAGGTCTGCACGTCGGCGTGGTGTCGGCGTACCCGCCGAGCCGCGCGCGGCCCTCCGAGTACGGGCGGCACCTCGTGCACCACCTCGCCCGCCACGAGCAGGTCACCGAGGTGGTGCTGCTCCACGACGTGACGCCCGACGGTGCGCCCGCCCCGCCGTCGGGGGTCACCCCGGTCGCCACGTGGCGGCCCGAGGACCTGCGCACGCCGTGGCGGATCCGCCGGGCGGCACGGGAGCACCGCCTCGACGCGGTGCTGTTCAACGTGCGGCTCACGTCCTTCGGGGCCCATCGGCTGCCGGGCGCGCTGGGCCTGCTGTCGCCGTGGCTGGTGCGGCGCACCGGGGTTCCGGTGGTCGTGCTGCTGCACGACCTCGCGGACGCGGTCGACGTGCAGCCGGCGGATCGCGGGCGTCCGTCGCTGCGGGTCCGGGTGGCGCGCGCGGCCGGGCGGCTGCGCCTGCGGGCGCTGCTGCGCGCCGACCTGCTGGCCCTGACCATCCCGCGGCACGTCGAGCTCGTGCGCGACGGCTACGGCGCGGACAACGTGGCGCTGGCACCCCACGGCAGCTTCGAGCTCGTGCCGCTGCCCGATCTCGCACGTCCGCCCGGCCCGCGGCGCGTCCTCGCGTTCGGCAGGTGGGGCGCCGCCGTCACCGCCGACGTGCTCGTCGACGCGCACCGCGAGCTGCGGCGACGTGGCCGCGACGACGTGGAGCTCGTGCTCGCGGGGTCGGACGGCCCGGACGAGCCGGGGTACCTGGCGGAGGTCGCCGCGCGGCACGGGGACCTGCCGGGCCTCGAGCTGACCGGGTTCGTGGCGGACGAGGACGTACCGGCGTTGTTCCGCTCGGCGGCGGTCGTCGCGTTCCCGTCCGCGCCGGGCCCGGTCGCCCCGGGTGTGCTGCACCTGGCCGGCGAGCACGGGCGGGCGGTGGTGCTGCCGCGCGGCAGCGAGCTGGACGACGTCGTCGAGGACGAGGGGTTCGCGGTCGAGCGCTTCGACCCCGGCGACGCGACGGGGCTCGCGGACGCCCTGGAGCGCGTGCTCGACGACGACGAGCTGCGCACCCGGCTGGGGCGGCAGAACTTCACCGCGGCGGCGGGCGCAGCCCTCGCCGACGTCGTGCACTGGCACGTGCTGCAGCTGCGGCGGCTGGCCGCGGAAGGCGGGCCCTCGTGACAGCGCGGGGCACGGGGAACGGCGGGGCGACGGCCGGCCGGGAAGGACGGGACCGATGAGCGTGCGCACGGAGCGGGCGGGCGGCACCCGCCGGGCGGAGGTCGTGGGACGGTTCGACGCGCACGAGGTGACGCAGGCCCAGGGGCTGCTGCGCGAGCTCGTCGAGGGTGACGCCCCCGTGCTGGAGGTCGACCTGTCCGGGGTGACGTTCGTCGACTCGAGCGCGCTCGCCGAGCTGGTCGCGCTGCGGCGCACCGCGCTCGCGCGCGGCGGCTCGTTCACGCTCACCGGGGCGTCGGAGCCGGTGCGGACCATCCTCGAGGTCACGGACCTCGCGGCCGTCCTGCTGCCGGACGCCGGGTGAGGGGCAGGCCGTGACCACGGGGACGCCGGACGCACCGGAGATCATGGACGCGCTCGTCACGGCGCTCGACCGCCTGCACGCGCTGCGGCTGCTGGCGTCGGTGCTCGACCGGGCGCTCGACCCGCCGGAGGCGCGCGCGACGCTGCTCGCGATCGCGTCCGACCTCACGGACGCCGACGTCGTGGCCGTGCTCGGGCCCGAAGACGTGCGTGCGACCGCCGGCGCCGACGCGGCGGGGGTGGTCGAGCGCGCCGCGGCGGCGGCCGCGACGACCGCACCCGGCCGGGTCGCGGTGCTCGACGGCGGCACGACGGTCGTGCAGGTGCCCGCCGAACCCGACGACGACCTGCGCGCGGTCGTCGTGGCCCGCCCGGCCGGACCCCCGTTCGGCACGGGCGACCTCGACCTCGTCGACGTCGTCGTGGCGACCGCCGTGATGGCCCGCACCATCTGGCGCCTGCACACGACGGCCGTCGAGCGGGCGGCCGTGGCGCGCGAGCACGAGGCTGCGTCGACCGTCGCGCAGGCCGTGCTCGCGCCCGCGCCGCCCGTGGTGCCCGGGCTCGACGTCGCGGCGCGCTCGGTGCCCGCGCACGTCGCGGGCGGGGACCTGTACGCGTTCGCCGGGCGCGACGGCGGGCTGTGGTTCGCCGTGGGCGACGTGGCGGGCAAGGGCCTGCCCGCGGCGGTCGTCATGAGTCGCATGATCGCCGAGTGCCTCGCGGCGTTCAGCAGCGTGGAGCCGGGCGACGTCGAGGCGGCGACGCAGCGGATCGACCGGGCCGTCCACGACTGGCTCGTCGACATCCGGCGGTTCGTGACGCTCGCGGTCGGGCACGTCGACCCGGTGAGCGGCGTGGCGCGCGTGTGCAACGCGGGTCACTCGCCCGTGCTGCTGGGATCGGGCGCGCACCTGGACGTGCTGCGGGCGACCTCGCCGCCGCTCGGCGTGCTGCCCGACCTGGCGCACGCGGTGCGGGAGGTCGTGCTGGCCCCCGGCGACACGCTGTGGGTCGGTTCCGACGGGCTCGTGGAGCAGGAGGACGCGGCGGGGGCCATGCTCGGGTACGACCGCTTCGCGGCGCTGTGCGCACGCTGCGCGCGGGGCACCGCGGCGGGCAGCCTCGCGGCCGTGCTCGACGCGGTCGCGGCGCACGGCCGGGGCGTGGCGCAGTCCGACGACCGCACGCTCGTCGTCGTCCGACGGGAGGCGTGGGCATGATCCGGGAGATCGACCTGCCGGTGGACCACTCGGCGCTGAGCGTGCTCGAGGACTGGTTCACGGCGCTGTTCGCGGACGCCGGCTGGTCCAGCCCGGGCCGCGTGCGTACCCGCATCGAGCTCGCGACGCACGAGATCTGCGTCAACGTGGTGGACCACTCCGGCCTGACGCGCTGCGACCGGCTGCACGTGCGCGGCGCGGTCGACGACCACGGGGTGACGGTGCACGTGAGCGACGGGGGCGCCGTGCCCGACCGCACGCGGATGGCGGTCGAGCCGGTGCCGGGCGTGCCCCAGGAGGGCGGGTACGGGCTGATGATCGTCCGCAAGCTCGTCGACGACTTCGAGCACACCCGGGAGGGCACCGTGAACACGTGGCGGCTGCACGTCCACCGACCACCCGCGGGGGGTGGACGGTGACCCCGACGTCGTTGAGCGTGACGCGACCCGCACCCGGCCTCGCGGTGGTCGAGGTCGCGGGCCGGTTCGACGCGCCCGCCGCGCTCGAGCTGCGGCGCGCGATCGACACGTTCGCGGTCGGGGGCGTCGACACGGCGGTGGTCGACCTCACGGAGGCGACGTTCGTCGACTCCGCCGGGCTCGCGGCGGTCGTGCACGCGCACCGCGTGTGCGAGTCGGTCGGGGGCACGGCGGTGGTGTGCGAGCCGCGCTCGGCCGACGCGCGGCGCGTCTTCGAGCTGACGATGCTGGACCGCGTGCTGCGCATGGTCACCGTGCGGGGGGCGGGGGACGCCGCATGAGGGCGCTGGTCGTCGACGACGACACCGTGTCCCGGCTGGTCCTCGCGCACATCCTGCGCAAGGCCGGCTGGGACGTCGCGCAGGCGGACGACGTGGCGGCGGCGGTCGCCGCGGCGGGCGGTGCGGACGTGGTGTTCTGCGACTACCGCCTGCCGTCCGGCACGGGGCTCGACGTGCTGGCCGGTGTGCGGGTCACGTGCACCGACGTGCCGTTCGTGCTGGTCACAGGCGTCGTGGAGCACGCGGACGTGGGCGACCGCCCGCCGGACGGGGTGGTGGCGCTGCTGAGCAAGCCCGTGAGCACGGCGACGGTCGCGCGGGTGCTCGCGGGGCTCGGGCCGGCCGCCTGACGTCGCACCCGTGACACGCCGCAGGCCGTGCCACGCGCCCGGGCGCGGCACGGCCTGCGGGGTGCGGGGTCGCGTGGCGGTCAGCCGGCCGACGCGCCCGCCTCGATCGACGTCGGCGCGGCGCCGTGCTGCACCTCGATGCGGCGCGGCTTGGCCTCCTCGGCCACCGGCACGGTCAGGGTGAGCACGCCGTCGGCGTACGTCGCGGAGATGCGGTCGAGCGCGAGCCCGCGGCCGACGGTGAGCTGCCGCGCGTAGGTGCCCACGGGGCGCTCCTTGGCGAGCCACTGCACGTCGTGCTCGGTGCGCGGGGTCCGCTCGGCGCGGATGGTCAGCGTGCGGTCCTCGACGTTGACGTCGATCGTGCCCGGGTCGGCGCCCGGCAGGTCGACGTGCAGCACGTAGTGGTCGCCGTCGCGGTAGAGGTCCATCGGCATCGTCGCCGCGGCGCGGTCGGACGCCAGGACCTGCGTGAGCAGACGGTCCATCTCCCGGAACGGGTCGACACGAGTAGCCACACCCATCACCTCCTCGACGAGGGGCCCGGACCTCCCGCGCCCCGGTGCTCCCGCGGGCGGGACGTCCGCCGCGGGTCGGCTACACGTCAAGGATTAGCACTCTCGTGGCGAGAGTGCCAAGTGGTGGCGGCGCCTCGTTCGCGCAGGGAGAACACGCCCCGCGCTCGAGGCGGCGAGGTCAGGCCGAGCGGTCGACCGGAGGGTGCGCGTCGCGCCCGAACGAGGCCACGAACTCGACCAGTCGGTCGACGATCGGCACGTCGGCGTCGAGCCACGGCACGTCGTGCCACTGCCCCGCGGGCAGCCACCGCAGCTCGTCGTGCTCGACGATCGGCTCGGGCTCGCCCTCCACCACCTCGGCGAACCACAGCCGCATCACGTAGCGGTCGGACAGCCGCCACGTGCCGCCGTCGGGGCCCAGCAGCTCGACGCCGAGCCCGACGCGCACGCCGAGCTCCTCGCGCAGCTCGCGGTGCAGCGCCTCCTCGGGCGTCTCCCCCGGCTCGACCTTGCCGCCGGGGAACTCCCAGCGCCCCGCGAGGCTCGCGGGCGTCGCGCGGCGCGCGGCGAGCAGCAGGCGGGGGTCGTCGAGGTCGTCGACCACGGCGGCGGCGACGACGAGCACGGGATCCATGCGCCGAGTGTGCCAGCCACGTGTCACGTCGCGGTCACGGCCGTGTGGCCGACCCGTTCCGACGCCACCGGCCGGCGGCACGTCGGGTCAGCGGATGCCGTGCGCCTCGGCCCACGCGACGGCCTCGGCACGCGTCGAGACGCCGATCTTGCGGTACACGGAACGCACCTGCGACTTGACCGTGTTGCGCGTGACGAACAGCCGCGTCGCGATCTCCTCGAGCGTGACGTCCTCGGCCAGCTCCGCCAGCACGACCCGCTCCCGGCGCGTGAGCGCGTGGGCTCCCGTGGTGTGCGGGTTCACGGTGGTGTCCAGCATGCTCATGATGTCCTCCGGAGTGCGGCGGACCCGGACTCTCCGGGACCGCGGTGGCTGCGTACCGGATGAGAGGGGCAGGTGGGACCGCTATGACGCGACTTCTGCCGACTTCTCCGAATCACCGTGAGATCCCCCCCCGCGGTGCCGATCGCTGCACCAGACATGACCTGCTTCGACCGGTCCTGATACACCCGGGCGAACTTCCGTCCTCAGCAGGGTGCGGCAGGTCACTCGTTCGGGGCAAGCACCCGGACGAATGGACGAGCGTCCGGTTTCGCGACCGAACGGGGGGACGACTGGGCACTACCACCCACGGATGAGGGTGACGGAGCCTCACGGGTTGAGCGCGCGGTACTCCTCGGCCGTCATCACGGGCCCGGTGGAGGTGACGTCGACCCGCAGCAGCCAGCCGGCGCCGAACGGGTCGGCGTTGACCACGGACGGGTCGTCGACCGCCGCCTGGTTGACCTCGGACACCGTACCGGACACCGGCGAGAACAGCTCCGACACCGACTTGGTGGACTCGATCTCGCCGATGACGGCGCCCTGCTCGACCGTCGAGCCGACGGCGGGCAGCTCGAGGAACACGATGTCGCCGAGCGCGTCGGCGGCGACCGACGTGATGCCGATCGTCGCGGGCGACGCGTCGTCGACCCACTCGTGCTCGGCGGTGTACTGCAGCGTGGTGGGCAGCTCGGCGGTCATCGTGGCTCCAGGGGTGCGTCGGGGGCGGTGCGGGTGCGGGGGTGCTGCGTGCGGCGCTGTGCGGGCGGCGGCTGCGCCGTCACCGAGGACGACGGTAGAAGGGCAGGGCCACGACGCGCACGGGTTCACGACGACCGCGCACGTCGACCGCGAGCTCGGTGCCCTCGGCGGAGACCTCGGGCGTCACGTAGGCCATCGCGACGGGGTGGCCGAGCGTGGGCGACGGTGCGCCCGACGTCACGGTCCCCACGGTCGCGGCGTCCGCCTCGGTCGACGCGACGACGTCGTACCCGTGGCGAGCGGCGCGGCGGCCCAGGCCCTGCAGGCCGACCAGGACGCGAGCGGGCTGCGAGGTCGCGCGTGCGGCGAGCGCGTCACGCCCGACGAACGGCACGGGCTCACCCGCGGCGTCGACCTTGTCGAGCCGGACGACGCGCCCGAGGCCCGCGTCGTGCGGGGTCGTGGTGCGGTCGAGCTCGTTGCCGTACAGCGGCATGCCTGCCTCGAGGCGCAGCGAGTCCCGCGCGGACAGCCCGGCCGGCACGATCCCGTGGTCGGCTCCGGCGGCGAGCAGCGCGCGCCACAGCGCGGGCGCGGCGGCCGCGTCGAGGAAGAACTCGAAGCCGTCCTCGCCGGTGTAGCCGGTGCGCGCGACGAGCACGGGCGTGCCGTCGACGACCATCGGCAGGCACGCGTAGTACCGGAGCGTCGCGGGCGTGACGTCGGCGGGGGCGTCGGGTGCGGGAGCGAGGCCGGGCAGCGCCTCGACGACGGCCAACGCGTGCGGGCCCTGCACCGCCACGAGCGCGGTCGCGTCCGAGCGGTCCGTGACCTGCACGTCGAGGCCCGCGCCGACGCCCGCGGCGCGCTCGCGCAGCTCGGCGAGCACGACCTCGTGGTTCGACGCGTTCGCGACCACGAGGTACGTCCGCTCGCCCGTGCGGTAGACGACGAGGTCGTCGATCACGCCGCCGTCCTCCTGCACGATCATCGTGTAGCGCGCGCCGAGCACGCGCAGCCCCGTGAGGTCGCCGACGAGCGCGCGGTCGAGGAACGCGCCGGCGTCGGGGCCGGTCACCTCGATCTCACCCATGTGCGACAGGTCGAACAGGCCGGCGGCGGTGCGGACCGCGGTGTGCTCGGCCAGGTCGGACGTGTAGCGCAGCGGCATCTGCCAGCCGGCGAAGGACGTGAGCGCGGCGCCCAGGGCGACGTGCTCGTCGTGCAGCGGCGAGCGCCGGTCGGTCATGTCGTCTCCCGGGGTGGTGGGGGTGGCGGGCGTGGCGGGGCCGGTCATCGCACGTCGTCCGCGTACGCCTCGACGGGAGGGCACGAGCACACGAGCTGCCGGTCGCCGCGCGCGCCGTCGATGCGGCGCACGGGCGGCCAGTACTTGTCGGCCCGCAGCGACGCGAGCGGGTAGGCCGCCCGCTCGCGGCCGTAGGCGTGGTCCCACGTGTCTGCCGCGACGGCGGCGGCGGTGTGGGGCGCCTGCCGCAGCGGCGAGTCCGCGAGCTCCCACGTGCCGTCGGCGACCGCGTCGATCTCGGCGCGGATCGCGACCATCGCGTCGACGAACCGGTCGAGCTCGGCGAGGTCCTCGCTCTCGGTCGGCTCGACCATGAGCGTGCCGGCGACGGGGAACGACAGCGTCGGGGCGTGGAAGCCGTAGTCCATGAGCCGCTTGGCGACGTCCTCGGCGGTGACGCCCGTGGCCTTGGTGAGCGGGCGCAGGTCGAGGATGCACTCGTGCGCGACGAGCCCGCCGGGGCCGGCGTACAGCACGGGGAAGTGCTCGCGCAGGCGCGCCGCGAGGTAGTTCGCGGCGAGCACCGCGGTCTCGGTCGCGCGGCGCAGGCCGTCGGGGCCCATGAGCGCGACGTACGCCCACGAGATCGGCAGGATGCCGGCCGAGCCCCAGGGCGCCGCGGAGACGGGGGCGACGGGCGAGCCGCCCACCGCACCGGGGGTGGGGTCGCCGGGCAGGAACGGCGCGAGGTGCGCCGCGACCGCGACCGGGCCGACGCCGGGGCCGCCGCCGCCGTGCGGGATGCAGAACGTCTTGTGCAGGTTGAGGTGCGACACGTCCCCGCCGAGCTCGGCCGGCCGGGCCAGCCCGACGAGCGCGTTGAGGTTGGCGCCGTCGATGTACACCTGACCACCCGCCGCGTGTACGAGGTCGCAGACCTCCCGCACGTGGGCCTCATACACGCCGTGCGTCGAGGGGTAGGTGATCATGATCGCGGCCACCCGCGGCCCGTGCTGGGCCAGCTTCGCGCGCAGGTCGGCGAGGTCGACCTCGCCGTCCTCGGCCGTCGCGACGACCACGACCTTGAGCCCCGCGAGCGCCGCCGAGGCCGCGTTCGTGCCGTGCGCCGACGCCGGGATCAGGCAGATGTCGCGCGGCTCGTCGCCGTCGGCGCGGCGCGACTCGTGGTACGCGTGGATCGCGAGCAGCCCCGCGAGCTCGCCCTGCGAACCCGCGTTCGGCTGCACGCTCACGGCCGCGTACCCGGTGATCTCGGCGAGCCAGTCCTGCAGCTCTCCGACGAGCGCCGCGTACCCCTGCGTCTGGTCGGCGGGCGCGTACGGGTGGATCGCGGCGAACTCGGGCCAGGAGATCGGCTCCATCTCCGCGGTCGCGTTGAGCTTCATGGTGCACGAGCCCAGCGGGATCATCGTGCGGTCGAGCGCGAGGTCCTTGTCGGACAGCCGCCGCAGGTACCGCAGCATCGCGGTCTCGGAACGATTCACGTGGAACACCGGGTGCGTGAGGTAGCCGGTCGACCGCGCGAGGTGCGCGGGGACGTCGGCAGGCTGCGGCCCGACGAGCGCGACGTCGTGCGCACCCGCGCCGTCGGACGGCAGCGTCGTGACACCCGCGTCGGCGAACGCGAGGACGACCGCGAGCAGGTCGTCGACGCTCGTGGTCTCGTCGCACGCGACCTGGACGTGGTCGTCGTCCGGGGCCCACAGGTTGACGCCGCGCGCCGCAGCGGCCTCGACGACCGCACGAGCCCCGCCCGGGACACGCGTGCGCACGGTGTCGAACACGTGCTCGTGCACGACCTCGACGCCCGCCGCCGTCAGCGCCTCGGCCAGCCGGACGGCGCCGCCGTGCACGCGGCGCGCGATCGCGGCCAGGCCGTCGGGCCCGTGGTAGACGGCGTACATCGACGCGACGATCGCGAGCAGCGCCTGCGCGGTGCAGATGTTGCTCGTCGCCTTCTCGCGGCGGATGTGCTGCTCGCGGGTCTGCAGCGCGAGCCGGTAGGCGCGTGCGCCGTCGGCGTCCACCGAGACGCCCACCAGGCGCCCGGGCAGCGTGCGCTCGAGACCCTGGCGCACGGCCATGAACGCGGCGTGCGGGCCGCCGCCGAACAGCGGGACGCCGAACCGCTGCGCCGAGCCCACCGCGACGTCCGCGCCGAGCTCGCCGGGGGTCGTCGTGAGCGTGAGCGCGAGCAGGTCCGCCGCGACCGTCACGAGCGCGCCGCGCTCCTTGGCCGCGGCGACCACCGGGCGCAGGTCGTGCAGCGCCCCCGACGCACCGACCTGCTGGACGACGACGCCGACCAGCGGCCCGTCGACCTCGGGCAGGCCGTCCCGCAGGTCCGCGACCACCACGGGCAGGCCGACGGCCTCGGCTCGCCCCCGTGCGACCGCGAGCGACTGCGGGAACAGGTCGGCGTCCAGCACGACCGTGCCCGTCGTCGCCCGCGACGCGCGCCACATCAGCGCGACCGCCTCGGCCACCGCCGTGGCCTCGTCGAGCAGCGAGGCGTTCGCGACGTCGAGGCCCGTCAGGTCGGACACGACCGTCTGGAAGTTGAGCAACGCCTCGAGCCGGCCCTGCGAGATCTCGGGCTGGTACGGCGTGTACGCGGTGTACCAGGCCGGCGACTCCAGCACGTTGCGGCGGATCACCGCGGGCGTCGTCGTGCCGTAGTAGCCCTGCCCGATCATGGGGCGCAGCACGCGGTTGCGGCCCGCGATCGCGCGCAGGTCCGCGAGGACCTCCTCCTCGCCGCGCGCGGCGGGCAGGTCCAGCGGCCGGTCCGTGCGGATCACCGCGGGCACGGCCGCGTCGACGAGCGCGTCGAGGTCGGCGAAGCCGAGCGTCGCGAGCATGCGCGCGGTCTCGTCGCCGCGCGGGCCGACGTGCCGGTCGACGAAACCCGCGGCCGCGGGCGAGTGCGTCGGTGCGGCGGGCGGGGTGACGGGCGGCGTGGCGAGGTCGGTCACGGGTGCTCCACGGGGTCGTCCGGACGGGTCCGGGACGGGTAGGGGCTCCCCGCTCTGTCATCCACCCGCGCAGGGGTGACCTGAGAGTTTTGCCGGTCCGCCATGAGCGCGTCCCACGGGACGGGCTCCGGGGCGCGCCGACTTGCACCGTCGGTGGGCGCCGGACCTGGCCGGCGCCGCTTTCCAGAGTTGCCTGGCCGCGGCGGTACGGGGGCCTGAGAGATTCCCGGGGAGGGTTGCTCCTTCGGCGTCCCGCGCTGCCGTCCGCACCGGTGTGCGGGCGGACGATCGGCGGGAGCTCTCCCGCCGCGGTTCGAGCAGCGTGTTCAGTTGTGGGGTGGGTCACCGTCAGCCTACGGCACCCACCCCACCGCGGGGCCGGCGTCTCAGCCGACGCCGACGACCGCCTCGGGCGTGACCCCCACCGTGACGGCGAACTCGGCCGCCTGCTGGTCGGACCAGCGCACCTCGGCGGGGACCTGGACGTACAGGTACGACCCGTCGGGCTGAGCGACGGACACGCCCTGCGACGGGGAGGTCCCGGTCGTGGCGAACACCAGGACGTCCCTGCCCTCCGCCGTGACGTGCACGGCGTCGTCCGGCGCGCCCGGCAGGTACTGCTCCTCGGTCAGCATGATCGCGATGCGGCCCTCGAAGCTGCCGGGCCGGGCGCCGTCGTCGTCGTGCGCGGCCAGGACCAGGTCGCCCGCGTGGGACGTGAGCACGCGCCAGCCCTCCGGCACGACCTCCAGCTCGAAACCCGTGACGTCCTCGCCGGTGAAGGCCACGAGCGGCACCGCGGCGGCCGGTGCGGTCGTGCCCCGCGGCAGCGCGAGCGACAGCCCGACACCGAGCACGGCCACCACGCCCACCCCGGCGAGCCGGCCCAGGGTGCGGCGTCGGCGTGCGGCGCGCCCGCGCCGCACGTCGTCGTCGAGCAGCTCGTCACCGGGGACGGCGGCGACCGCGGTCGCCGCACGCGTCAGCAGGTCGGTCAGGGCGGTTGCGTCGTGCGGGACGTCGTCGCGGGTCATGCCACGCTCCTCGGTGCGGGGACGGCGGCGAGAGCCGTGCCGTCGGTCGGGTGGTCGGTCGTGCGGTCGGCCGGCCGGGCGGGCGGCGCGTCGGCGGGGAGGGATCGAACGACGGGCGGCCCGAGCGCCGGGCCGAGACGGTCCCGGAGCTTGTCCAGCGCGCGGGCGGTCTGGCTCTTGACGGTGCCCTGCGTGCACCGCAGGGTCCGCGCGGTGTCCTGCACGCTCAGGTCGTGGAAGTACCGCAGCACGACGGTCGCGCGCATCCGGTCGGGCAGCTCGCGCAGGGCGTCGTAGAGCAGCAGCGTGTCCGGGTCGACGGCACCGAGGGGCACGGCGCCGTCGGGAGGCTCGCTGCGCAGGTCCTCGCGGCGACGCGCCCGCGCCCGCATCTCGTCGGTGAAGGCGTTGACCAGGGCGCGGCGCACGTACGCGCTGCGGTCGTCGGCGAGCCTGACCTGTGGCCACGCCACGTAGAGCCTGGTCAGCGTGGCCTGCACGACGTCCTCGGCGGTGTGCCCGTCGCCCGCCGTCAGGAGCGTCGCCGTGCGGACCAGCCCTTGACGGTGCTGCTGCGTCCAGGCGCGGAACTCGTCGTCTCGTGTCATCGCCTGCCCTCTCGCCCCATGCCCCCTAGACGCTCGCGGCACCCGGAAAGGTTGCACGGGCGCCGGTCCCGGTCTCGCCGGGTCGTTCGCCGCGTCGCTCTGCACACCGCCGTGCACTCGGAAGGTTGACGTTAAACCTCTCGACCCGACAGCATTCGGGCACCCGCCCCTGCACCGTCGCAGGACGGCGGGAAGGCCGCGGACGCAGGCGTCCGTGGCTCCGTCAGGGGGTGGCGCAGGACGTACTCCCCCACGCTCGGAGACGAGCGCGGGGCCGCGACGTCCCCTGCCGGTCGGGACCGTGAAAGGGGTACCGATGGGGATGAGGGGAAGAACGCCACGGCAGGCCCGTGGCGCAGCACGCAGGACCACGGCCGTGGTCACGGGCGCCGCGCTGGCGCTCGGCACGGCGGCGGCGATGGCGCCGTCCGCGGCGGCCGAGCCGGTGGCGCCAGACCCGTGGGTGTCGGTGACGCCCGAGGGGTACCACCGGTTCGTGGTGCCGCAGGCCGAGGCCGAGCGGATCCTGGGCAGCAAGCCCGCGCAGGTCGAGCTCCAGGGCAACTTCGGGCCCGCGGGCACGTGGTCGGACCTGGCCATGGACCCGAGCGGGACCGACTACCCGACGCAGGTGGGGATCCTCCAGCCCGGCCTGTACTACTACCAGTACACGGGCACCTGGCCGGACCGCACCAAGAAGTCGTTCAAGGAGCCGTCCAGCCCGGCCGCCGTCACGTCGCACCCGACGTGGAACACGCTGTTCGTACCCGGACCGTCGGTGCAGTGGATGGCGGACGTCGCGCACGGCGGCACGGTCGCCGACCTCGCGTACGACAGCCCCGTCGACGGCACCGACCGCGACGCGCTGGTGTGGACGCCGCCGGGCTACGACCCCGGCCGCGCCGACGCCTACCCCGTGCTCTACCTGCTCGCCGACGGCTCGCAGTCGGCGCGCGAGTGGGCCGAGCTGGGCCGCGCGCCGCAGGTCCTCGACAACCTGGCGGCCGAGGGCGGCCTGGCCGACATGGTCGTCGTCATGGCCGACGCGCGGGGCACCGACCCGCGCACCGAGCTGCTCGACGGCGTGGTCGCCGCGACCCGCGACGCGTACCACGTGACCGACGACGCGGCCGGCCAGGCGCTGGCGGGCATCGGCGACGGCGCGCACCACGCGCTCACCGTGCTGCGGACCGACCCGGGGGTGTTCTCCGAGGTCGCGTCGTTCTCCGGGCGGCTCACCGGGTCGATCAGCGCGAGCACCGCGCGCGAGATCAACGCGGGCACCGACCGGCTGCGCGTCTACGTCGGCAACGTGCTCGACCCCGCGTACAACAGCACGCACGACCTGCTGCGCACGCTCGAGCGCGCGGGCGTCGAGCACGAGTTCGACGGCGTCGACCCCGACACGGGCGGCACGTGGGACACGTGGCGCGAGGGCCTGCGGGACTTCGCGTCGCGCGTCTTCCAGGACGACGCGGGGCACGGCCCGCGCGAGGGGCACCGCCCGCTCGACGCGCGCTACACGCCGCCCGCGGCGGGGTCGATCACGACGCCGCACGTCGACGAGAACGGGATCGTCACGTTCGAGACCGGCACGCAGTGGGCCGACGCGAAGGGCGTCACGGTGTGGGCGAACTGGGCGCCGAACGGTGCGTGGTTCCGGGTGCCGATGACGAAGGTCGGCGACCGGTGGCGGCTGTCGATGGGGCCGCTCGACGGCTTCTACTACTACCGGTACGTCGTGGACGGCGTCGACGAGAAGGACCCCGCCGACACGGTGAACACGCTCACGGGCGTCAGCCCGCTGTTCGTGCCGGGCGAGAACGACCGCATGCTCGCCGACGCCCCGGAGGGCCAGCGGGGCGAGCTGTCCGTGCTGACGTACGACAGCAAGGTCGCGAACGAGGAGCGCAAGGCGTACGTCTGGACGCCGCCGGGCTACGACCCGGACCGCGCCGAGCCGTACCCCGTGCTGTACCTCAACCACGGCGGCGGGCAGAACTACGGCGACTGGGTCGAGGTGGGCCGTGCGCCGCAGATCCTCGACAACTACTCGGCGCAGGGCGGCATCGTCCCGATGGTCGTCGTCATGGGCAACGGCAACGTGCCCGACTTCCCGACCGAGCTGCTCGACAACCTCGCACCGGCGGCGCGCGCGGCGTACCACATCCGGTCCGACGCGGCCGGGCAGGGCATCGCGGGCCTGTCGATGGGTGCGATGAACACGCTCAACACGTGGCTGACCCGTCCGGGTCAGTTCGGGTGGGTCGGCGCGTTCTCGGGCGGGCTGTTCTTCGGCACGCCGCAGTTCGACGCGGCGGCCGTCAACGCCGAGACGCGGCTGGCGCGCATGTACACCGGTGACAAGACCGACTTCACCTACCAGCAGACGATGAACCTGCTGGACCTGCTGGAGAAGAACGGGGTCGAGCACGAGTTCGCCGGCGTCACGCAGGGCCCGCACGGGTTCGAGGTGTGGTCGACGAACCTCATCGACCTGCTGCCGCGCCTGTTCCGCGAGGACGGCGGGACGCAGGGCGTCGAGCTGCGGGCGGTCGTGCCGGAGGGGCAGGACGGCGTGCTCGCGCTGTCCGTGGCCGACGACGGCTCGGGCGTCGCGCTCGACGGGCCGCAGCAGACCGGCACCGCGCTGCGGTTCCGGGGGCAGCTGCCCGCCGTGACCGTCACCGACTCGCGGACCGTCGCGCAGGCGGGGGTCACCGGGTGGGCCGTCACCGGCCAGGCGTACACGTTCGACTCCGGGGCGCGCCTGCTCGAGGGCAAGCACCTGGGGTGGACGCCGCGGGTCGAGACGCCGCGGGCCGGGCTGGTGGCGGGCGACGCGCGCGCGACGGCGCTCGGCGGCGGCGAGGGGCTGGCCGTGCCCGGCCGGCTCGCGTCGGCGACCGCCGAGGGCCGGGTCGGCACGGCGACGCTGGGCGCGGACCTCGTGCTCGACGTGCCGGTCGACACCGCGCCCGGGGAGTACGCGGGCACGTTGAGCCTGACGCTGTTCCCCGTCGACTGACCCGACCGACGGACACCGGCGTGGG
>NZ_LNTD01000118.1 GCF_001462455.1 Cellulomonas sp. B6
CCCCCGCCTCGCCCGCCGCGCCGGAGGCACCTGCCGCGCCGGAGGCGCCCGCCGCCCCGCCGGCCCCGACCGAGACCAAGACGCCCGGCGTCGACGCCTTCACGGCGGCGGACGCCTCCGCGGCGACCTGCTGAGGACACGTGGCCGAGCGTCGGGACGACCCGCCTCCCAGCTTCACCCCCGACGGGACGAGGGCGCGGCCGGGTGCCGACGACGCACGCGTGGTCGGCGCCGGTGGTCGTCGGCCTCCGGCTCCGGCACGCACCGCCGCGCGGAGCACGCCGCCGGCCACACCGCCGGCCGGGGCACCGCGGCCCGCGGCACCGCGCCGCGCGCACGGCTCGCCGCGCGACCCGGGACTCCCGACGACGGCCTCGGCTCCACCGGCCGGCGCCGCACCGGCGTCGTTCGCACCGTCGGCCTCGCCGCGACCGGGAGCTGCGCGCGCCGTCCCCGTCGCCGGGCGAGAGGGCGCCGCGGGAGCCGCGCCGGCCGGCCCGTCCGCAGCACGTCGTTCGACGCCGCGGACGGCCGGTGCGCGCGCCGCGGCGTCCCCGGCGTCCGCACGCACCACCTCGGCACGTCCCGCACCGGCCGCAGCTCGGTCCACGACCCCGGGCGACGCACCGGCGGTCTCCACGGGCACGGCCACCTCGCGCCGCCGCGGCCGCGGGCGGCGGATCGCCGTCGTCGTGGCGGTCGTCATCCTCGTCGTCCTCGTCGCATGGCCCGTCGGTCTGCTGGTCTGGGCCAACGGCCTCCTGCAGCACACCCCGGCGCTGTCGGCCGCGGCGGACACCCCCGGCACGACCTACCTGCTCGCGGGGTCGGACGCGCGCGGGGACGACGGCGGCGTCGAGGCCGACGGCACCGAGGGCCAGCGCACCGACACGATCCTGCTGCTGCACAAGCCGACCAGCGGGCCGACGGCTCTGATCTCGCTGCCGCGAGACACGTACGTCGAGATCCCCGGGCACGGGGCCTCGAAGCTCAACGCCGCGTTCGCGTGGGGCGGTGCGCCGCTGCTGGTGCAGACGGTCGAGGGGCTGACCGGCCTGAAGGTCGACCACTACGTCGAGATCGGGATGGGCGGCGTCGCGCACCTCGTGGACGCGGTGGGCGGGGTCAACCTCTGCTACGACGCGGACGTGAACGACGCCGACTCGGGCATGGTCTGGACCGCCGGGTGCCACGACGTCGACGGCACGGCGGCGCTGTCGTTCGCTCGCATGCGCAAGTCGGACCCGACGGGCGACGTCGGCCGCGCGCTGCGGCAGCGGCAGCTGATCGGCGCCGTGATGGGCAAGGTCGACCCGCGCTCGCTCGCGCTGAACCCCGGTGCGCAGGTCGCGCTCGCCGAGGCGGGCACGGGCGCGATGGTGTTCGACGAGGACGCGGACATCGTGGACGTCGCGCGGCTCGCGCTCGCGTTCCGGGACGCGAACGCCGAGGGTGGTGTGACGGGCACGCCACCGATCAGGAGCATGGACTACCGGCCCGGCAACGTCGGCTCGACGGTCCAGCTCGACCCCGACCTCACGCCCGGCTTCTTCGCCTCGCTGCGCGACGGCACGCTGCCCCCGGGGCAGGTCGGCGGCGTCCCGGGGTCCTAGCGGCACCCCGACGCACGACCGCGACGGACCGAGCGCCCGTCAGCGGCGTGCCGTCCTTCCGACGGGTGCGGCCCGTCAGGCCGAGAAGCCCGCCGGTGAGCCTGCGGAACGCGCACGCAGCCGCTCCCCCTTGGCGTCGGCCTGCTCACGCAGACCGTCCTGGAAGGCGAGCATGGCCGTCCGCAGCCGTTCGGCCAGCGCCCCGTCACCCGCGGCGAGCACCCGTACCGCCAGCAGCCCCGCGTTGCGCGCACCGCCCACCGACACGGTCGCGACCGGCACTCCCGCCGGCATCTGGACGATCGAGAGCAGCGAGTCCATGCCGTCGAGGTGCGCGAGCGGCACGGGGACGCCGATCACCGGCAGCGGCGTCACGGCGGCGAGCATGCCGGGCAGGTGGGCGGCTCCCCCGGCCCCCGCGACGAGCACGCGCAGCCCGCGCGCCGCCGCGTCGCGGCCGTAGGCGACCATCTTGTCCGGCTGGCGGTGCGCCGAGACGACGTCGACCTCGACCGGCACGTCGAACTCCGCGAGGGCGTCCGCGGCGGCCTGCATGACCGGCCAGTCGGAGTCCGAGCCCATGACCACGCCCACCAGTGGCGTCCCGCTCATGCCGTACCTCCGTCCTCGCCGCGCAGCAGCGCGGCGGCCGTCCGTGCGCGGGCGCGCACGTCGTCCAGGTCGTCGCCCGACACGGTGACGTGCCCGAGCTTGCGGCCCGGCCGGACCGCCTTGCCGTACAGGTGCACGCGCGCACCGGGGTCGGCGCCCAGGACGCGTGCGAGCGCCTCCGTCGGGTCGTCGAGCGCGCTGCCGAGCACGTTCGCCATGACGGTCCAGCGCGCCACGGGCGCGACGTCGCCGAGGGGCAGGTCCAGGACCGCGCGCAGGTGCTGCTCGAACTGGCTGGTCACGGACCCGTCGATCGTCCAGTGGCCCGAGTTGTGGGGGCGCATCGCCAGCTCGTTCACCAGCACGCGCGGTGCACCGCCGTCGGGGTCGGCGACCTCGAAGAGCTCGACGGCCAGCACACCGGTCACGCCGAGTCCGTCGGCGACGGTCCGCGCGACGCGCTCGGCCTCGGCCGCGGTGGCCGGGTCGAGACCGGGTGCGGGCGCCACCACCTCGGCGCACACGCCGTCGCGCTGGACCGACTCGACGACCGGCCACACGGCCGTGGCACCGGACGGCGTGCGGGCGACGAGCACCGCGAGCTCGCGCGTGAAGGGCACGAGCTCCTCGGCGAGCAGCGCCGGGCCCGTGCCGGCCGCCGCCGCGGCGCACCAGTCGACGACGTCGCCGGGCACCGCACCGGCGTCGACCACGCGGACGCCCTTGCCGTCGTAGCCGCCGCGCGCGGTCTTCACCACGGCCCGGCCGCCGTCGGCACCGCGGAAGGCCTCCAGGTCCGCGAGGTCCGCGACCGGCGCCCAGCGGGGGCACGGCACACCCAGCTCGGTGAGCCGTCGCCGCATGACGACCTTGTCCTGCGCGTGCACGAGCGCGTCCGGCCCGGGGTGCACGGGTACGCCACGCGCGGCGACGGCGGCGAGGACGGGTCCGGGCACGTGCTCGTGCTCGAAGGTGAGGACGTCGGCGCCGTCGACCAGCGCCAGGACCGCGTCGACGTCGCCCGCCTCGCCGACGGGCGCGTCGACCACCGCCTGCGCGGCGGACCCGTCACCGGACTCGACGAGGACCCTGAGATGAAGCCCGAGCGCTGTCGCGGGGGCTGCCATCATGCGGGCGAGCTGCCCGCCGCCGACGACTGCCACGGTCGGAGGAGTCACGACCGCCGAGCCTAGTCGGTGCACCCCGGGCGTCCGGCACGCGTCCGCGTCACGGGACGGAGGCCTGCACCACGCATCCCGCGCCCGCGGCGCGCAGCTGCCCGTCGGCCGCGGGGACGAACGCCGAGCGGCCGGCCTCGAGCCGCAGCTCCTGGCCGGTCGCGGAGTGCAGGACGACGCCGCCCTCGACGCACAGCACGATGCGCGGCCCGACGCCGGGCAGGCGCACACCCCCGGGGCCGTCGACCCGTGTCACCGACAGCTCGAAGTCGTCGACCGGCACGTAGTAGACGTCCGTCGCGTCGTAGACGTGCTCGGGCGCGATCCGGATGGGCGGCGCGGCGACGCAGTCGACCGCGCGCAGCAGTTCGGGGATGTCCACGTGCTTCGAGGTGAGGCCGGCGCGTAGCACGTTGTCGGAGTTGGCCATGATCTCGACGGCGAAGCCGCTGAGGTAGGCGTGCACGGCGCCGGCCGGGACGAACAGCGCCTCGCCCGGCCGGAGCGTGACCGGGTTGAGCAGCACCGCCGTGACGGCACCCGGGTCGCCCGGGTAGGCACGCTCCAGGAGGTCGACGGCGCGGTCGGTGCGCGGCGACGGCGAGCCGGCCGCGAGCCGCGCACGGAACTCGTCGGCGAGGTCGGCGACCTCGGTGGGCGTCGGGCGGGAGTCGTCGCTCACGAGATAGGTGAACGCCGCCTGGACGCCCGTCGGGGTCGGGTCGGCCAGCACGGTCCGGTGCAGCCGTCGCGCGACCGGGTGCTCCAGCCCGCGCAGGATCTCCGCCGTGCGGCGCGGGGCGCGGAAGCCGACGAGCGCCTCGAAGGTCGACAGCGCGTACACGAGCTCGGGCTTGTGGTTGCGGTCGCGGTAGGAGCGGCGTGGGTCGTCGAGAGGGACACCACGGTCGTCCTCGCGCGCGTATCCGTCACACGCGAGCTCGATGCTCGGGTGCACCTGCAGGGACAGCGGGCGCGCCGCGGCGATGAGCTTGAGGAGGAACGGCAGCTGCGGCCCGAACCGCGACAGGACGTCGCCGCCGAGCAGACCCTCGGGATCGCGCGCGATCGCGGCGTCGACGGGCTCGCGTGGCGCGCCCGAGAGCAGCGACGGCGCCGACGGGTGGCCCCCGAACCACGCCTCGGCGACCGGCTCACCGTCGCCGACGACCCCGAGCGCCTCCGGGATGGCGGTCGACGACCCCCACGCGTAGGCCTGGAACGTCGGTTCGAGCCCTCGCACGCAGTTCTCCTCGCTCACGTCACCGCCGGCACGTCCAGGGAAGCCTAGCCCGGGCGGCCCGTCATCGGACGCGGTTCTCGTGCGGTATGCGGCTTTTCGCCCTATCGGCGGCGGTCGCGTCGCACCGACACCACCGCACCGCGCGGTAGCACCACGTCGGGCCGCAACGAGGCCGGCACGCCCGACAGGAAGAGCGCGAAGACTGCGGGGCGCCGCTGCGCGAGCTCGAGCCGTCCGCCGTCGGCGTTCGCGAGGTCGCGCGCGAGCGCGAGCCCGAGACCGGTCCCGGCCCCGGACGTCACGTCCCGCTCGAAGATGCGCGCGGCCAGGTCGTCAGGCACGCCCGCGCCCTCGTCACCCACCTCGACGACGACCGCGTGCGACGACGCACCGGCACGGGACCGCACGGTCGTCGTCCCGTCGCCGTGCTTGAGCGAGTTCTCGATGAGCGTCGCGAGGACCTGCGCGAGCGCGCCGGGCGTCGCCAGGACCTGGGTGGTCGGGTCGACGTCGACGACCAGCCGGCGACCGGCCGCGGCGAAGGTCGGCGCCCACTCCTCCTCCTGCTGGTGGACGACCTCGACCAGGTGCACCGCCTCGGTCGTGCCGCCCTGCGCGCGTCGCGAGCTCGCCAGCAGGTCGTCGACGACGCGCACGAGGCGCTCGACCTGCTCGAGCGAGATCCGGGCCTCCTCACGGACCTCTTCCTCGCCGGCCGCCAGCATGATCTCCTCGAGCCGCATGGACAGCGCTGTCAGCGGGGTGCGCAGCTGGTGCGACGCGTCGGACGCGAACTGCCGCTCGGCGGCGAGCCGGCCGGCCATCCGGTCGGCGCTGCGCGCGAGCTCGGCGGCGACGAGGTCGATCTCCTCGACGCCCGAGGGCTCCAGCTGCGGCCGGACCTGCCCCGACCCCAGCTGCTCGGCGGACGCCGCGAGGTACACGAGGGGCGCGGCGAGCCGGTTGGCCTGCCAGATCGCCATCGCGATGCCGGCGGCGAACGCGACGACCGCCGCCACGACCACGAGCGCGATCACCTGGGCCGAGAGCCAGAACACGTCCCACCAGGAGACGTACAGCAGCACGGTGGCCGCGGTGTCCGAGGTGGTCTGGACGGTGAGCCGGCGCTCGTCCACGGTCGGGCCGGCACGGAACGTCTCGCCGTCGGCGGTGCGGACCACGACCGTCGCGCTGATCTCGCCGTCGCCGCCCGTGTAGGGCTCGAGCATGCGGTTGGACAGGGCGATGTCGCGCTCGACCCGGAAGTCGACCGTCCGGGCGACCGACTCGGCGCGGACGTCCAGGCCCCGCACCTCGTTCTCGCGGACCAGCTGCGCACCGAGGAACGCGAGCGGGAACCCGAGCAGCACGACGGCGACGGTCACCGCCGCGATCGTCGCCTGCAGGACGCGGCGACGCACGTCAGACCTGGTGGAACGAACCCGGGGGCGCCGGCTCGGCCGCGCCGCTGCCGGTCTCGAAGCGGAACCCCATGCCGCGCACGGTCGTCACGTAGCGGGGCGCGTTCGCGTCGTCGCCGAGCTTGCGGCGCAGCCACGACACGTGCATGTCGAGCGTCTTGGTCGAGCCCGTGGGGTCCGAGCCCCAGACCTCGCGCATGAGCGTCTCGCGTGCGACGACCGTGCCCGCCGCGGCGACGAGCACCCGCAGCAGGTCGAACTCCTTGGCCGTGAGGTGCAGCTCGCGCTCGCCCTGGAAGGCGCGGTGAGCGGCGACGTCGACGCGGACGTCCTGCGCGTGCAGCTCGTCCTCGTCGGAGGGGTCGCCGACCGTGCGGCGCAGCAGCGCCCGCACGCGCGCGAGGAGCTCGGCGAGCCGGAAGGGCTTGGTCACGTAGTCGTCGGCGCCGGCGTCGAGGCCCACGACGAGGTCGACCTCGTCCGCACGGGCAGTGAGCACCAGGACGGGCGTCGTGAGCCCCTGGCTGCGGATGGCCCGGGCGACGTCGAGGCCGTCCATGTCGGGCAGACCGAGGTCGAGCACGACCAGGTCGGCGCCCGCGGCGCCGTCGATCGCGCCTTGACCCGTTCCTTGCACGCGCACGTCGTAGCCTTCACGCCCCAGCGCGCGCGCCAAAGGCTCGGCAATCGCGGGGTCGTCCTCGGCCAGCAGCACCTGGGTCATTGCGCCATGCTAGGTCACGCACTCCCCTCCGCCGCCAGCCCCAGGTCCTCGACGCGCCGACAGATCTCCACGCGGCACGCGGCGACGTGGCACGCCAGGCGAGGCCCGCTGGGCCCGTGGACGGATCAGCCGCAGCCGCACGATCAGCCTGCGGGCGCACGACCGTGGCGACCGTGCCGCCTAGGTGTACTGACCCGCAGCGTTGTTGACGCGGTCGATGGGTCGTTGTCCGCCGATGCCGAGGTGGGGTCGGTCCAGGTTGTAGTGCTCGAGCCAGGCGGGCAAGGCCGCGGCGCGTTCGGTGGTGGAGGTCCAGGGGCGGCGGTAGGCCCACTCGGTGGCGAGGGTGCGGTTGAGGCGTTCGACCTTGCCGTTGGTCCACGGGCAGTGCGGTCGGATGAACTTCTGGACGATGCCGAGGTCGGCTGCGACGCGTTTGAACTCCCGGGAGTTGCGGTAGGCGAACGCGTTGTCGCTGATCACGCGTTCGATCCGGATGCCGTGGGAGGCGTAGAACGTTGCTGCGCGGGCCAGGAAGCCGGCCGCCGTGGTGCCTTTCTCGTCGTCGTGGATCTCGGCGTAGGCCAGGCGGGAGTGGTCATCGATCGCGGTATGGACGTAGTCGTAGCCGATCGGTGCACGCTTGCTCTTCGCCGTGACGGTCGCCTCTCGCCCGTGGGCGCGCCACCCGCCGCCGTCGGGGATCCGCCCGAGTTTCTTGACATCCACGTGGATCAACGAGCCCGGGTAGGGGTGCTCGTAGCGAGCCGCCGACGCTCGCGCCGCGCGGATCGGCAGGCCGGTCACCGGGTCGCACTCGCGCAGCAGGCGTGCCCGGTGCCGGGCCAGGACCCGCCCGACCGTGGAGGGCGCCAGGCTGAGGTGGTGGCCGATCCAGACCGGCCCGCGCCGCGAGAGCATCCGCGCGATCCGGATCCGCGTCTCCACGCAGGGTGACGTGCGGTGCGGGTGGCTCAGCGGGCGGCTGGGCCGGTCCACCAGGCCCGCACGGCCCAGCTCGCGATACCGGCGCCACCACCGCCACGCCGTCGTTCGCGAGACACCCATCTCCGCAGCGACATGAGCGACCGGGCGACCGGCCTCGATGCGCTCGACCATCACGAACCTGCCGGCAGGGGTCAACCGGGCGTTAGCGTGGGACACGAGAGACCTCCAGTGGTCGACGCGGGTTCCTTGAGCAGTTCCCACTCGACCCGGAGGTCTCTCGCTACGTCAACAACGTTCCGGGTCAATACACCTAGGCTCGGGGGATGTCGTGGTGGGACCGCATGTGGCAGTGGGAGGACCAGCACCGCTTCGGCGTCGACATCACGATCGCGGCCCTGCTGGCCGTCGTCCTGGTGCCGACGTCGATCGGGCTCGTGTCCACCCAGCTGTCGACGCTGCCCGCGTTCGTGGTCTCGCTGAGCACGGTCGGCATGGTCGTGCCGCTGGCGTGGCGGCGCACCCGACCCGCCGCGTCCGTCGCGATCGTCTACTCGTGCGCGCTGCTGCACCTGGTGGCGCGCGTGCCCCTGGTGCCGACCGACTTCGTCGTGCCGTTCTCCCTGTACTCGGCCTCGCTGCACGGCCCGCGGTGGGCGCACCGCACCGCCATGGCGGGAGCGCTGGTCGGATCGGCGGTCCTCGGAAGCCTCATCGGGATGCCGTACTCACCCGGCATCGCGGTGTTCATCGCGATGTTCGCGGGCAGCCTGTTCCTCGTCGCGTGGGCGTTCGGGCTGGTCCGGCGCAGCCGCCGCGAGCACCTCGAGGCGCTGCTCGACCGCGCCGAGCGGCTCGAGGTCGAGCGTGACCAGCAGGCGACCATCGCGACCGCCGCGGAGCGCGCGCGCATCGCGCGGGAGATGCACGACATCGTCGCGCACAGCCTGTCGGTGATCATCGCGCAGTCCGACGGCGGCCGGTACGCGGCCGTGCACGACCCCGACGCGGCGACGCGCGCGCTCGGCACCATCGCCGAGACCGGTCGCGCGGCGCTCACCGACATGCGTCGTCTGCTGGGCGTGCTGCGCGACGCCCCCGCACCCGCGACCGCGGGGGCTCCGGGCGTCCTGCCGATCCCTGCCGCCGAGGGCACCGCGCAGGCCCGCACGACCGCCACCACGACGAACCCCCAGCCCTCGGTCGAGGACGTCGAGCAGCTCGTCGCGCAGATGCGCGCGAGCGGCATGCGCGTCTCCCACGTGCGCCTGGGGCAGCCGCGTCACCTGCCGCCCGGAGCGGGCCTGACGATCTACCGGATCGCGCAGGAGTCGCTCACCAACATCCTCAAGCACGCCGGCCCCGACCCGTCAGTGACCGTCATGCTGCAGTGGCAGCCCACGGCCGTCGCGCTCGAGGTCAGCGACGACGGCCGCGGCGCGTCGGCCGGCACCGACGGGCTCGGCCAGGGCCTGCTCGGGATGCGCGAGCGGGCGACGATGTTCGGCGGCACCGTGACCGCCGGCCCGCGCCCCGGGGGCGGCTTCCGCGTGCGTGCGACGCTGCCCACACCCGGCGCGCCGGGCGAGCCCACCACGACACCTGCGGGAGGATCCCCCTCGTGAGCACCCCTGCCGGCGGCACCGTCCCGCCCGTCCGCGTCGCGCTCGTCGACGACCAGCAGCTCGTCCGGGCCGGCTTCCGCATGGTCATCGACTCGCAGCCGGACCTCGAGGTCGTCGTCGAGGCCGGCGACGGCGCGCAGGCCGTGCGCGCCCTCGACCCCGCCGCGCAGACCGTGACGGGTCCGGTGGACGTCGTGCTCATGGACGTCCGCATGCCCACCATGGACGGGCTCGAGGCGACCGAGCGGATCGTCGCCCGGGCGACGCCCGAGACGCCCGCGCCGAAGGTCATCGTCCTGACCACCTTCGACCTCGACGAGTACGTGCTCGCCGCGATCCGCGCCGGCGCGAGCGGGTTCCTGCTCAAGGACGCCCCGCCCGAGGAGATGCTGGCCGCGATCCGCACGGTGCACCGCGGCGACGCCGTGATCGCCCCGTCGAGCACGCGCCGTCTGCTCGAGCACCTCGTCACGGCGCTGCCCGAGGACGAGTCGGCCGCGGCCGAGCACCCGGCGCACCAGGCGGTCGCTCAGCTCACCGAGCGCGAGCGCGAGGTGCTCGTGCTGATGGCGCGCGGACGGTCGAACACCGAGATCGGGCAGGACCTCTTCGTCGCCGAGGCGACGGTCAAGACGCACGTCGGCCGCATCCTGGCCAAGCTCGGCGCGCGCGACCGCGTGCAGGCCGTCGTCGTGGCCTACGAGACGGGGCTCGTGCGACCAGGGGCGTGAGCCCTGCGCCGCGCGTGCGACCGTCGGTCGCACGCGCCGTGCGGCCGGGGGATGACCCGTCCGCCCGCAGGACCCACCCACGGCGGGACGCGCCGGCCGTGGGACGGACGCGAGGCTGGGGGCACACCTTCCAGACAGGAGCACCCCGTTGGACACCTCCGCCCCCCGCCCGCTCGACGGCGCCGCACCCGCGTCCCGCGCCCGCGCCCTCACCAAGGTGTACGGCACCGGCGCTGCGGCCGTCCGCGCCCTCGACGGCGTCGACGTCGACTTCGCCACCGGTGCGTTCACCGCGATCATGGGCCCGTCCGGGTCGGGCAAGTCGACGCTCATGCACCTCATGGCGGGCCTCGACGACGCGACGTCCGGCACGGTGCACCTCGGGCAGACCGAGATCACCTCGCTCGGCGACGACGCGCTCACGCGGCTGCGCCGCGACCGCGTCGGCTTCGTCTTCCAGTCCTTCAACCTGCTGCCGATGCTCACCGCCGAGCAGAACATCGTGCTGCCGCTCGACCTCGCGGGCCGCAAGCCCGACAAGGCGTGGTTCGACACGCTCGTCGCGACGCTGGGGCTGCAGCAGCGGCTGACCCACCGGCCCAGCGAGCTGTCGGGAGGTCAGCAGCAGCGCGTCGCGATCGCGCGGGCGCTGATCACGCAGCCCGAGGTCGTCTTCGCGGACGAGCCGACCGGCAACCTCGACTCGCGCTCGGGCGCCGAGGTCCTGAGCTTCCTGCGCCGCTCGGTGCGCGAGCTCGGCCGCACGATCATCATGGTCACGCACGACCCGACGGCCGCCGCGTACGCCGACCGCGTGCTGCTGCTCGCCGACGGTCGCATCGCGGGCGACATCGCCGACCCGACGCCGGAGTCCGTGCTCGCGGGCCTCGAGGGCCTGCGCGTGCTCGAGGCGCCGGCCGGCACGCCGACCGGCGCGACCCCGGTGGTCCAGGCCCCCGCGGGAGGGCTGCGCTGATGCTGCGCCTCACCCTCGCCCAGATGCGACGGAGCCTGCCCCGGCTCGTCGCGGCGGGCATCGCCATCGTGCTCGGCTCGGCGTTCGTCACCGCGACGCTCGCCGCCGGCGACGCGATCACGCGCGGCGGGTACGACTCCATCACCGCGCGGTACGGCTCGGCCGACCTCGTCGCGCTCGCGAACCAGGGCGTGCTCGTCGACGCGGCCGAGCGAGTCGACGCCACACCGGGCGTGCGCAGCGCCGACCCGCTGCTGGTCGGCCAGACGCGCTTCGAGAGCGGCCGCCGCACGGCCTCGCAGACGCTGGTCCCGACGCCGTCGGACCCCGACCTGGGGTCGCTCGAGGTCGTCGACGGCCGTGCGCCGACGGCGCAGGACGAGGTCGCGCTGCCGGCCCCGACCGCCGAGCGCCTCGGCGTGGGCGTCGGTGACACGGTGACCGCCACGTGGACCGCGTGGCGCGACGTCGAGCCGACGACGGCCGCGCCCTCCGCGGACGCGACGGCCGACGCCGCGGACTCCGAGGACACGGCGTCCGACACCGCGACGTCCGACGACACGGCGACGGCCGTCTCGGGCGACGTCACCGAGCAGGAGCCGGTCGACATGACCGCGCAGGTGACGGTGGTCGGCCTGGTCGACGACCCGCGCGGCGCGTGGTCCGGGTACGGCGGCGCAGGTCTCGCGACCCTCGCGGACGTCGTGCGCTGGAGCGGCGCCGCCAACCTCGACGAGGTCGGGGTGGCCGGCATGGCGATCGCGGTCGACGGCGACGTCGCCACGGTCCGGGCCGCGCTCGCCGACACGCTGACCGACGCCACCGTGCTGACGCGTGACGAGGCCGCCGAGCGGACCCTCAAGCAGTACACGGGGGGCGGCAACGCGCTCATGATGCTCGTGCTCGGGTTCGCGGCGGTCGCGCTGCTGGTCGCCGCGCTCGTCATCTCCAACACGTTCCAGGTGCTGGTCGCGCAGCGCACCCGGATGCTGGCGCTGCTGCGGTGCGTGGGCGCCCGCCGGTCCCAGCTGCGCGCGTCGGTGATGCTCGAGGCCACGATCCTCGGGATCGCCGCGAGCCTGTCCGGCGTGGTGCTCGGACTGGGTCTCGCGCAGGGCGCGCTGTCGCTGCTGTCGCGCACGCAGGACGGCGTCCCGCTGCCGACCACCGCGCACCCGACGCTCGCGAACGTGCTGCTGCCGATCCTGGTCGGCACGCTCGTCACGGTCGGCGCGGCGTTCGTCCCGGCGCGCGCCGCCACGCGCGTCGCCCCGGTCGCGGCCCTGCGCCCGTCCGACGCGCCGAGCGTGCGCGCACGCCCGGGCAGGGTCCGGCTCGCGTTCTCGCTGCTGCTGACGGTCGGCGGCCTGGTCGCGCTCGTCGGTGCGGTCCTGATGGCCCGCAACGGCATCGGCGTGGACGGCATGCTGCCGCTCGCGGTCGGCGTGCTGGGCGGTGCCGCGTCGTTCGTCGGGCTCCTGGTCGGCGCGGCGCTGTGGATCCCGCGGGTCGTGTCGGCCGTCGGACGGCCCGTCGCCCGGATCTCGACGAGCGCTCGCCTCGCCGCGGCCAACACCGTGCGCAACCCGCGCCGCACCGCGGCGACCAGCACGGCCCTCGTCATCGGCGTGACGCTCGTGGTCATGATGAGCACGGGCGCCACCTCGGCGCGGGTGTCGCTCGCCAACGAGATGGACGAGCGCGGCCCGATCGACCTCGTCGTCCAGGGCGCCGACGACGTCGCGCTCGCGCCGTCCACGTTCGACGACCTCGCCGACGTCGCGGGCGTGGCGGAGGTCGTGCCGACCCGCAGCGCCACCGTGCAGAACGCCGACCAGAGCGTCTTCCAGGCGTTCGTCGTCCCCGCGGGGGCCGCCGACCTGCTGCGCGACGGCCCGGCGGCCGACGCGCTGTCGGCCGGTCGCAGCGTCGCCCCGAAGCGGTGGGTCGACGAGAACGCGTCGACGGCCACGCTGATCGGCCCGTCCGGGACCGGGCAGGAGATCGAGATCACCCCCCGCGGGTCCGACGACGTGCTCCTGACGTCCGCGGCCGCGGACACGCTCGGCCTGGCCGACGCGACGAACGCGGCGCTCGTGCGGCTGACGCCCGGCGCGGACGCGGCGACCACGATGCTCGCGGTCAACGACCTGCTCGTGGAGCAGGACGTGGTGGTCTCGAGCTCGGCCGCCGAGCGACAGAGCAACGAGCAGATCATCGACGTGACCCTCGCCGTGGTCATCGGCCTGCTCGGCGTCGCGGTGATCATCGCCCTCGTGGGCGTCGCCAACACGCTGTCGCTGTCGGTGATCGAGCGCCGGCGGGAGTCGGCGACGCTGCGGGCCGTGGGCCTGTCGCGGCGCGGCCTGCGGTGGATGCTCGCGACCGAGGGCATGCTCATCGCCGGTGTCGGCGCCCTCATCGGGACCGCGCTCGGGCTGCTGTACGGGTGGGCCGGCGCCGCGACGGTGTTCGGCACGATGGGCGACCTGCGCCTGCACGTCCCGTGGGTGCACGTGGCCCTCGTCATGGTGGTCGCGCTGCTCGCCGGGCTGGCCGCGTCCGCGCTGCCTGCCCGTTCGGCGGCCAGGACGCCGCCCGTGGCGGCCCTCGGGGTCGACTGAGACCGCGCGGTGGTGCGGCGGGTGGAG
>NZ_LNTD01000119.1 GCF_001462455.1 Cellulomonas sp. B6
GTCGACCCCACCCCCGACGCCGCCGCGCTCCCGGCGGACGACCTCGACGCACCGACGAACCCGACCCCGACCGTCGCGCCGCCCGCCACGCAGGCCGTCGCGCCGGCCGTCACGCCCGTCGCCGGGGACGCGTACGTGCCCCGCGCGTTCGCCGTCGCGACGCCGGGCCTCGGCTCGCCCGTCGCCGCGGCTCGCCCCCTGACGCCCGACGACCTGCCCCACCGCCCGTCGGAGCGCGTCCAGGACCTCGCCCTGCGTGCGCTCGAGCTGGCGCTCGAGCGCGCCGTGCGCGGCGACGCGGCGCCGTTCGTCCTGGTCCGCGAGGGCTACGACGTGGAGGTGCTCGACTTCGAGGCGTCCGACGCCGGGGTCGCCGAGGCACGGGAGGCCGCGCGGCGCGGCGGGTACTCGGCGGCTGCGGTGTCGTGGACGAGTCCCGCGGACGCGACCCGCCCGCACCCCCGGGTCGTGGTCGACGCGTCGTCGGCGGGGCGGCCGGGCATCCGTGTGGCGCACGCGTTCGCGCAGGACGAGCTCGGGACGCGCGAGGTCGGCGGTCCCGAGGTCGTCGGGCAGTCCGCGCCCGTCCTCTAGGCGGTCCGCACGCCCGGCGCTACGCTGCCGGCGTGACCCACGCCACACCGCATGACACGGCGGAGGCGCGCCTGCGGGAGGTCGCGGCGGCGTTCGCCGACCGACCCGGCGTCGTGCAGCCCTCCGACGGACCGCGCCACTTCGGCACGGCGACGCTGCGGCTGGGCCGGTCGATCGTCGCGATGACGCCGGGCGACCACCTCGTCGTGAAGCTTCCGGCGCACCGCGTGACGGCCCTCGTGGAGGCCGGTGAGGGGCTGCCGTTCCCCGAGGGGCGTCCGCCCATGCGGGAGTGGGTGGCGATCGCGTCCGACGACCCGACGGTGTGGCACGACCGCGTCGCCGAGGCGCTCGAGCACGTCGGACGCTGACGCGCCGCGCACGCCCTGACGCTCACGCCGTCGAGCGCCCCGTCGGCGAGGGGCGCCGGCACCCCGGGGCGTCAGACGACCGGCGCGTCCTGCACGTCCGGTCGCGCCGACTTCTTCCCGTACCGCACCTCCGCACCGCCCATGATCGTCACGAGCCGCACGTCGAGCACGGGGCCGCCGCCGACGGGCGGCTCGGTCTTGTCCTCCCAGCCGCCCAGCAGCGGCAGACCCGAGGTGCGCACCTCCCAGGTGCGCGGCACCTTGATGTCGACGCCGCCCCAGAAGGTGAAGACGTCGATGCGCGCCGTCCCCTCGATGTCGGCCTCGCGCAGGTCCAGCTCGACGCCGCCCATGATCGCCGTGAGGCTCGCCCACCGGAACTGCTGCGTGCGGGTGCGCCGCTCGGCGCCCCACCAGAACGCGATCGCGGTGAGACGCCCCTCCTGCTCGGTGCGTGCGGCGGCGCCGAGCACGATGCCCAGCCCGATGAGGATCACCGCGACCGGCCAGACGTACTCCCACAGGCTCACGTCGAGGACCCGCAGCCGGTCGAGCAGCAGGACGACCCCGGCGGCGGTGATGACGACGGGGCCGAACCACGCGCGCGGCACGAGAAGGAGCGAGGTGACGCCGACGAGCACGACGAGCAGCGGCCACAGCGTGCTCGCGACGGTCCCGAGGTCGACGTCGACGACGCCCGTGCGCCCGAGCAGGAGCACGACCCCGGCGAGCACGACGAGCACACCGACGAGCACCTGACCGAGCGAGCGACGACCGTCCATGCCCGCCAACCTACCGACGTCGGGTCCCGGCTGTCAGGGACCCGACGTCGCTGGTCACGGCACCGGGGCCGGTGACACCGCGGCGGGGTGCTCGGGGCACGCCGCGACGGTCCGGACGCACACCGGGCAGGGCTCGCAGCCCTCGGTGCCGTCGACCTTGTCGAACCATGCGAGCTGGCGGCCGCCCGGGCAGTCGTCGTCCTCGTGGAAGAGGTGCGCGGCGGTGCTGCGGGCGGAGTGGTACGGACGGACACGCATGTCGGCCTCCTTGCCGATGACGCCCTGCCCCGACGACCCGGGGCCGTCCTCGCAGGCTAGGAGCACTGCAGCGGCGGGCGCGAGGGACCTCGGTCCGGGGCCGGCAGCCAGGGCGCCCCGCCGGGTCGCACGGACGGGCGTCGACGCCCTCACCTAGACGAACGCATCGATGAATCGCACACTGGCGATATGACTGAGGCCGCCGACCGACCCTGGACGAAGCGGGAGATCAGGCCGTCCTGGGCTGCGGTCGCGGTCGACGGGCGGAGGGGCGGGCTGTCACGGCGGGGGTTCACGGTTCGCGACAGCCGTTGACCGGAAGGTTTCTCATCGATAATCTCCGAATCGTCGATACTTCTCCGGGAGAGGACCTCACCATGGCCGCACAGGGGCAGGACGCACGGACCGCCGCACTCCCCCCGGGGCTCGTCGCCCTGGCGCTCGGAGGATTCGGCATCGGCCTCACCGAGTTCGGCATCGTCGGGCTGCTGCCCGAGATCGCGGCCGACTTCGCCGTGACGGAGAGCGTCGCGGGCTACCTCGTGTCGGGCTACGCCCTCAGCGTCGCCGTCGGAGCCATCGCCCTCACGGCCGCCCTCGCCCGCGTCGAGCGCAAGCGCGTGCTGCTCGGGCTCGTCGTGCTGTTCATCGCCGGCAACCTCATCTCCGCGCTCGCCCCGACCTACGGCGTCATGCTCACCGGACGCGTCGTCGCCGCCCTCTGCCACGGCGCGTTCTTCGGCGTCGGGGCCGTCGTCGCCTCCGACATGGTCGCCGAGAACCGCAAGGCCGCCGCCATCTCGCTGATGTTCGCCGGCCTGACCGTCGCGAACGTCGTCGGCGTCCCGTTCGGGACCTTCGTGGGCCAGCAGCTCGGCTGGCGCGCCACGTTCTGGGCGATCACCGGGATCGGCGTGGTGACGCTCGCCGGCATCCAGCTCCTCGTCCGCCACACCCCCGCCGCACCGTCCGCCGGGCTGCGCTCCGAGCTCGGCGTGCTGCGGCGACCCCAGGTGCTCCTCTCCGCACTGGTCAGCGTCCTCACGTTCGGCGGGCTCGTCGGCGCCTACACCTACATCGCCTTCACCCTCACCGAGGTCAGCGGGATCACGACCGCCGCGGTCCCGTGGCTCCTGCTGCTCTTCGGCGTCGGCACGTTCCTCGGCAACCTCGCCGGCGGGCGCTGGGCCGACCGCGACCTCGACGGCTCGCTCGTCGCGGCCATCGGCGGGCTCGCGCTCGTCCTCGTCGGGTTCGCGGCCGTCGCCTCCGTCACCTGGCTCACCGTCGTCGCGATGTTCCTGCTCGGGGCCGTCGGCTTCGCGACCGCCCCCGGGCTGCAGCTGCGCATCATGCAGTTCGCGGGCGACGCCCCCACCGTCGCGTCCGGCACGAACATCGCGGCGCTCAACGTCGGCAACGCCGCGGGGGCGTGGCTCGGCGGCGTCGCCATCGCCGCCGGCCTCGGCTTCGTCTCGCCGCTGTGGGTCGGTGCCGGGCTCGCGCTCGCCGCGCTCGCCGTGCTCGTGCCGACCTCGCGCGCCGCCCGACGCGGCGCAGCCACGCGGACCGGGCGCACCCCGGTCGCCCACGACGTCGCCCCGGTCGCGCAGCCCACCACCTGAGCCTCGGCGCACCGAGCGCGCACCGAGCACCACCTCGCGCACGACCACACACCTCCCGCGCGGCGGGGCGACCCGCCGCGCGCGGTCGCGCCCGCACGCACCGCGGGACCGCAGCACCGTCCGGCACATCTCAGGGGGAGACCGACGTGACGACAGACGTAGCGACCGACGCGACCGTGGACCAGCAGCCGTCCGACCCACCCGTCCAGCAGCACGCCGCACCGCCGCGGAGCACGTCCCCCACCGAGGACGGCTTCGCGGCGGTGGCGTTCTTCCCGGGCCTCGGCAGCCGCGACGCCTACCGCGAGGTCGGCGCCGCGACCGTCGGGTCCGACCTCCCGGTCGTCGCGGAGGTCTACCGGGAGGCGGCCGACGCGCTCCAGGTGCCCGCCGGGCCGGACGGCCTCGCGCTCACCCGGGCGAACCTGCCCGAGGACCGGGTCGAGCGACAGGGCTTCATCGCCGCCGCGTTCCTCGTGCACAACCTCGCCGTCCACGCCGACCTCGCCGCACGCGCCGAGCGCTCCGGCCACCTGCGGTTCGCCGCCTACACGGGCGAGAGCTTCGGCATGCTCGCCTCGGCGGTCGCCGCCGGAGCCCTCTCGGTCGGCGACGGCGCCCAGATCGCCCGCGTCTTCACGCCGCTGCTGCTCGCCGCGTCGAACCAGCGCGCAGGCGGCGCCTTCGGCGCCAGCATCGAGCGGTACCTGCCCCGGCACTCCTCGGAGTCCCCTCCGGTGAGCGAGCCGTTCCACGTCGTCGCGCTGCGCTCCGGCCCCGAGTCCGTCCGCCGCGTGAGCGAGGTGCTCACCCAGCGCCACGGCGAGCACGTCGAGGTCCACAAGCGGTACTCGCGGCACCAGGTCAACGTCTACGTGCGCGAGTCCTTCCTGCCCACGTTCGTCCACGTGCTGCGCTCCTACCCCGAGATCGAGGCCGAGGAGCTCAAGGCCCCCACCACGTTCCTCGCGCACTCCCGGCGCATGATCGGCGCGCGCGAGGCGCTCGCCCGGTACCTCGACGACCGTCGCATCACGTTCACCGCACCCCGCGCGCCCCTGCTGTCGAACAGCGGGCACGGCTTCCTCATCACCGCCGCCCACGTGCGCCACGCCATCCTCGCCATGACCGACGAGGTGATGGACTCGCAGCGCACCGTCGAGCTGATCGACGAGCTGCACCCCGACCTCGTGCTCGAGATCGGCCGCGGCGGTCGCTCGCTGCAGCTCCTGCGGGACAACACGGCGCAGCCCGACGCGCTCGCGGTCACGGGCGCGGACGAGGCTGCGCGCCTCGTCGCCGGCGCGGACCTCGTCGACGAGCTCACATGCCGGACACGGGCTCTCGCGGCACGACCCGACGCCGCGCTCGCCGACGCGGACCTCGGCACCCTGCGCGACCTCACCTCGCTCGCGGCACGCGAACCCGCCTTCGACGGCTACCTGCGGCGACGCGTCTGCGAGATGGGCTTCGAGGCGGCACGGCACCCCGAGCGCGACACCAGCCCCGCGCTGCGCCGGTTCCGGGAGACGCTGCAGCACACGCTCGCCCACCACGCGCACGTCCGTACGGGGGAGCTCGTCGTCGGTGCGCGCATGCGCAAGCGCCTCACCGGTCCCGACGCCGGGCGTGCCTGCACCGAGCTGCAGGTCGTCGACACCACGGGACGCGTGCGCGTCGAGGAGGTCGAGCCCGCCGCGGACACCGAGGCGCTCGTCGTCCACTTCGAGCAGATCAGACGCCCCGCCGTCCGGCACCTCGTGCCGGTCGTCCGTGACCTGGTCGCCTCCCAGCCCGCCGCGCAGCGCGTGCACGACGCCGTCGTCGACGGGCGTCGCGAGGACTCCCGCGACGACGAGCGGCAGGCGCTCGACGTCGTGCTCGCGCGGGCCGACGCGGTCGACGTGATCGTCCACCAGCTGAGCCTGCTCGCGCTGGTGCACCAGCACCGTCCCGGGTTCTTCGAGTACAACCACGTGTTCGTCGAGGCCAACGACCCGTTCGGGTGGCTGCTGGGGCTCGTGGCCGCCCGCGCGGTCCAGCCGGCCGACGTCGTCGACCTCGCGACGCAGCTCGTCCTGGGACGCGGGCACGACCGGCGGACCGAGCAGCTCGTGGTCGCGCTGTGCGACCGCGTCGTCGACGCGCAGGTCCCGATGCTGTCGCTGCACGGTCGGCCGCTGCTCGCGCGCCGCGACCTGGCCGCCGAGACGGCGGCGGTCTTCACGCGGCGCAGGTCGCGCGAGCGTCGTCGCCCCGTGCGGCTCGACGCGTCGTGCACCGTGCTCGCCCTCGGGCACGCGAGCCGTGCCCAGCAGCTCGACGCCGGTCCTCACGGCCTGCGCACCCTCGTGGTGCGCTCGCCCGAGGAGACGTGGCGCCACGGGCTCAACCCCGAGCTCGACGAGGCCGAGGCCCGCGTGCTGCTCACCGCATCGCCCGAGCGCCGCGCCATCACGGACTACGCGCAGCGGCGGAACCTCCTGCACAGCACGGTGAGCGCCTACGTGCAGCCCGACGAGACCGTCGCGGGCTTCGGCGAGGGCGGCAGCGAGTCCATGACGATCTTCTTCCGCCGCACGGGCGACCCTCGGCTGCGGGTCCGCAAGGTCCTCAGCGAGGCGCTCACGACCGCGCGGTGGGACCCCGACGGCGAGGGACCCATGCTGCCGCCCTTCACGAAGGCCAAGCGCCAGGCCGAGTACCTCGGCGCCCTGCCACCCGGCCTGCGCGACCACTTCCCGCGGGTCGACCACCTCACCGAGCGCACGCTGCGCGCGGTCGGCCACGGCGCACCGGGCGAGGCGCTCCACGAGGTCATCTACGAGATGACGTACGTGCCGGGCGTCGAGGTCGGGCAGTTCGTGCGCGACCACGCGCCGTCCCACCGGGTGGTCGCGCGGCTGTACAAGGTCATCCTGCGGTTCCTGCACGCCCACGTGCACTCCCAGCGGCGCGGCGCCGGCCCGGGCGGGACGCTCGACGAGCAGTACCTGCGCAAGATCGAGGACCGGCTCGCGCTGTCCCGCGCGACCGCGCCGCGCACGTTCGACGCGCGTCTGCTGGACGGCGACACGCTCACCGTCAACGGGGTCCGGTACCGCAACGTGCGGGCCGTGCTCGCCGCGTTCCGCGACGACCCGGCGCTGCAGCGCGTCCTCGAGCCTCCGACGCACGCGCTCGTCGTCGGCGACACCAACACCGAGAACATCAAGATGGGTGACCTCGGGCCGCTCCTGCACGCGGACGCGCTGGTCCGGGCCGGCGCGGACGACGCGGAGGTCGCCCGCGCGCTGCGCGCCGTGACGGCGCGCAGCATCGGCCTGCGGTTCCTCGACCCGCGCGCGATCGGGTACCGCAGCTCGGGGGCCGACACCCGCGACGACCCGATGTACGACAACAAGCCGTGGCACAACTCGGTGGGCCACTACGACGAGATGCACAACGAGCTGTTCGACCTCGACGTGCGCACGGCCGCCGACGGGACCGCACGCGTCGACGTGACGTTCCACCCCGGGAACCCCTACGCCGCGTCGTACGGCGTGCGGGACGTGACCGAACGCGGCCTGCCGGTCGACCCCGCGCACCCGCGGGGCCTGGAGGACCACTTCGCGGCGGTCATGCGGGCGGTCTACGACCTCGACGACCCCGCCTCGCCGCACCTGCGCGACGACCCGCACTGGCTGCTGCGGTTCGTGTTCACCATGGGCACGCACTTCACGGCGATGCCCCCGTTCCACTTCACGTCCGAGGTCGAGGGCACGCTCGTCGACACGCCCGAGGTGCAGCGGCGCCCGGTCGCGATCTACTGCGAGGGGATCAAGTGGCTGAACTGGGCGCTCCAGATGTGGGAGGGCACCCGGACGTCGTTCCTGGGGCTGCCCGTCGACCCGGCGTCGACCCGGGCGGGTGCGACGGCCGCCGCGGGGGTCGCGA
>NZ_LNTD01000120.1 GCF_001462455.1 Cellulomonas sp. B6
GAGGGGAGTCGGCGCCGGCGGGGGAACGGGCGGGCTGCGGCGCGCGGGCTCCGACCGTGCGGTCAGTCCGTGAGGTAGCGCTGCAGCGTCGGGCCCACGAGCGCGACGACGTCCGCGGCCGGGAGCGACGCGAGCGGCTCGACGCGCAGCAGGTGCCGCGCGACGAGCACGCCGACGGTCTGCGACGCGACGAGCGACACGCGCAGCGCCGCGTCCGGCCCGTCCAGCGCGCCCGCGACGCGCGCGAACACCTCGCGCGAGAGGAAGCCGGCGACGTCCCGCGGGCCCGCGTCGTCGGCCGTCAGACCGCTGAACGCGGCCCGGAACGGCGCCCCGCCGTCCTGGTCCCACACGCGCAGCGCCGCGGTCAGCAGGCGCTCCCCCAGCCCGTCGACGCCCGGCGTGACGACCCGCTCCACGAAGACCGCCGGCTCCACCCCCTGCGGCAGCACGCTCGCGACGAACAGCTCGCCCTTGTCCGTGAACCAGTGCCGCACCGAGCCGGGGTCGACGTCGGCCCGCCGGGCGATCGCGCGCACGCTCGTGCCCGCGTACCCGCGGGCGGCGAACTCGGCGCGCGCCGCCGCGAGGATCGCGCCGCGCGTGTCCTCCCCCGCGGGCCGCCGCCCGCGCGTCCGCGTCCGCGTCTCGTCCACGGGCCCCACCCTAGGCAGCCGCGGGCCGCGCGGCGCCGCCAGCGCGACGCCCGTCCGTCACGGCACCCGCAGGATGCGGACTGGATCGCGGTAGGCGGCCAGCAACGCCGGTGGCGCCGCGCCCACGAGGCCGATCAGCACGGTGGCCACCGCCACCCCGGCACTGAACGACCCCGGTGGCGCGACTCCGGTGGCGAGGGCGACGGCCGCGACTCCGCCCACCGACCCCACGAGGGCACCCATCACCCCGGCGACGGCGGTCTGCAGCAGCACCAGGACGACGATCGCCGACCTGCTCGCTCCGACGGCGCGGCGACGACCCAGGTCACGTCGGCGCCCTTGCACGGCGGAGAGCACGGTCACCGAGACGAGTACCAGGCCGCCCCCGAGCACGCCGAGCATCAGCTGCCGCGACGACGCACCCAACGCCCCGGCCACCGCATCCCGGAGCCGGAGCACGCCCGCCGAGGCTTCGACCTGCACCCGCGACGGCTCGCCGGCCCGGACCGTGGCGGCGATCCGCCGCTGCAGCTCCGGGACGGTCGACGCGTCGTCAGCGAGCACGTACACCTGGCTCAGCGTGGGCACCGAGGCAGCCCGGTAGAGCACGAGGGCGTCGAGGAAACCGAGGTCCTCGCCCGTGTCGACGACCCCCACGACACCGACCACGGTCGATCCGTCGGAGACGGCGCCCGCTCCGTCGACGAGACGGAGGGCCGCCGCAGCGTCTGTGCCGGCGACCGCCTCGCCGACGGCTCGCGGCGCCCGACCGCGCACCGCGGCTGCCTCGGAGGGGAGGTCGCCGACGACCGGGCGCATCGCAGCGACGCCAGCACGTCCGGGCAGGGCGACGCTGCGCCCGTCCGACGCCGGGCCGAGCCCGAACGCCCACCGCACTCCCTCCAGCGCGGCGACCTGGTCGACGGTCTCGGGGTCGATCGCAGCCTGCCCCTGCGGGTCGCTGACCGTGATCAGGCGGGTCCCGACCGCGTCGATCGACGCGACGACCGCGCGTTCAGCCGCCGCTGCACGCCCCGCGGTCAGAAGCACGACGAGGCACACCAGTGCGGTCACGACGGCGGTCGTCCCGGTGACCACCGGTTGGGCGGCCGCGCTACGCAGCGCGTCACCGACGACCGCGCCGGACCGCGGCCGACCAGGCACGGTCCGGCCGGACTCAGCGGAGGCTCTCGCAGGCGGGTTCACGTCAGCTCCACGCGGGCACCGGCCCTCGCGACCAACCCGCGGTCGTGCGTCGCCACGACGACCGTGCTCCCGCCGCGCGCGTACTCCTCCAGCACCGACCAGACGATCTCGGTGGCGCCCGCGTCGAGGTTGCCCGTCGGCTCGTCGCAGAACAGGACACGAGGAGAGGTCACCAGGGAGCGGCAGAGCGCGACGCGTTGCGCCTGACCACCCGAGACCTCGCCGGGGCGATGTCGCGCCCGATGGGCGACACCCAGCTCGTCGAGCAGGTCGAGAGCGCGCCGCCGAGCCTCGCGTCGCGGCACACCGGCGTAGAGGGAGGGCTCGAGGACGTTGTCGAGCACCGAGCGGGTCGGGTCGAGCATCGCGTCCTGGAACACGAAGCCGGACCGCGAGGCGCGCAGCTGCGATCGGACGCCGTCGGGCACCCGGCCCACGGGGCGCCCGTCCCAGAGCACCTCACCCGACGTCGGACGCAGCAGCAGCGCGAGGGCGTACAGCAGCGTGGACTTCCCAGCACCCGACGGCCCGCTGAGCGTCGTGACGCAGCCCGGCTCGAGCGCCACGTCGATGGCGCTGACCACGGTGACGGCACCGTACGACAGACCGAGCCCGCGGGCGGCGACCCGCGTCACCGCGCCCCCGCCCTCACGGCCCGGACGACGGGACGACCGGCGCGACGCGCTCGACGACCTCGTCCCCGAACAGCCGGATCTGCTCGCCCACGGCCAGGCCGTCCACGACCGCTCGCGAGCCGTCGCTGCCGCGGATCTGGACCGCACGCCTCTCCCCGTCGACGAGTGTGACGACGGCGTCCCCGGCGGGTCCGCTGCCCAGCGCGGCGAGGGGGACGAGGGCGCCGGTCACGCTCGGCTCGAGCTCGACGACGGCGCGCACCTGCTGGGCCTGCGGTGCGTACGGGATCGCACAGGGCTCGGGGCACGCCGGGCCGCCGTCGGCGGCGACGAGGTCGACGAGGACGACACCGTCGGCGTCGACCTGCGAGCCCGCCGTCCGGAGGTCGAGCGTGGAGCCGTCGAGGTCGAGCGCGACCACGCTGCCGGGCGGCGGCATCGCGCCGCGCTGCTCGGACGCCAGTCGCAGACGAGCGCGCGGCGCAGGGTCGAGCCGCCGAACGACCTCGCCCCCGGACAGGGCCCGACCGACGGCGACCTGGTCGGCGACGACGAGCCGGGCGGGAAGTCCGGGCACGAAGACCAGGTCACCCAGCGCGACCACGCCCGTCACGGGTTGCTGGGACGCACGCTGCCACGCCCGCACGGCCGCGGTCGTCGACGAGCCGAACCTGCCGTCCGGGGCGCGGTTGAGATGTCCGAGGTCGGCGAGCATCTGCTGCAGCTGCCGCACGTCGGGGCCGTCGTCGCCGGCCCCGAGAGCACGGAAGGCGGGCACGTCCCCCGACGCCACGACGACCGGGGCCAGGTCCACCGTCAGCAGCACGTCACCCTGGCCGACGACCGATCCGGGCTCGACCGCCAGCGAGGTCACCTTGCCGGGGCGGTCGAGCGTCGCGACCTCGACCCCCGACCACTCCAGGTCGGCGACGGCGTCCATCGCCCGACCGACTGTGCCCTCGACGACGGTGTACGTCGCCGGCCCGAGCGTGTCGGCGGCGACCTGCGGCGGACGCATCACCGCCCCGCCGGCCCACCACCCCGTCGCCAGCGCCGCGGTCACGGAGAGCACCCAGCAGGTCACGACACGAACACGCATCATCGGACCCAGTACTGCGGGCAGGCGCCCTGCGCCGCCGTCGAGGTCGCCGCATCGACGAGGTCGCGTTCCTCGAGGTCGTACAGGTCGGCGTAGGGCTCCCACCACGTGGCGGTCTCGTCCCCGGCCGCGAAGCGCGGGGCGTTCTCGACGAAGGTCTCGCGAGTGGGCGGGTCCGGCAGGTCGACGCCCTCCTGCCGCAGGCACTCCCGGGTCTCGAGCTGCCGGTCGTAGAGAGCGGAGGCCTCGCTCGCGGTGAGGGCGAACTCGCGGTCGAGACCGTTCTCGGCACGGCACCGCTGCGCGTCCGCCGAGAACCTCTCCCGGGTGGCGTCGTCGCTGAACGGCGTGCTGGTGCCGCCGTACTCGTTCATGGTGAGGGTCCAGCCCAGCCCGTCCATGCAGCCCTGCATCGCGGCACGGGCCTCCTCCCGCTCACGTGCCTGCTCGGCGAACCACGACGGCTCGTGCCAGGGAGTGGCTTCCGGCGCCGGGGATGCGACGCACGCCGCCGCGGGAGCGAGCACGACGGCAGCGACCAGCACGCGGACGCCCCGCGCGAGTGTCTTCATCACGAACCTCCCGGACGGTGCCGGGGGGGTTCGCACACCCCCCGGCACCCCTCGCGTCAGTTGGTCCCGCAGAACCGCGAGGCGTTGGAGACGGTACCTCCGGAGACGCTCACCGAGGTGGCGACGGACTTGCCGGTCTTGTTGGTGTAGGTGCCGTTGATGTACCCGAGGTCGTACGACGACTGCGCCGACCCGTTCACCACCTTGTCGTAACGCACACCGGTCGTGGTCGCCTTGATGTGGATCTGCCAGCCGGTCGACGACGTGCAGGTGATGGAGCTCCCCGTCCACGCCTGCGCAGCGGCGACAGGAATCACGACCATCGCGACCGCGACGAGCGCCGCAGCAGCGCCGCGGCGAAGACGAATAACCTTCATGTGCCTCTCCTCTGTTCTCGTCATCGAGCCCAGGAAGAGCTGCCGGAAACGCTCGTGCGTTTCCGTTCAGCCCCCTGCACGCGGCAATGTACCGACGGGCGGGACGTGGGACAACGACCAGGAATTCCCACGACGCGCGAGCAGGCGGGCGAGCGGCGCGCGGCGCCGCAGCGGCAGGACGCCCGCGCACGGGACGACGACGGCGGGCCACCTCACAGGTGGCCCGCCGTCGTCCGGACGTCGGGTGACTCAGGCCCCTGGCTCAGAACCCCTGGGCCACGCGGTAGTACACCTGGTTCCACCGGACCTGGTCGGCGAACCCGCGACGCGTGGTCGCCTCGTCGATGACGAGAAGCTCGGTGCGCGCGAGCTCGGCGAAGATCTCCCACGCCTCGATGCCCACGGCCGTCGACAGCACCGTGTGGTGCGCGCCGCCCGCGGTCAGCCAGCACTCGGAGGACGTCGTGAAGTCCGGGCGGGGCTCCCACACGGCCCGCGCGACGGGCAGGTGCGGCAGGTCCGCCGTCGGGGGCACGACGTCGACGACGTTGGCCGTGAGACGGAACCGCTCGCGCATGTCGGCGAGCGACACGACGACACCGACACCCGGGTCGGTGTCGAACACCATGCGGACCGGGTCCTCCTTGCCGCCGATGCCCAGCGGGTGGATCTCCACGCGCGGCTTCGACGTCGTGAGCGACGGGCAGATCTCGAGCATGTGCGCGCCCAGGATCTTCTCTGCGCCCGGCGTCAGGTCGTAGGTGTAGTCCTCCATGAGCGACGCGCCGCCGGGCAGCCCGGCGCCCATCACCTTGGCGACGCGCACCAGCACGGCCGTCTTCCAGTCGCCCTCGGCGCCGAACCCGTAGCCCTTGCCCATGAGCCGCTGCACGGCCAGGCCGGGCAGCTGGCGCAGCTCGCCCAGGTCCTCGAAGTTCGTCGTGAACGCCTTGGCGCCACGCTCGGTGAGGAACGCCTCGAGCGCGGCCTCCTGGCGCGCCGCGTAGCGCAGCGACTCGTGGCGCTCGCCGCCGGCCCGCAGCTCGGGGACGACGTCGTACAGCTCCTCGTACTCGGCCACGAGCGCGTCGACCGTCGCGTCGTCGACGGCCTCGACCGCGGCGACGAGGTCGTTGACGGCCCACGTGTTGACCGACACGCCCAGGCGGATCTCCGCCTCGGTCTTGTCGCCCTCGGTGACCGCGACGTTGCGCATGTTGTCGCCGAACCGCACGAGCACGAGGTCCTGCGCGGCCTGCCAGCCCGCGGCGGCGCGGACCCACGTGCCGATGCGCGCGGTCACGGCCGGGTTCGACACGTGACCCGAGACCGTGGTGCGCGCCAGGCCCAGGCGCGTCGCGATGTAGGCGTACTCGCGGTCGCCGTGCGCGGCCTGGTTGAGGTTCATGAAGTCGAAGTCGATGGTGTCCCACGGCAGCTCGACGTTCGCCTGCGTGTGCAGGTGCAGCAGCGGCTTGCGCAGCAGGTCCAGGCCCGTGATCCACATCTTCGCGGGGCTGAACGTGTGCATCCACGTGACGACGCCGAGCACCTTGTCGTCGGCGTTCGCGTCGAGCATCGCGCGGCGGATCGCCTCGGAGTCCTTGAGGACGGGCTTCCAGACGACCTTCGCGGGCACGTCGCCCGACGCGTCCAGCGCCGCCGCGACCTCCTGCGACTGCTCGGCGACCTGGCGCAGCGTCTCCTCGCCGTACAGGTCCTGCGAGCCGGTGAAGAACCAGATCTCCTGGTCCGGGTAGGCCTTGCTCATCGGTGCATCTCCCTCGATCGCCAGGTCAGTGCTGGCCGTAGACGTTCTGGTAACGGGCGTACAGCGAGTCGATGTCGCTCTGCGCGATCGGCAGCGGCTCGCCGAGCTGCCGGCTGATGTGGACGGTCCGGGCGACCTCCTCGACCATGACCGCGGCCTTCACGGCGGCCTTGGCGTCCGTGCCGATCGTGAACGGGCCGTGGTTGCGCATGAGCACCGCGGGGCTGCGGGACTCGCGCAGCGTCTCGACGATGCCGCGGCCGATCGAGTCGTCGCCGATGAGCGCGAACGGGCCGATCGGGATGTCGCCGCCGAACTCGTCGGCCATCATCGTCAGCACGCACGGCACGGGCTCGGCGCGCGCCGCCCACGCCGTCGCGTACGTCGAGTGCGTGTGCACGACGCCGCCCACGCGGGGCATGTGCGTGTACACGTACGCGTGCGCGGCGGTGTCGGACGACGGCGCACGGTCGCCCTCGACGAGGTTCGCGTCGAGGTCGCACACGACCATCGACTCGGGGGTCAGCTCGTCGTACGTCACGCCCGACGGCTTGATGACGAGCAGGTCGCGCTTGCTCGGGCCGGCGGGGTCGACGACGACGCGCTGCGACACGTTGCCGGCGGTCCACACGACCAGGCCCCAGCGGGGCAGCTCGGCGTGCAGCGCGCTGACCTTCGCGCGCGCCGCGGCGACCTGCTCGCGGACGTCGGACGGGTAGGCGTCCAGGGAAGACATCGGGCCTCCAGCGTCGGTGCCCGGGGCGGGCACGGGTGGGTCCGACGCGGTCGGCGCCGGTGCGGCGGCCCGCGTCGACGGGCCGCCGCTCGGTCGGGTCGGTCAGATCGCCTCGGTCGCGGCGCGCTCGATCGCGAGCCCGGCCGTGTAGCGGTCGAGGTAGGTGGTGTAGCCCGCGACGTCGGCGGGGTCGGGCTCGACGACCTCGAGCTCGGCGTCCGCGAACACGCGCTGCGCGAGGTACGTCCCGAGGTCGACGCCGCCGCCGTGCACGAGGTACGCGGCGAGCACCGCGATGCCCCACGCGCCGCCCTCGCCGGCGGTCCGGCCGACGGCCACGGGCGCGCCGACGGCCGCGGCGAGCAGCCGCTGCGCGACGCCCGCGGTGCGGAACATGCCGCCGTGCGCGAACATCGCGTCGACGCCCACGCCCTCGGCCGCGAGGATCCGCATGCCCAGGCTCAGCGTCGCGAACGCGCCGTACACCTGCGTGCGCATGAGGTTGGCGAGCGACAGGTCGCTGCCCGGCGTCCGGACGACCAGCGGCCGCCCCTCCTCCAGGCCCGTGATCGGCTCGCCCGACAGGTAGTTGTACGACAGCAGGCCGCCGCCGTCGGCGGCGCCCTCGAGCGCCTCGCGCAGCAGCACCCCGAACACCTCGTCGGGCGTGGCCTGCGCGCCGAGCGCGGTCGCGAACCGGCCGAACACGCCGGCCCACTCGCCGAGCTCGCTCGCGCCGTTGTTGCAGTGCACCATCGCGACGAGGTCGCCCGCGGGCGTCGTCACAAGGTCGATCTCGTGGTGCACGGTCGCGAGCGGCTTCTCCAGCACGACCATCGCGAAGATCGACGTGCCCACGGACGTGTTGGCGGTGCGCCGCGCGACCGAGTTGGTCGCGACCATGCCCGTGCCGGCGTCGCCCTCGGGCGGGCACAGCGGGATCCCGGCCTGCAGCGTGCCCGTCGGGTCGAGCAGCGCGGCACCCTCGGCCGTGAGCGCACCCGCGTCCTGGCCGGCGACGAGCACGTGCGGGAACAGGTCCCGCAGGCCGCCGGGCAGCCGGTCGCCGAGGTACGTGTCGAAGCGCGCGACGAGGTCGGCGTCGTAGTCGTGCGTCGCGGGGTCGACCGGGAACATGCCGGACGCGTCGCCGACGCCGAGCACCTTGCGGCCCGTCAGGCGCCAGTGCACGTAGCCCGCGAGGGTCGTGACGAAGCGGACGTCGGGCACGTGCGGCTCGGCGTCGAGGACGGCCTGGTGCAGGTGCGCGACCGACCACCGCAGCGGGATGTTGTAGCCCAGCAGGTCGGTGAGCTCGGCGGACGCGGCGCCCGTGGACGTGTTGCGCCACGTGCGGAACGGCACGAGCAGCTCGTCGGCGTCGTCGAACGCGAGGTAGCCGTGCATCATCGCGGAGACCCCGATCGCGCCGACCGTCGCGGGCCGCACGCCGTGCTGCCGCTCGGCGTCGTCGAGCAGCTCCGCGACCGCGGCGCGCAGGCCCTCCCACACGGCGTCGAGCGAGTACGTCCACGTGCGGTCGACGTACTGGTTCTCCCACGCGTGCCCGCCGGACGCGAGCGGCACGTGGTCCTCGCCGACCAGGACGGCCTTGATGCGCGTCGAGCCGAGCTCGATGCCGAGGGCCGTGCGGCCCTGCTCGATCGCGCTGCGCGCGTCCGTTCGCTGCTGCCCCATCGCGTGCTGCTCCCTCCCCGGTCGTCGTCGCCCGGGTGTCGTGGTCGGGTCGGCCGGCGTGCGTTCGGCCGACGCCATGTTAACGCTCACATAGCGGTGGTGCCAGCACCCGGGTCAGACGTCCCGCCCGGACCCGGACGACGCGCGGACCACGAGCTCGGGCGCGATCGACGCGACCTCGGGCACGCGCCCGCCCATCGCCTCGACCAGCGCCGCGACGGCCCGCCGGCCCAGCTCCGCGAAGTCCTGCCGCACCGTCGTCAGCGGCGGCGCGTAGAACTCCGCCCCCGGCTCGTCGTCGAACCCCACCACCGCGACGTCCTCCGGCACACGGACGCCCGCCTCGGCGAACGCCGCGAGCAGACCCAGCGCGAGCTGGTCGTTCGCCGCGAACACCGCGTCCGGCAGCCCGTCACGCACCAGCGCGCGACCCACCGTGAACCCGTCCGCCGCGCGCCACCCGCCCACGTGGTGCTGCGGCACCGCCAGCCCTGCGGCCTCGTGCGCCTCCTGCCAGCCCCGCAGCCGGTCCCGCGCGTCGTACCACTCGAGCGGCCCCGCGACGTGCACGACCGTCCGCCGGCCCGACGCCAGCAGGTGCTCGGTCGCGAGCCGCCCGCCCGCGACCTGGTCCACCGCGACCGTCGGCACCGCGACGCCCTCGCGCCCCGACGTCACCAGCACCACCGGCACGGGCGCCCGCACGTCCGCGACCGCGTCGATCGTGCCCGTGCTCGGGGCCACGACGACCACGCCGTCGACGCCCTGCGCGAGGAAGTGCTCGACCGCGTCGCCGACCTCGCGGCCGCTGAAGTCCCGCAGCGTCGCGACCGACACGTAGTGCCCCACGTCGCGCGCCGCGCGCTCGATCGCGACCAGGGTGCTCGTCGGGCCGAACAGCACGGTCGCAGGCGTGATGACGCCGATCGTGCCGGTGCGCCGCGTCACGAGCGCGCGCGCCGCGAGGTTGGGCCGGTAGCCGAGGGTCGCGATCGCGTCGAGCACGCGCTCACGCGTCGCCGGGCGCACGCTCGGGTGGTCGTTGAGCACGCGCGACACCGTCTGGTGGCTCACGCCCGCGAGCGCCGCGACGTCGTTCATCGCGGGCGGGCGGCCCTCGCGCGAGGACCGCGCCCGCGGGCCCGGCACGCCGGGACCGGACGGGCGTGCGCGCGCGGTCCCCGTCGGGTGCGCGGCCTCGGCAGCGGCGACCGCGGGGTGCGGGGCCGGGGCGCGCGACGGGCCGGGACCGCCCGTGACGACCGGCGCGGCGTCGTCGGCCACGGTCAGCCCGCGCCCAGCTCGCGCGAGCGGTCGGCCGCCGCGCGCACCGCCGCGACCAGACCCGCCCGGACCGCGTGCTGGTCCAGCGCCGCGACGCCCGCGACGGTCGTGCCGCCGGGCGACGACACGCGCTCGCGCAGCACCGCCGGGTGGTCGCCGGTCTGCGCGACCATCGCCGCCGCGCCCTCGACGGTCGCGACCGCGAGCCGCGTCGACAGGTCCCGAGGCAGGCCCAGCAGCACCCCCGCCTCGGCGAGCGCGTCGACCACGTAGAACGCGTACGCGGGGCCCGACCCGGACAGCGCCGTCACGGCGTCGAGGTGCTTCTCGGCGACCCGCTCGACCAGGCCCGTCGCCGCCAGCACGCGCTCGACGAGCACGAGGTGCCCCTCGCCCGCGGCTCGACCCGGCGCGATCGCGCTCGCCCCCTTGCCGATGAGCGCGGGCGTGTTCGGCATGACCCGGACCACGGGCGTGCCGGCCGGCAACGCGTCCTCGTAGACCCGCAGCGGCACACCGGCGGCGACGCTCGCGACGAGCGCACCGCCGCGGAGCACGGGCGCGACCTGCGCGAGCACCGCGGGCACGACGTCGGGCTTGACGGCGACCAGCACGACGTCGGCCGTCCCGACCGCGTCCGGCAGCGTCGCGGTCCGCACGCCGTGCTCGTCGGCGAGCACCGCGGCCTTCTCCGCGTCCTGGTCGACGACCGTCACGCGCTCACCGGGCCAGCCGCCCTGCCGCAGCGCCGCGACGAGCGTCCCGCCCATCACGCCGCCGCCGAGCACCGCCACCGCGGGCGTCGCACCGGGGTCCTGCGTGGCCTGCGTCGTCATCGCGCCTCCGTCACCGCTCGCGGCCGCACCGCCACGGCCAGGGGTGAGCCTACGACCAGAGCCCGTGCGGCTCGCGGGGTTCCGCGCAGCGGTCCGGGACTCGGCGGGGCCGGACCGCGGCCGCTGCAGGGAGAACGGGGGCCGGCACCGGTCCGCACCCCGCGGCCGGGCGTCCGAGCCGACGAACACGCGACCGGGCCGACGAGCGCGATGTCGCCGCAGCCCCGACGACCGGTCCCGCAGGCCTCCCCCGGCGCGCATCCCTCGCTGTGCGGCGTTCCGGCGCCCTCACCGCCGGAACGCCACACGGCATGCGGCGGGGCCGCGCGGCCGCCACGGCGCCCGACCACCGGCATCACCGACCGATCGGCGCTCACCGCACAGCGTGCGGCGTTCCGGCATCCTCACCGCCGGAACGCCACACGGCGCACCGGTGACACGGCGCACCGGTGACAAGGCGGGCACGGACCGGTGGTGGCCGACGCGTCAGGCGTCAGGCGTCAGGCGAGCGTGAGCAGGCCGTCCGCCAGCAGTCCTCGCACCGACGGCAGCACGTCGGCGGCGACGTCGGCCGCGGGCACCTCCAGCAGCGCACCGAGCGCCCCGACGATCTGCCCGGCCGTGAGCTCGCCGTCGCACGCACCGACGAACGCCGCGAGCGCCGTCCCGGCCTGCACGGTGCGGCCGAACCCGCCGCCCTGCCGCAGCAGCACGACCCGCGGGTCCACGGCGCCCGGCTCGAGGTACCGCTCCTCGGTGACGTCGGGCGCGACCGTGAGGTGCCGCGCCGCGAGGTCGTCGTCGGACAGCGCGGTGACGGCGTCGTGCGCCGCGAGCCCGGCCGCGAGCACCGGGCCGAGCGGCTGCCGCAGCGACCCGGTCTGCGACTCGAGGCGCCGGAGCGTCGGACGGCCCGTGAGCGGCCGACGGAGCGTGACGATCCCGAAGCCGACGGACGCGACGTCGCGCGACGCGAGGTCGTCGAGCCACGCGCCGTACCGCGCCGTCCACGCGGCCCGGTCGGCCGGCGTCGTGCCGCCGTCACGGATCCACGTCTCGGCGTACTGCGCGGGGTCCTGCTCGTCGCGCTGCACGACCCACGCGTCCAGCCCGGACGCGTCGACCCACGCCCCGACCCGCTCGTGCCACTCCTCGCCGTCGCGGATCTCCCAGTTGGCGAGCATCTGCGCGACGCCACCGGGGGCGAGCACGGCGCCGACGCCCGTGACGAGGTCGCGCACGAGGTCGTCGCCCGCGCGCCCGCCGTCGCGGTAGTCGTAGGCCGGCACGTCGTCACGCCGCGGCGTGATGACGAACGGCGGGTTGCTGACCACCAGGTCGAACGTGTCGTCGGCGACGGGCTCGAGCATCGACCCGGCGCGCAGCTCGACCCGGTCGGGCCCGAGGCCCGCGAGCGCGGTCGTGAACGCCGCGAACGCGAGCGCCCGCGTCGAGAGGTCGGTCGCGACGACGTGCGCGGCGTGCCGGCTCGCGTGCAGCGCCTGCACGCCGCAGCCCGTGCCGAGGTCGAGCACGCGGCGGCGCGGGTCGCGCACGGTCGCCTGCGCGAGCGTGACCGACGCGCCGCCGACGCCGAGCACGTGGTCGGTGCGCAGCGCGCCGCCGGTCGCGAGCTCGCCGAGGTCCGAGACGACCCACCAGGCGGCCTCGCCCGCGCCGTCGGTCGCGGCGTAGGGGCGCAGGTCGACGCGCGCCCGCACCTCGTCGTCGGACCCGCGCCCGGCGGCGTCGACGAGCCCGAGCAGCACGGCGCCCTCGACGCCCAGCCCCGGGAGGGGCGCGGCGAGCGCGCGCGCGGCGACCGGCACGCCGAGCACGAAGCACCGCGTCAGCACCGCCGCGGGGTCGGTGCGGGTGGCGGCCGCCGGGCCGGTGGCGCGCAGCGCGGGCAGCGCCTCGCCCCGGTCGAGGGCACCGGCGGCGACGGGCCCGAGCAGGTCCTCGACGTGCTCGACCGTGTACGACGCGGCGGTGAGGTCGGCGCGCAGCGCGTCGACGAGCTCGGGGACGACGACCGGGGCGGGCGGGGGG
>NZ_LNTD01000121.1 GCF_001462455.1 Cellulomonas sp. B6
CGGCGCGCGCTCGCGCCGTCGGCGACGCCGTACCCGACGAGCACGGCGCTCGGCTTCTCGCCGGCCTCGGGCTCGGGGCGTGACGCCTCGACCTCGTCGGCGCCGCCGGGCTCGGCGGACGACCGGCTGGGGTGCTGCTGGTGCGCACGCACGCCGCCCTGCGCGTCGGCGTCGGCCGGGGCGCCGGGCGCGGGCGCGCCGTCGGGGTCGGTGTCGACCTCGATGATCGGCGTCCCGACCTCGACCGTCGTGCCTTCGGTGACCAGCAGCCGCGTGACGACCCCCGTCCAGGGGCACGGCAGGTCGACCAGCGACTTCGCGGTCTCGATCTCGACGATCGTCTGGTTGACCTCGACGCGGTCGCCGACGGCGACGTGCCACGCGACGATCTCGGCCTCGGTGAGGCCCTCGCCGGCGTCGGGCAGGGGGAACTGCTGGTACGTGGGCACGCGGGGGCTCCGGGTGGTCAGAAGGCGAGGGTGCGGTCGACGGCGTCGAGCAGCCGGTCGAGGCTCGGCAGGTAGTCGTGCTCGAGCTTGGCGACGGGGTACGGCGTGTGGAACCCGCCGACGCGCAGCACGGGGGCCTGCAGGTGGTAGAAGCACTCCTCGGTGATGCGGGCCGCGACCTCGGCGCCCGTCCCGTAGAGCACGGGCGCCTCGTGCACCACGACGCAGCGGCCGGTGCGGCGCACGGACTCGGCGACGGTCGCGGTGTCGAGCGGCGAGATGGTGCGCAGGTCGACGACCTCGAGGCTCGTGCCCTCGGCCGCGGCGGCGTCGGCCGCCTTGAGCGCGGTCGCGACGGTCGGGCCGTAGGCGACGACCGTGACGTCGGTGCCGGGGCGCACGACGCGCGCGTGGTCGAGGTCGGACGTGCCGCCGTGCGGGGCGGGCAGGGGCGCGTCGAGGTCGACGTCGCCCTTCTCCCAGTACCGGCCCTTGGGCTCGAGGAAGATCACGGGGTCGGGCGAGGCGATGGCCTGCTGGATCATCGTGAACGCGTCGGCCGGGGTCGACGGGGACACGACGCGCAGGCCCGCGGTGTGCGCGAACAGCGCCTCGGGCGACTCGCTGTGGTGCTCGACCGCGCCGATGCCGCCGCCGAACGGGATGCGGATGACGACGGGCAGCGTGAGGCGACCCTGCGAGCGGTAGTGCATCTTGGCGAGCTGGGTCGTGATCTGGTCGAACGCGGGGAACACGAAGCCGTCGAACTGGATCTCGCACACGGGCCGGTACCCGCGCAGCGCGAGCCCGATCGCGGTGCCGACGATCCCGGACTCGGCGAGCGGGGTGTCGACGACCCGGTCCTCGCCGAACTCGGCGAACAGGCCGTCGGTCACGCGGAACACGCCGCCGAGGCGGCCGATGTCCTCGCCCATGAGCAGCGCGCGCGGGTCGTTCGCGAGCGCGCGCCGCATGCCGAGGTTGAGGGCCTTGGCCATCGGCAGCCGCTGCGTGCCCGTCGGGAACGGCGCGGGCGCCGGGGCCGGGGGCAGGTCGGTGGTGCGGTCCGTGGTGCGGTCGGACGTGCGGTCGGACGTGACGGTCATCGGTGGCCTCCCGACTGGTGACCCTCGTGGTCGACGAAGGACTGCTCGTACTGCTCGAACCACGCCCGCTCGGCGTCGACGACGGCGTGCGGCGTGGCGTAGACGTGCTCGAACATCGACGGCCCCGACGGGCGGCCCATGCCGCGCACCGCGGTGCGCAGGTGCTCGCCGAACGCGTCGGCCTCGCTCGCGAGCTGCGCCTGGAACACCTCGGGCAGCTCGCCGACGCCGTCGAGGTAGGCGCGCACGCGCTCGATCGGGTCGCGACGGCGCCAGTGCTCCTCCTGCTCCGACGTGCGGTAGCGCGTCGGGTCGTCCGACGTCGTGTGCGCGCCCATGCGGTACGTGAACGCCTCGACGAACGTGGGGCCGCCGCCGCTGCGCGCCCGCTCCAGGGCCTGGCGGGTCACGGCGTAGGTCGCGAGGACGTCGTTGCCGTCGACCCGCACGGCCGGGATGCCGAACCCGGGTGCGCGGTGCGCGATCGGGACGGTGGCCTGGCGCGTGGTCGGCTCGGAGATCGCGAACTGGTTGTTCTGGCAGAACAGCACGACGGGGGCGCGGTTGACCGACGCGAAGACGAGCGCCTCGCTGACGTCCCCCTGCGCGGTCGCGCCGTCGCCGAAGTACGTGACGACGGCGGCGTCACGCTCCGGGTCGCCCGTGCCGACGAGCCCGTCGCGCTGCACGCCCATCGCGTAGCCCGTGGCGTGCAGCGTGTGCGAGCCGATGACCAGGGTGAACAGGTGGAAGTTGCGCTCGGCCGGGTCCCAGCCGCCGTGGTCGACGCCGCGGAACAGCCGCAGCAGCTGCGTCATCTCCAGGCCGCGGGCCTGCGCGACGCCGTGCTCGCGGTACGACGGGAAGACGTGGTCCTGCGGGCGCAGCGCGTGCCCGGAGCCGACCTGCGCGGCCTCCTGGCCGAGGGACTGCGCGAACAGCGCGAGCTCGCCCTGGCGCTGCAGGGCCGTGGCCTCGACGTCGAACCGGCGCGTCAGCACCATGTCGCGGTACATCGCGCGCAGCCGGTCGGGGTCGAGGTCGGCGACCCACGCGTCGTACTCGGGGTGCGGGACGCGCTCGCCCGCCGGCGTGAGCAGCTGGACGAGTCCGTCGTCGGTGAGCGGGCCGTCGGCCGCGGGTCCGGTCGGGATCACGCGGGTCTCCTTCGCCTCGGGGTCGAACCTACGTCAGCGTAGGCTACGCCTCCGTAGGTTGCGGGGGACCGGGACGGACAACGCTCGTCCGACGCCTTTGTCGGAACCCCACACCGGCGGTGCGGGGACAGGTCGCGGAGCCGCGCCGTCGGCCGCGGGCTCACCGCTCGGCGGGCACCCCACCGGCCGGGCAGACGCACGCCTCGTTGCCCTCGGGGTCGGCCAGCACCCAGAACCAGGGCGCGCCCGCGTCGGACACGAGCCGCCCGCCGGCCGCCACCGCCGCCGCGATCCGGCCCTCCACGTGCGCCGCGGGCACGTGCACGTCGAGGTGCACCCGGTTGCGCGCCGCCTCGCGCGGCCCCGCCTGCTGGAACCACACGCTCGGCCCCCGCCGCTGCGGGTCCCTCACCGGGTCGGCCGCCGGGCCACCCTCGACGCGCGCACGGTCGCCCCACCCGATGTCCGCCGGGTCGTACGCCAGCAGGACGCGCCAGAACGCCTGCACCGCGGGACCGTCGAGCGCGTCGACCGCGACCTCGACGAGCTGCGGCCCGTGCTCGTGCGGCGTCGCCCCCAGGACCCGCACGACGCGCGCGACCTCACGCGCCACGAACACGCCGGCCGCGTCCAGCCGCCCCGGGCCCGCGGTCGGGATCCCGCAGGTCACGGCGTCGGCGCGCACGTCGATCCGCAGCCGGACGCCCGCCCGCACCGCGACCTCGCCCGCCCCGGCAGCGACCCGCAGCGCGTGCTCGAGGGAGGTGGTCGCGTACCGGGCGACGACCGCGTCGATCAGGACCACCCAGTCGCGCTCGCCGGTCGCGTCGTCGTCGGGCGTCGCGGGCGCGTCCGGCGCGTCGTCCTCACCGTGCGCACCCTGCTCGGCGTCGTACGCGTCCACCCGGCCACCTCCGCTCGTGGCGGCCGAGCGCGGCCGTCACCGGACGCTACGGCGGCACGGCTCGCCGCGCGCGGGACCTCTGGCCGCCCGCCCGGCACGACGTCAGACCGGCGGGAGCCCCCGCTGCGAGCGCAGCAGCTCGTTCTCGCGCAGCACGGGCCAGCGGCTGTACGCGAAGACCAGGAACATCACGAGGTTGAGTCCTGGCACGAGACCCACCAGCACCCACCAGCCCGAGTACCCGGCCTTCTGGATGATGCGGACGTACGCGACGAGGACCACCAGGTAGAAGGCCGCGATCACCGCGAGACCGACCCCGGTGGCGAGCCACGCGGTCCACTCGGCGTCCGCGCCCCAGCTGCGCCCCTCGAACGTGGGGACCGGTGTCGGGTCGGTGTCCATGCGTCCCATCGTGCCGGGGAAGCGCGTCGCTCGCTCACCTCACGGCGTCCGTGTCGGCGGCGCGCCGCGCGCGGTCGGCCCCGAGCCACGCGCGCGGCGAGAGCCCGACGCGCTGCGAGAAGGCGCGCGAGAACGCCGCGGGCGTCGCGTAGCCGAGGTCGACCGCGACGCGCGCGACGGCCGCGCCCGCCCGCAGGCGGTCCTGCGCGACACCCATGCGCCAGCCCGTGACGTGGTCGAGCGGCGCGGTGCCGACCACGTCCTTGAAGTGCGCCGCGAACGCACTGCGGGACATCGCGGCGCGGCGCGCCAACGACTCGACCGTCCAGGGCGCGCCCGGGTCCTCGTGCACCGCGACCAGGGCGGGCGCGAGCCGCTCGTCGGCCAGGCCTGTGAGCAGGCCGGGCGGCAGCGCGAGCTCGTCGGCGTGGTCGAGCACCCAGCGGAACAGCTGCACGACGACGACGTCGAACAGCCGGTCCGCGAGCAGGCGGCGGCCGCAGCGCACCTCGTCGACCTCGGCGAACAGCAGGTCGAGCGTCGGGCGCAGGGGTGCGACGGCGTCGAGCGGCAGCACGACGACGGGCGGCAGGCTGCGGACCAGCGGGTGCGCCGTGCCGCCGTCGAAGTCGAGCGTCGCGCACACCAGGTCGGAGCCGTCGTCGGCCGCGTGCTGGAAGGCGTGCTCGAGCGGACGCGGGTAGAGCAGCAGGCTCGGCCGGTCGACCGCGACCGTGCGGGTACGCCCGTCGGGTCCGGGGTGCGTGACGGTCATCGCGCCGTCGCGCACGACGTGCAGGAACCCGCGCCCGGGCTCGGCGGCGTACCGCGTGACCCCGCACATCACCCCCGTGTGGAACAGGTGCGCGCGGACGTGGAACTGGTCGAGCAGCGCCGTGAGGCGGTCCACCGAGGGCATGCCTGCACTCTGCCAGACGATCAGGCAACTATCGTGGACGATTCGTTCCCCAGAGTCCGGTCGGCACCACCAGGCTGGGACGCAGCCGAGGCAGCCCGCACCGGCGTCCCTGATCGAGGAGCGACACCCATGTCCCGCATCGAGCCCGTCGACCCGCAGACCACGACCGGCACCACGCAGGCCCAGCTCGACCAGATCCGCGAGGCGTTCGGCGGCGTGCCCACCATGTTCCGCGTGGTCGCCCACTCCCCCGCCGCCCTGGCCAGCATGTGGGGCGCGTTCGGTGCGCTCGGTCAGGGCACGCTGGGCGCCGCCGTGGGCGAGCAGATCGCCGTGGCCGTCGCCGACCGCAACGCGTGCGAGTACTGCCTCGCAGCCCACACCGCGCTCGGCCGCAAGGCCGGCGTCCCGCGCGAGGTGATGGCCGCCGCGCAGGCCGGCGAGTCCGACGACCCGCGCACGGAGGCCCTGCTGCGGTTCGCGCTCGCCGTCGTCGAGCAGCGCGGCCACGTCACCGACGCCGACGTGCAGGCCGTGCGCGACCAGGGGTTCGGCGACGAGCAGATCGTCGAGACGATCGCGCACGTCGCGCTCAACCTGTTCACCAACTACGTCAACGTCGCGCTCGGCGTGCCCGTCGACTTCCCGACGGTCCCGCTGCGCCGCGCGGCCTGACGCAGCGTCGCCGGGACGACGCGGGTCGCACCACCGGCGGCCCGAGGGGCACGATGGCCGGAGGCGCGACAGGTCGTCCCGGCGCCCGCTGCACCGCGTGCACGGCGCGTCGTGTGCGCGGCACGTCGGACGAGCGGCCCGACGCGTCCGTGTCCGACCGACCCGAGGAGCCTCCCGTGACCACCGGAGCGACCGTGACCGGCACCGTGCCGTGGACCGACCCGCGCGACCAGATCGAGGTGGTGGTCATGCTCGCCGACGGCCGGCTCGCACCCCGCCGGTTCACGACCCTCGCCGAGGCGCACGCGTGGGCGCGTCCCGAGGAGGGTGAGCAGGTGCTCGAGCAGAACCTCGTGTGCTCGTGCGACCGGTGAGCGGCGCGACCGCCTGACGTCAGCGGGGGGAGTGCTCCGCGGCGACCTCGAGGAAGATGTCGGTCGCCTCGCGCTCGCCGACGCTGACGCGCACGCCGTCGCCGGCGAAGGGCCGCACGATGACGCCCGCCTGCGCGCAGCGCTCGGCGAACGTCACGGACCGGTCGCCGAGGCCGAGCCACACGAAGTTCGCCTGGCTGTCGGGCACCTCCCACCCCTGTGCGCGCAGGCCGTCGAGCATGCGCTCGCGCTCGGCGACGACGGCCTCGACGCGCGTGAGCAGCTCACCCTCGGCGCGCAGCGACGCGAGGGCCGCGAGCTGTGCGACGTGCGACACCCCGAACGGCGTGGACGCCGTGCGGATGCCCGCGGCGATCCGCGGTCGGGAGACCGCGAAGCCGACGCGCAGCCCCGCGAGCCCGTACGCCTTGGAGAACGTCCGCAGGACCACGACGTTGGGGTGCTCGGCGAGCAGCGCGATCGCGTCGGGCGCCTGCGGGTCCCGCACGAACTCGACGTAGGCCTCGTCGAGGACGACGAGCACGTCGCCCGGGACGGCGGCGAGGAAGTCGCGCAGCTCGGCGTCGCGGACGGCCGGCCCGGTCGGGTTGTTGGGCGTGCACACCAGCACGACCCGGGTCCGCGGCGTGATCGCCGCCACCATCGCAGGCAGGTCGAGCCGCCCGTCGGCGTGCACGGGGACGCGCACCTGCTGCGCGTGCGCCAGCGTGACGGCGATGGGGTACGCCTCGAACGAGCGCCACGGGAGCACGACCTCGTCGCCCGGCTCGCACACGGCCGTCAGCACGTGCCCCAGCACGGCGACGGACCCGGTGCCGGCGACGACCTGCTCGGGTGCGACGCCCAGGCGGTGCGCGACGGCCACGGTCAGCTCGGTCGCGAACATGTCGGGGTACCGGTTGACGTCCACGGCCGCGTCGGCGACCGCGGCGACCACGGACGGCAGCGGCGGGTACGGGTTCTCGTTCGACGACAGCTTGAACGCGGCGGCACCCACGGCGGCACGCGCGCCCGGCACGTAGGCGGGCACGTCGGCGAGGGCACGGCGGAGGGGGACGCGGCTCACGGGGCCATGGTGCCACCGCGGACCTGGGACCTCCGGCGACGTCCGCGCCCGCGCACGGCGGGCCTGGCGGCCGACGGCACCGACGGCACCGACGGCACCGACGGCACCGACGGCACCGACGCACAGGCCACCGCACGGGGCGTGCGGGGACGCCCGGGGTCGCCCCGGGCACGGCTCCCGGGTGCGCCGGCGCCCGACCTGGCAGGATCGACGCATGGGATTCGTCGCGCGCGTGATCGTGAACGGGGTCGCCATCTGGCTGGCGACCGTCCTGCTGTCGGGCCTGGAGGTCGTCGGTGGCGCGACGACCGCCGAGCGGGTCGGCATCTTCCTGCTGATCGGGCTGGTGTTCGGTCTGGTCAACGCGATCGTCAAGCCGATCGTCGCGGTCCTGTCGATCCCGCTGTACATCCTCACGCTCGGGCTGTTCACGCTGGTCGTGAACGCGCTCATGCTGATGCTCACGGCGTGGATCACGGAGCAGACGTCGTGGGGCCTGCGGATCGACAACTTCGGCACCGCCGTGATCGGGGCGCTCATCGTCTCGGTCGTCAGCCTCGTGCTGTCGGGGCTCACGGGCTCGAAGCGCTGACGTCGGCCGCCCCCCGCCCGCGGAGGAAGCCCTCCGGCACCGGGATGATCGGCCGTGGCCCGGGCCACCCCTCGAAGCCATCAGGCGGCGGGATCCTCCGGTCAGGCGGCGTCGGGGCGGGCGTCGGCGTGGGGCTCGCGGGCGGCTCGGCACGAACGGGTGGCGGCTCGCACACCTGCAACGGTCCGGTCGTCACGGTGTACTGACGCGTCGTCGCGGCGACCGCTCCCCCGTCGCCGAGCACGTCGTGCAGCGCGGTGCGCACCGGGTCGTCGGCGGGCAGCTTGCCGAGCTCCTCGTCGACCATCCCGGCCGTCTCGACGTACCCGCTGACGGCGTGCGCCTGGCTGAACGACGGCGCCGCCGGGCCGCCGGTCTCCGAGAGGTTCCGCACGACCGACAACGTGTCCGGCCCGCCCCGCTCGCCCACGATCCCGTCGAGCAGCGTGACGGCGTCCTCGGCGTGCCGCACCGCGAGGACGGCGACGCCCGGCGGCACGACGACGGGTACGTCGGGCGAGCCGGCGGTCACGACGAGCCGGACCGCGTAGCTGCTCGCGGCCGCGGCGGCGACGGTCGTCGCGACCATGCCGCCCTGACTGTGCCCCACGAGCGCGACCGGTTCGTCGGGGCCGACACCCGCCGCGGCCATCGCGTCGAGCACCGCGCTCGTCATGACGTCGGGGACGCCACCCTCGAGCGCGAGGTTGGTCCCGTTGTCGGTGGGCACGTCGCTCGCGAGGCCCGCGGCACGGGTCCCGGGGATCGCCACCACCCACGCCGTCGACCCGTCCGCGTGCTCGATCCGCTGCACGGTCACGGTCGCGAGCGGCGTGCCGGGCTCACCCGTCTCGGTGTCCTCGTCGTAGGTGCGGGCGACCAGGTCGACCATGCCCGCGACGCCGTCGGGCGCCGGGAGGTCCGGGGGGAACAGTCGCGGCACGAGCCGCGCCTCCCGCGAGGGCAGCAGGCCGGCGACGCGCGCGGTGAAGCGACGCACCGGGTCCAGGTGGCGCGGGCCGGCGCCCGCGAGCGTGCCGAGCGCGCCACCGAGCAGCTGCAGCACGAGGCCGGCACGGCCGTCGCGCACGATGCGCTGCGGCGTCCCGGCGAGGCGGGCCGCGAAGTCGACGCGACCCTGCGGCGAGGCGGTCCCCCACGGGTCCCGCAGCAGGTCGCGCGCCTCGGCCAGCAGCACGTCACCGACCGCGGTGGCGATCGCGAGGCCGCCGAGCAGCCCGGCGCCGGGCACTCCCGCCGCCGTCCCGAACGTACCGATCAGGCCGCGCCAGCTCGCTTGCGCGTCGGTCTCCGCGAGGCTGTAGGTGTGCGCGGCGTCGACCGTGCGGGACGCGAGCTCGCGCACGTCCTGCTCGATCGCGGCGGGGCCGTGCAGGGCGCGGCGCAGCGCCGCGAGAGCCTCGTGCACCGCCCGCACCTCGGGCACCGGGGACGCGAACACCGGCGACACGATCACGGTCGTCCTCAGCCGCACGTCGGCGGCGTGCAGGCCGTCGGCGGCCGACCGCAGGTCACGTGCCGAGGCCAGGAGCTCGTCGGCGTCGACCAGGACGCGCCCGTCCCCCGAGATCGTCAGCGAGATGCCTTCGCGCACGGCCCCGCTCACCGCCCGACCGTCGTGATGGCGAGGCCCGCCGGCGGCACGCACTGCATCTCGGCGCGGCGCGCGACCTCCACGAGCCGGTCCGCGGCGTCGAGCGCCTCGTCGCAGCGTCGCAGGGCGGTGAGCAGGTCGCCGCGGCGACGGTCGGCGGCTGCGGCGGCCGTGCCCGTCCACGTGACCTCGCGCGAGCGGACGACCGCTGCCCGCGCGGACGACACCTGCGCTCTGACGTCCGTGAGCGCGGACCCGATGACCGATGACGAGGACATGTGCAGGACGGTAGGGACGTCCCCGCACCCGGCGCCCGGCGCCCGGCGGTTCCGGTGGGGCCGTCGTCCGGGCGGGGTCCTGTGGGCGTCTCGACGGTCCGTCGGTCACCCGGCGGACGAGGACGAGCCGTGCCGCCGACGTCGTCGTCCGGCGCTACCCGTCCTGCGAGCGCCACCACGGCCGCTCGGGCCGCGCGATCGCCAGGGACGTCAGGACCAGCACCACCACGAGCCCCGCGACGCGCCACCCGCTGCCGACGCCGGAGCCCGCGACGACACCCGCGACCAGCGCGAGCGCCTGCGCGCCGACCTGGGCGGCGATCACGGCACGCAGGTCGTGGCCCAGCACCGCGAGCTCGACGCGCGTGCGCAACCCCGTCAGCGCGACCACGGGCGTGAGCCGCAGCACCACGTGCACGAGCAGCACCAGGGCGGCCAGCCGGAGCGGCGGCGTCGGGTCGTGGACCACGAGCCAGCCGCCCAGCAGGAGCAGCAGCACGGCCGCCGACGGCAGCCGCGGCAGCACCGCCGGCGCGACGCCCGCCACGAGCATCACCACGAGCCCGCCGAGGCCCGGCCCGGGCAGACCCGTCGCGACGAGCACGGCACCGGCCCCCGCGAGCGCGAGCACGACCCGCAGCAGCAGGCCGGGCACGGTCCGACCCGCGCGCACGTCGACCTCCGGCGGCACGCCACGGCCCCGTGGCGCCCGCGCGGCGGCGCCGAGGCGGTCCAGCACCCACGCCCCGACGCCCTCGGCCCGCACCAGCCCGCTCACCCGGGCACCCCCGCCCCGGCGCGGCGCTGCCCGCGGCGTGCGAGCACGCGCAGCGCGACCGCCGCGTCGTCGCGCCACGTCACGAGCTCGACGCCCTGGTCCGCGAGCTCGGCCATCCGGTCGGTGCGCGTCAGGGTCGCGATCCGCAGCGCGAGCCGCTCGCGGTCGTACAGGCCGGACGTCCGCAGGCGCGGCAGCACGTCGACGCCGACGACGCGGTGCCCGGCGGCCCGCCAGCGTGCCGCGACGCGCGCCGACTCGTCGTCGAGGAACGTCGAGAACATGACGACCAGCGCACCGGACGGCAGCCGCGGCGGGCGCAGCCGCTCGGCGGGCGCACCCTCGGGCGCGGTCAGCGCGAGGGCGTGCCGGATCCGGTCGAGCTGCCGGCGCCCGCCGCCCGGCGCCACGGGCCGCCGTCGCACGCCCAGGTCGTCGAGCCCCACGCGGTCGCCACGGTCCAGGTAGGCGCGCGCGACGGCCGCGGCGGCCTGGCGCGCGCGGTCGAGGGACGTCGCGTCCTGCGGGTGCGGCGCGAGCGCGCCGCGCCACGTGCGGGGGTCGGGCCCGACGTCGTCGCGCGAGTCGACGACCAGCACGACGACCGCCTCGGCGAGCGCGTGCTCGCGACGCACGTACAGCTCGCGCAGGTCGGGCGAGCGCCGTGCCGTGACGCGCCAGTCGATGCGGCGCAGCCGGTCGCCGGGCGCCCACGGGTGCACGTCACGCAGGTCGCCGCCCTCGCCGGGGCGGCGCGACGGGTGCGGTCCCGTGAGCCCGCGCAGGCGCGACGGCAGCGGCACCTCCAGCAGGGGCGCGGTCGCGGGCAGCACCGTCGTGCGACGCGTCACCCGCGGGGTCGGCTCGGCGAGCGACGCACCGTCGGGCCCGACACCCTGCACGTCGGCCGACGCGACCTCCTGCGGCCCGGTGCGCACGGTGCGCGCCACGACCGGGAGCCGGCGCACGCCGTCGACGCGCACGAGCAGCTCGACGCCCGGCCGGTCCTCGCGGCTCACGGCCACCGTCGCCCACGGGCCCGGGCCCTCGACACGCAGCGTGGTCCGCAGCCGACCCGTCGTGCCGTCCGCGTCGTCGTCGGTGACGCCGGGACCCTCGAGCCGCGCCGTCACTGCGCCCTCGGGGCGCGCGGCCAGCGCGCGCACGGCGAGCACGAGCGGTGCGACGCCGAGCACCGCGACGTCGGGCCGCGCGAGCAGCACGCCCAGCAGCAGCAGGAGCAGCGCGGCCGCCGACGCGCACGTCGTCGCGAGCGTCGGCGTCCACCGGCCCTGCAGCGCGACGACGGGCGCGTCGTCGTCGACCCAGGTCGGGGGCCGCGCGGGCGGCCGCTCAGGGAGGCTCACGCGCGGCGGGCCGTCGTCGGCCCGGGGACCTGCGCGAGCACCTCCCGCACGACGGCCTCGGGTGCGAGCCCGGCCGCCCACGCCTGCGGCGACAGCGACAGGCGGTGCGCGAGCGCCGGGACGGCGACGGCCTTGACGTCCTCGGGGGTCACGTAGTCGCGGCCGTCGAGCACCGCGAGCGCGCGCGCGACCAGCACGAGCGCCTGCGAGCCGCGCGGCGACGCCCCGACCTCGACGGCCGCGTGCGCACGCGTGCCCGCGGCCAGGTCGACCGCGTAGGCCAGCACGTCGGGGTCGACCGTCACGGCCTCGACGCCCGCCTGCATGGCCAGCAACGTCGCGACGTCGACGACCTGCCCGACGGGTGCGGCCTCGCGGCGCCGCTCGAGGCGCCGCGCGAGGACGTCGACCTCGGCGTCGCGGCCCGGGTACCCGACGGCGAGGCGCACCATGAACCGGTCGAGCTGCGCCTCGGGCAGCGGGTACGTGCCCTCGTACTCGACGGGGTTGGACGTCGCGACCACGTGGAACGGCGCGGGCAGCGGGTGCGTCGTGCCGTCGACGCTGACCTGCCGCTCGGCCATCGCCTCGAGCAGCGCCGACTGCGTCTTGGGGGCGGTGCGGTTGATCTCGTCGGCCAGCAGCAGACCCGTGAACACCGGGCCGGGGCGGAACGTGAACTCCGACGTCGCGGGGTCGAACACGCTGGACCCGGTGACGTCGGACGGCAGCAGGTCGGGCGTGCACTGGATGCGGCGGAAGTCCAGGCCGAGCGCGGTGGCGAGGCTGCGGGCCGCGAGCGTCTTGCCGAGGCCCGGGACGTCTTCGAACAGCACGTGCCCGCCCGCGAGCAGCGCCGCGAGCGCGATGCGCAGCGGCTCGGCCATGCCGACGACGGCCGTCGCGACCTCGTCGAGGACGGCGCGGCCGGAGCGCGCCACGTCAGGCACGGGCAGCGCCGCGGGGGTCACGGCGGGGGTCTCGGTCATCGTCGGCTCCT
>NZ_LNTD01000122.1 GCF_001462455.1 Cellulomonas sp. B6
ACGGCGGCTGGCAGCAGCCGCCAGGGCCCCGACCTCCGGCGCCGCCCGACCCGGCCGGTGTCGCCCGCGCGACGCGCGCGGCGGTGTGGAGCGCGTGCCTGCTGCTGCTCGGCGTGCTGCTGATGAGCGCACCGTTCCCCGGCCTGCTGCTCGCTCCCGTCACGGCCGTCGCGAGCCTCACGTTCGCGATCGTCGCCGTGGTGCGGGCCGCGCGGGCCCGGGCCCGCGGTCAGGTCGTCGGGCTCGCGGTCGTGCTGATCGCGGCCTCGCTGCTGTGGACGGTTCTCAGCGGGCAGTCGCTGCTCTACGTGGACGCGGTCCGCGACCTGCAGGGCTGCAGCGGCGCCGCGCTGACGCAGCAGGCGCAGCGCGCGTGCCAGTCGCAGTTCGAGCAGGCCGTGCAGGACCGCGTCGGCTCGCTGGTCGGCCGCCGGGGCTGACCCGTCGCGAGCGGCCGACGACCTCAGGCGGGACCGGTGACGGGGCCGTCCGTGGTCGGCACCGCGCCGGTCCCGGACGTCGGCGCCGCCTCGGACGTCGCCGCGGCGCGGGACGGCGACACCGCGTCGCCACCCGCACGCCGGCGCTCGCGCCGGCGTCGTACCGCCGCACGCACCTCGGGGTCCCACGGCACGCACACGCACGCGGCGGCGACGCCCGTCCCGGCGGCCACGAGCAGCGCGACGAGGCCGACGTGCGCGCCGACGTGCGCCATCCGGCCGGGGCCGACGGCACCGCTCGCCGCGGCCACCAGCACCGCGACCAGGCCCCCCACCGTCCCTGCCAGGACACCGAGGGACACCGCGACGTCGCGCGGCCGCGTCGGCGTCGACCAGCGGTGCAGCGCCAGGCCGGCCAGCACGCCGACGGCCAGCACGAGGGCGGGCGCCGCGAGCAGCGGCCCACCGCCCGCGTCGGGCAGCGCACCGAGCAGCGGGACCGCGGGCAGCGGGCCGGCGACGACGTCGTCGGGGGCGAAGCGCGTGCCGGCACCGACCGCGAACCCCGGCCCGGCGACCCACGCGAGCGCCCACACGACGAGGTTCGGCACGAACGCGAGCTCCGCGACGGCGAGCACGACCCCGCCGACCGCGTCGAGCGAGAGACCGGCGACGACCTCGGCGATCGTGGCGTGACCGGACGCCACCCACACGACGGTCACGACCGCCGCGACGCCGACGAGGCCGGCCGTCGCGAGCAGCCCGGCCCGCAGACCGACCGCGGCACCGCCGGGCAGCCGGTCGCGCCACGGGGCGACAAGCCGTGACCACGACGGGGCCTCGGGGCGGCGCAGCAGACCGGCCCCCAGCCCGAGCGTCCCGACGACGACCCCGCCGAGCAGCGCACGCAGCACCCCGCCTGCGTCGGCGCCGGCGACGAGCGCGACGAGCACCGTGAGCAGCGTGTACGCGCCGACGCCCGCGAGCGCGGCACCGCGCGTGGCGTGGCCCGAGCGGCGCGCCGACGCGTAGCACGTGAACACCGCGAGCGCGGTGAGCCCGAGCGGCACGACCGAGACGACCGCACCGCCGAGGGCTGCCGGCACGCCGTGCGCGAGCAGCCAGAGGTTCGCGGCCACGACGACCGCCCGGGTCCAGGCGACGTCGGCGTTCGCGGGGTCGGCGGAGGTCGCGACGAACACCGCGACCGCGGGCAGCGCGACCACGAGCAGCGAGAGCGCGGCCCCCTGCAGGGCGGTCAGTGCACCGACGGCCCACCGCGGCGCGCCGTCGATCGCCGACGTGAAGAACGACGGGCGCGGGTCGTCCTGCAGGACGCGGCGCACGCGTCCCGTGGTGGGGACGGGACCGGTGGGGGTGGGCACCCGCCCATGGTCGCCGCTCCCCCGGCCGGGCGGTGGCACCCGGACCCGGCGCGTCGGCCCTGCGTGGTCCCGCGGCCCGTGACGCACGAGAGCGGCGAGCCGGACCTCCCGGGTCCGGGTCGCCGCTCTCGGTGGTGCGTCAGGCGGAGAGGATCTCGCGCGCGAGTGCGGCCGTCTCCGACGGGGTCTTCCCGACCTTGACGCCGGCGGCCTCGAGGGCCTCCTTCTTGGCCTGCGCGGTGCCGGACGAGCCGGACACGATCGCACCGGCGTGGCCCATGGTCTTGCCCTCGGGCGCCGTGAAGCCCGCGACGTAGCCGACGACCGGCTTGGTGACGTTCGCCTGGATGTAGGCCGCGGCACGCTCCTCGGCGTCGCCGCCGATCTCGCCGATCATGACGATGAGGTCGGTGTCGGGGTCGGCCTCGAACGCGGCGAGCGCGTCGATGTGGGTCGTGCCGATGATCGGGTCGCCACCGATGCCGACGGCCGAGGAGAACCCGAAGTCCCGCAGCTCGTACATCATCTGGTAGGTCAGCGTGCCCGACTTCGACACCAGGCCGATGCGACCGGGGCCCGTGATGTCGGCGGGGATGATGCCGACGTTGGACTTCCCGGGGCTGATGAGGCCCGGGCAGTTGGGGCCGACGAGCCGCACGCCCTTGTCCTGCGCGTAGGCGAAGAACTCGGCGGTGTCGGCCACCGGCACGCCCTCGGTGATGATGACGACGAGCGGGACGCCCGCGTCGACGGCCTCGACGACCGCGGCCTTGGTGAAGGCCGGCGGCACGAAGATCACGGACACGTCGGCGCCGGTCTGCGCGACCGCGTCGGCGACCGAGCCGAAGACGGGCACGTCGACCGTGCCGTCGCCGTGCGGGAACGTCACCGACGTGCCGGCCTTGCGCGGGTTCACGCCACCGACGACGTGCGTGCCCGACGCGAGCATGCGGGTCGTGTGCTTCTGGCCCTCCGACCCCGTCATGCCCTGGACGATGACCTTGGACTCCTCGGTGAGGAAGATCGCCATGGTGTGTCTGCTTCTCTCTGGTCGGGGGTCTCAGGCGGTGTGGGCGAGCTCGGCGGCCTTGTCGGCCCCGCCGTCCATCGTCTCGGCCAGCGTCACGAGCGGGTGCGCGGCCTGCGCGAGGATCGCGCGGCCCTCGACCACGTTGTTGCCGTCGAGGCGCACGACGAGCGGCTTGGACGCCTCGTCGCCGAGGATCCCGAGCGCCGCGACGATGCCGTTGGCGACCGCGTCGCACGCCGTGATGCCGCCGAACACGTTGACGAACACCGACTTGACCTGCGGGTCCGACAGGATGATGTCGAGGCCCGCGGCCATGACCTCGGCCGAGGCGCCGCCGCCGATGTCGAGGAAGTTCGCGGGCTTGACGCCGCCGTGCGCCTCGCCGGCGTACGCGACGACGTCGAGCGTGCTCATGACGAGCCCCGCGCCGTTGCCGATGATGCCGACCTCGCCGTCGAGCTTGACGTAGTTGAGGTCCTTCTCCTTGGCGCGCGCCTCGAGCGGGTCGGCCGCGGCGGCGTCCTCGAGCTCGGCGTGCTCGGCGTGGCGGAAGTCCGCGTTGGCGTCGAGCGTGACCTTGCCGTCGAGCGCGACGACGTCGCCCTCCTCGGTGAGCACGAGGGGGTTGACCTCGACGAGCGTCGCGTCCTCCTCGCGGTAGACGGTCCACAGCTTCTGCAGGACGTCCGCGACCTTCGGCGCGAGCTCGGGCGCGAAGCCCGCGGCGGCGACGATCTCGTCGGCCTTCGCCTGGTCGATGCCCGTGCGGGGGTCGACCGCGACCTTCGCGAGGGCGTCGGGGCGCTCGACCGCGAGCTGCTCGATCTCCATGCCGCCCTCGACCGAGCACATCGCGAGGTAGCGACGCTCGGCGCGGTCCAGCAGCAGCGAGAAGTAGAACTCCTGCGCGATGCGCGCACCGGCAGCGATCATCACGCGGTGCACGGTGTGCCCCTTGATGTCCATGCCGAGGATCTCGCCGGCCCTCTCGGCGGCCTCGTCGGCGGACCGGGCGATCTTGACGCCGCCCGCCTTGCCGCGGCCGCCCGTCTTCACCTGGGCCTTGACCACGACCACACCGCCCTCGGGCGGGAGCAGCCGCTCCGCCGCCGCGCGGGCCTCGTCGGGGGTCGTGGCGACGATGCCGCCGAGCACGGGCACGCCGTGCTTCTCGAAGATGTCACGTGCCTGGTACTCGAACAGGTCCACCTGGTCCGGTTCCTCTCGTCACCACCGCGACGGCCCGGTGCGGCCGCGTCGCCGCAGTGATCGTATCGCCGGGACCGAGGTCCCTCGACATCAAGAGACTGTGGGCGGGGTCACGTCGCCGCGGTCCGGTTCGCTACGGTCGTCCCGTGCCCGACTCCCGCCGGGCGGTGCTCGACCGGGTCGCCGCCGTCGTCCCCGCCGCGGACGCGCTGGACCGGCCGGTGCTCGTCGCCGTCGACGGCGTGGACGGCGCGGGCAAGACCACGTTCGCCGACGCGCTGGGCGACGCGCTCACCGACCGCGGCGCGGCGGTGCTGCGCGCGTCAGTCGACGGGTTCCACCGACCCGCGGCCCAGCGCTACCGCCGCGGGCGGACCAGCCCCGAGGGGTTCTACCGCGACTCGTACGACCTCGACGCGTTCTGCGCCGTGCTGCTCGACCCGCTGCGTGCGGGCCACCGCGGCCCCCGGCGCGTGCGCACCGCGGTGCACGACGTGCGCACGGACGCCGACCCGGGCCTGCCGTGGCGCGCGGTGCCGCGCACGACCGTCCTCGTGCTCGACGGGATCTTCCTGCAGCGCACCGAGCTCGCCGAGCGCTGGGACGTCACGGTCTGGCTCGAGGTGCCGTTCGAGGTGACGTACGCGCGCATGGCGGTCCGCGACGGGTGCCCGCCCGACCCCGACCACCCCGCGAACGCGCGGTACCGCCGGGGGCAGGCCCTCTACCTGGCCGAGCACGACCCCGTGGGCCGCGCCGACGTCGTCGTGGACAACACCGACCCGACCCGGCCGCGGGTGCTGCGAGGAGCCTGAGCCGGGGCTCAGTCCTCGACGACGGGGACGTCGGTGAGCCGGAACGGCGCGCGTCCCGCGATGCGGAGCTCGGCGTTGCCGGGGTGGAACCGTGGCGCGACGTCGAGCGTGACGACGTCCTCGCCCGTGTCGGGCCAGACCACGGTCACCGTGCGCACCGTGCCGGGGGCGACGCCGTTGACGATCCGGTCCGACAGGGGGTCGCGCGCCCCGCGCTCCGCGTCCTTGACGTAGTCGACCGGGTAGAGCCGCGTGCCGCCCGACACCAGGGTCACGTTGGTCGGGGCGAACTGCAGCTCGGCGTCCAACGAGCCGCGCGCGTCCCACGCGCCGACCGCGAGCGAGCCGAGCGCGAGGTCCGTCGCACCCGTGTTCGTGACCTCGAGCGCCCCGACGAGGTACCGGCCGACGCGCCGGACCTCGGGCAGCCGCACGTCGAACGTCGCGTCGCCGTCGACGACGGAGAGACCCGTGGCGCCGGTCGCCACGGCGCCCTGCGGGTCGGGCAGGGCACCGGCGTCCACGACGACCTCGGCGGTCTCGGCGGCGTCGGACGACGGCACGAGCACGAGGGCGACGCGCCGGTTGAGGGCGCGCTCGGCGTCGCCGGTCCCGACGACGAGCGGCTCGCTCTCGCCGCGCCCCTCGACCGCCAGGTCGAACGCCGACAGGTCGACGAGCTCCCCGAGCCGGGTCGCGACGGTCTGGGCGCGACGCTGCGACAGGTCGACGTTGTACGTCTCGTCGCCCTGGTCGTCGGTGTGGCCGACGACCGTGAGGTCCCCGCCCCCGTGCGCGGCGACCTGGGCGGCGGCGCTCTGCAGCGCCGCGTCGGCCTCGGGTGCGAGCTGGTCGGAGTCGAACGCGAACAGCACGTCGGACGACACCGCGACCTCGACCTCGTCCGCGGTCCGGCGCGTGCGGACCTGCCCGGAGAGCGCCTCGGTGTACGTCTCCACGGGCGCCGTCACCGCCTCGCCCGCGGGCTGGTCGCTGAGCTCGGAGGGCGGGACCGTGAGGTCGCCCGCCGCCTCGGCCGCGACGACGGGCACGTCCCGCACCCAGCCGACCTGCGGCAGGAGCACGTCGACCGTGTCGTCGTCGACCGCCGGGAACGCGGCGTGGACGACCTCCGCGCCGTCGGCCGCCGCGACCGCCGCGTCGGTGCGCGGACCGCCCGGAGAGCTGTTGCCGGTCGCGAGCGGGCGATCACCGGTCGTGGTCAGCACGGACGTGACGGTGCCGGCGTCGGCATCCACCAGGCGCACGCCGTTCGGGCCGGGGCTCGCGCGGAAGTCGAAGACGTGCCACAGCGCGAGGCTCAGCGTCGACGGCGGGGTCGGCGCGGCGATCCGCAGCACCCCGACGTCGCCGTGCAGCGCGAACGGCCCCACCTCGACGGCGACCTGCTCGCCGCCCAGCAGCGCCTCGACGACCACGGGCTCGACCTGCGCCGCGGCAGCGGCCGAGGCCGTCGCGGTCGACGAGGTGGTCGGCCCCGGCACCGCGTCACCGCCCGTGCACGCGGCCAGCAGCACCGCCAGCGTCACCGCACCCGCCACCACAGCCGACCTGCGCATCCGTGCTCCGTCCGTCGTCCCGTCCCGCGGCCGCACCTCGTCCGGCGCCCGCGGCGGCGAACACCCTAGCGACGTGCGCCGGTCAGAGCTTGGTGACGGGCGAGTAGCGCAGCAGCAGACGCTTCGTGCCGTGCGTCCCGAAGTCGATCTTCGCCACCGCGTTCTGGCCCGCACCCTCGAGCGCGATCACGGTCCCGAGCCCGTAGGCGTCGTGCGTGACCTTGTCGCCGACGTCCAGGTCGGGCACGTCGCCGCGCGGCGTCGCCGACCCGAACGACGCCCCGGTGCGCGGCAGCGGCTCGCGCCGCTCGGTGCGCACGGGACCGCTCGCCGAGCCGGACGACCCGCGCTCGGACCACGAGGACGACGAGCCCCGCCCGCCGCCCGACCCGAAGCCCGAGCCCCACCCGCCGCGCAGGCGCGAGGTCGCGGACTCGCGACGCCGCCAGTCGACGAGCTCCTCGGGGATGTCGTCGAGGAACCGGCTCGGCGGGAACTCGTTGGGCACGCCCCACGCGGTGCGCAGCGCGGCGCGCGAGACGTACAGCCGCTGCCGTGCGCGCGTCAGCCCGACGTACGCGAGGCGCCGCTCCTCGGCGAGCTGGTCGGGGTCGGCCAGCGACCGCATGTGCGGGAACGTGCCGTCCTCCATGCCGGTGAGGAAGACGACCGGGAACTCCAGGCCCTTGGCGGTGTGGAGCGTCATGAGCGTGACGACCCCCGCGGCTGCGGCCGCCGCGGCCTCCTCGGCGGCGTCCGCGCCGTCGGGCGTGGGGATCTGGTCGGAGTCGGCGACGAGCGAGACGCGCTCGAGGAAGTCGGTGAGCGAGCCCTCGGGCTCGGACTGCTCGAACTCGGAGGCGACCGCGTGCAGCTCGGCGAGGTTGTCGACGCGCGAGCCGTCCTGCGGGTCGTCGCTGCCGCGCAGCGTCACGAGGTAGCCGCTGCGGTCGAGCACGGCACCGAGCACCTGGGCCGGACCGGCGCCCGACGCGGCGAGGTCGCGCAGCTCGTCGAGCATGGCCTGGAACGCCCTCAGCCCGGTCACCGCACGCGTGCCGAGGCCCGGGACGTCGTCGAGCCGGCCCAGCGCCGCGCCGAACGAGATCCGCTCGCGCTCGGCGAACGCCGCGACCATCGACTCCGAGCGCTCCCCCAGCCCGCGCTTGGGCTCGTTGAGGATGCGCCGCGTGCTGACGTCGTCGTCGGGGTTCGCGATCGCGCGCAGGTAGGCGATCGCGTCCTTGATCTCCTTGCGCTCGTAGAAGCGCGTGCCGCCGACCACCTTGTAGGGCAGGCCCACGCGCACGAGCACCTCCTCGAGCGCACGGGACTGCGCGTTCGCGCGGTAGAAGATCGCGACGTCCCCGGGGCGCACGCCGTCGGAGTCGCCGAGACGGTCGATCTCCTCGGCGACGAAGCGCGCCTCCTGGTGCTCGTCGTCGGCGACGTACGCGACGATCTGCGCACCCGCGCCCGAGTCGGTCCACAGCCGCTTGGGCTGGCGCCCCGGCACCTTGGAGACCACGGCGTTGGCGGCCGAGAGGATGGTCTGCGTCGAGCGGTAGTTCTGCTCGAGCAGGATCGTCGTGGCGTCCGGGTAGTCGGCCTCGAACTCGAGGATGTTGCGGATCGACGCACCGCGGAACGCGTAGATCGACTGGTCGGCGTCGCCGACGACCGTGAGCTCGCCGCGCCCGATCCCGCCGTGCTCGCCGCCCGTCCCGCCGTCACCCGCGCCGACGCCGGCGAGCTCGCGCACCAGGACGTACTGCGCGTGGTTGGTGTCCTGGTACTCGTCGACCAGCACGTGCCGGAACCGGCGGCGGTAGTGCTCGGCGACCTGCGGGAACGCCTGCAGCAGGTGCACGGTGCGCATGATGAGGTCGTCGAAGTCCATCGCGTTGGCCTGCTGCAGCCGCTGCTGGTAGCGCGTGTAGACCTGTGCGAGCACCGTGTCGAAGTCGTCGGCGCGCCCGCCGCCGTTGCTCGCGGCGTAGGCGTCGGGGTCGACGAGCTCGTCCTTGAGGGCCGAGATCTTGTGCCCCAGCGCCTTCGCCGGGAACTTCTTCGGGTCGAGCTCGAGCTCGCGCGCCACGAGCGTGAGCAGGCGCTGCGAGTCGGCCTGGTCGTAGATCGAGAAGCTCGTGCGCAGCCCGAGCGTCGCGGCCTCTCGACGCAGGATCCGCACGCACGCGGAGTGGAACGTCGAGACCCACATGCGCTGCGCCGACGGCCCGACGAGCTGCTCGACGCGCTCGCGCATCTCGGCGGCGGCCTTGTTGGTGAACGTGATCGCGAGGATCTCGCCGGCCCGCGCGCGGCGCGTCGCGAGGAGGTGCGCGATGCGGTGGGTGAGCACGCGCGTCTTGCCGGAGCCGGCGCCCGCGACGATGAGCAGCGGGCCCCCGGCGTGCAGCACGGCCGCCCGCTGCTGGGGGTTGAGGCCGTCGAGGAGCGCGGCGGCGCGTGCCTCGTCGGCAGGCGCGGGCTCGTCGGCGCCGGCGTCGTCACCGCGCGGCGGCACGACGAGCGGCAGCCCCGACGACTCGCCCGCGTGCGAGCGGGTGGTGGCGGGGCCGAACAGGGGCAGGGAGTCGAACAGCGAGGTCATGGCAGCACCCACCCTAGGCGTCGCCACCGACACGGCGGGACGGCGCCCGCCGTGCCGGCGTCACGCGCGTCAGCGCCAGAGGACCGCGATCGCCACGTTGAGGGCGGTGAGCCCGGCGATCCCGCCGAGGTAGCCGCGCGTCACGACCTCGGGACGACGACGTCCGACGACCACGAGCGCCGTCACGCCCAGCGCGACCACGAGCTTGACGGCGATCTTCACGTTGTTCGGCTCGTGCCCCGCGACGCCGGACGACGCGAGCCCGACCAGCACGATGCCGGTCACGAGCGCCGTCAGCACGCCGTGGAACGCCCCCGGGTTGAGGGTCGCGCCCTTCATCCCGGCGAGCACGCCGCCGAACACCATCGCCCACCCGAGCAGGTGGAGCACCACGAGAGCTCCGTAGACCACGTCCATGACCCCACCCTAGGCGATCTGACACGGTGTCAGATCGCTCACGAGGTCCTCGGCACGTGAGACCCACCACGTGCCGCACCGACGGACGGGCCCCGGCTCGACGGACAGACGCACGCCGCTGTCCGTGGACCGCGGCGGTGTCCTTCGACGTCGCCCGGGGCCCGCTCAGAGCAGCCGGCGTGCCGCCGCCCAGCGCGTCAGCTCGTTGCGGTTCGACAGCTGCAGCTTGCGCAGCACCGCCGACACGTGGGTCTCGACCGTCTTCACCGAGATGAACAGCTCCCCCGCGACCTCGCGGTAGGTGTACCCGCGCGCGATCAGCCGCATGACCTCGCGCTCGCGCGCCGAGAGCCGGTCGAGCTCGTCGTCGCCGGTCGCGACGTCGCCCGCGGCCGCGCCGAACGCGTCGAGCACGAAGCCCGCGAGCCGCGGCGAGAACACCGCGTCGCCCCCGGCCACGCGCAGCACGGCGTCGGACAGGCCCTGCGGGTCGATGTTCTTGGTGACGTACCCGCGCGCACCGACCCGGATGACGGCCACGACGTCCTCCGACGCGTCCGACACCGACAGCGCGAGGAACCGCGTGCCCGGCACGTCGACGCAGCGCCGCACGACCTCGGCCCCGCCGCCGCCGTCGCCGCCCGGCAGGTGCACGTCGAGCAGCACGACCGGGGGCGCGAGCTCGTGCACCACCCGGACCGCCTCGTCGACGTCGGCCGCCTCCCCCACGACCCGCACGCGCGCGTCGAGCGAGGCACGGACCCCCGCCCGGAACATGTGGTGGTCGTCGACCAGCACCACGTCGACCTGCTCGCTCACGCGCTGCGCTCCTCGTCCTCGTCCACCCCGGACCCGCCACGACCGACCGGCATCGCGAGGTGCACCTCCGTGCCCCGCTCGGGGCTGCTGGTGACGCGCGCGGTCCCGCCGCGGCGCCGTACGCGACCCATGATGGACTCCCGCACGCCGAACCGGTCGGGACCGACCGCGTCCAGGTCGAAGCCCTCGCCGCGGTCGCGCACGAACACCTCGACGAGCTGCGGGCCCGCCTCCAGGTACAGCGAGACCGGTGGCCTGCCGTGCACGACCGCGTTGACGAGCGCCTCGCGCGTCGCCTGCAGCAGCGCGAGCGTGTCGGGCTCCGGGACGCGGTCGCCCACGACGACGACGTCGACCGCGACGGCCTCGCCCCCGGGCCCGGACCGCGAGTCCTCGACCTCCGCGACCACGGCCCGCAGCGCCGCGACCAGCGACGTGCCGGGCTCGTGCCGGTCGTCGTAGAGCCACTCGCGCAGCTCGCGCTCCTGCGCGCGGGCCATGCGCGCGACCTCGACGGGCTCGTCGGCGCGCGCGCGGATCAGCGCGAGGGTCTGCAGGACCGAGTCGTGCAGGTGCGCCGCGATGTCGGCGCGCTCGGCCTCCCGCGCGCGGGCCGCGCGCTCGTCGCCGAGCTCGCGCACGAGCCGCACCCACCACGGCGCGAGCACGAGGCCCACGCCGAGCAGCACCGCGAGCCCCGCGACCGCCGACTGCACGAGCAGCACGGGCTCGACGCCGCGTCCGACCACCTGTCCCGCGAGGAGCAGCACGCCCGCCCCCGCGAGCAGCCCGCCGCCGATGAGCCGCAGGACGCTGACGCGGCGCCCGTCGCCCCGCGTGCGCTGCACGGCGTCGAGCTGGCTCCAGGCCAGCGCGAGGCCCAGCAGCACCACGAGGACGGGCAGCGCCCACGCGGCGTCGATCTGCGCACCGAGGCGCATCGCCACGAGCACGCCGGCCGCGAGGACAAGGAGCGCACCCAGCGCGAGCTCGGCCCACGGCACACGACGCCCGTCGGCGCGCAGCGGCTGGCGGCGCGCGAGCCGCTGCAGCGTGCTGGGCCGGGCGGCGGCCGCGACGGCCGCGGGGTCCCCCACGGGCACCGCGAGCCACCAGAAGACGTACAGCGCGGCACCCGTGCCGGCGACGGGCACCAGCAGCACGAGCGCGACGCGCACGACAGCCACCGGCAGCGCCAGGTGCGCCGCGAGGCCCGTGGCCACGCCCGCGAACCAGCGGCCCTGCTCGGGTCGGCGCAGCGGCAGGCGCACGCGCGGCGCGGGCACCGGGCGCGGGGGCGCGCCGAACGGGGCGGGGGCGGTGGTCACGCACCGATCGTCACACGCCCGCACCGGCCGCGGCACGCACCCCGGCCGAGGTTCAGGGGCGCCGCACCGGATCTGGGGGTGCGTCCCAGGGTCCCCTCAGGGGTCGTCCCCGATGTGCCCGGGGTGGCGGCCGCGTCAGGATCGAGCCATGGACACGCAGACTCCCGCCGGTGGCGGCACCGGCGCACCGGGCACGACGCCCGGCACGGGCCCCGGCCCCCAGCCGGGCACCACGCCCCCCGCGGACCGCGCTCCCTCGTCGTTCTGGACGGGTGTGCGCCGCACGGGGCTGTACCGCACCGACGAGCGCTGGGTCGGCGGCGTCGCCGGCGGCGTCGCCGAGCGCCTGGGCGTCGACCCGCTGATCGTGCGCGGCGTCCTCGCCGTGTCGTTCCTGCTCGGCGGGCTCGGCTTCCTGCTGTACGGCGTCGCGTGGGCGCTGCTGCCCGACGCCCGCGACGGCCGCATCCTCTTCGAGCGCCTGCTGGCCGGCGACACCGACCCGACGTTGCTCGGCTCGCTCGTGCTCGTCGTGATCGGCCTGGCACGCGGCGACGGCTGGTGGTGGTTCTGGGACGGCAGCGGCCCGCTCGCGGGCCTGCTGTGGCTCGTGTTCGTGATCGGCATGCTCGTGCTCGTCATCACGGCGACGCAGCGCCGGCACCGGGCGCGCGCGCCCTGGCAGCAGCCGACGCACCCGTACCCGGGCGCCCCCGTGCC
>NZ_LNTD01000123.1 GCF_001462455.1 Cellulomonas sp. B6
CGAGAGGTCAATCCAGTTCCACGCGGAGCAAGACCGGATCGCCCTCTCGGCGTGAGAGGGCGATCCAGCCTCGCGCGGCGAGACCGGATCGCTCTCTCCGCGCGAGATGTCACTTCAGCTCGACCCGACCCGACCCGACCCGACCCCAGGAGACCACCGTGCCCGTCGAGTTCCTCGGCATCGCCGCCCCGTCCGACGCGTCCGAGACGTCCGCCCGCACGACGTCCGGCCCGCTCGACCTCGCCTACCTCGAGCGGCTCGTGCGCGCGCACGCCGACCACGGCTGGACGCGTGTGCTCTTCGCGTACGGCTCGTCCGGCGCCGACCCGGCCGCGCTCGCCGCGTACGTCGCCGCGCGCGTGCCGGACGTCCAGCTGCTGCTCGCGCACCGCCCCAACGTGTCGGCGCCGACGTACGCGGCCAAGACGTTCGCGACGCTCGACCAGGTGTCCGGCGGGCGCCTGTCGGTGCACTTCATCACCGGCGGCAACGACCACGAGCAGCGGCGCGAGGGCGACACGCTCACCAAGGACGAGCGGTACGACCGCACGGGCGAGTACATCCGCGTCGTCAAGCAGGCGTGGGCGAGCGAGACCCCGTTCGACCACCACGGCACGCACTACGACCTCGAGGACTTCGTGCTCGACGTCAAGCCGTTCGGTGGCCGCACGCCGACCATCTCGTTCGGCGGCTCGTCGGACGCCGCCTACCGGGTGGGTGCCGCCGAGGCGGACGTCTTCGCCGTCTGGGGCGAACCGCGGGCGCGCACGCGCGAGCAGATCGACCGCGTGCACGCCGAGGCCGCGGCGGCCGGGCGCGCGACGCCGCCGCGCATCCACGCCGCCTTCCGGCCGATCGTCGCGCCGACCGAGGAGCTCGCGTGGGAGAAGGCCCACCGCGTGCTCGACCGCATCGAGGCGCGCAAGGCGGCACTCGGCGGCACGCTCAGCCGTCGGCACCCGGTCGACGCGCCCGAGAACGCGGGCTCGCAGCGGCTGCTGCAGATCGCCGCCGAGGGCGACCGGCACGACGAGGTGCTGTGGACGGCGACCGCCCGGGCGACGGGCGGCGCGGGCAACTCCAACGCGCTCGTCGGGACGCCCGAGCAGGTCGCGCAGGCGCTGCTCGCGTACTACGACCTGGGCGTCCGCGTGATCTCCGCCCGCGGGTACGACCTGCTCGACGACGCCGTCGACTTCGGCCGGTACGTCATCCCGCTCGTCCGCGAGGGGGTCGCCGAGCGCGACGCCGCCGCGGCCCGCGTCGCCTGACGTCCGGACCTGCCGCCCGACCGGACGCGCCGCCGCCCGGACCCGCCACCCGCCG
>NZ_LNTD01000124.1 GCF_001462455.1 Cellulomonas sp. B6
ATGACCGAGACCTCGCCCGTCGCGCTCGGCAGCCCCCTGACGCAGGACCGCCGGCCCGGTGCGCTCGGCCTGCCGTTCCCCTCGACCCGCATCCGCGTGGTCGACCAGGAGGACCCGACGCGCGAGGTCGCGCCCGGCGAGCAGGGCGAGCTGCTGATCTCCGGCCCCCAGGTGTTCGCCGGCTACTGGCAGCGCCCCGAGGAGACGGCCGAGCAGCTGCTGCCCGACGGCTGGCTGCGCACCGGTGACGTCGTGCGCGTCGACGACGACGGCATGGTCGTCCTCGTCGACCGCATGAAGGAGATGATCGTCACCGGCGGGTTCAAGGTGTACCCGTCGCAGGTCGAGGACCACCTGCGCGGCATGCCGGGCGTCCTCGACGTCGCGGTCGTCGGCGAGCCCGCGGGTGACCTCGGCGAGCGGGTCGTCGCGGCGATCGTGCTCGACGGAGACGTGCCCGGCGTCGACCTCGCGGCCGTGCGCGCGTGGTGCGAGACGCGCCTGGCCCGGTACGCGCTGCCGCGCCGGCTCGTCGTGCTGCCCGACCTGCCGCGCTCGCAGGTCGGCAAGGTGCTGCGCCGCGTCGTGCGGGACAACCTCCACCCCCAGGCCTGACGCGGGCGGACGCGTCCGACGCCGTACCGTGTGCGCGTGAGCGTGAACGACGAGCAGCCCCTGGTGGAGATGTGGACCGACGGTGCCTGCAAGGGCAACCCCGGCGTCGGGGGGTGGGGCGCCTGGATGCGCTTCGGCGACCAGGAGAAGGAGCTCTTCGGCGGTGAGGCCGCGACGACCAACAACCGCATGGAGCTCACGGCCGTCATCGAGGGGCTGCGCGCGCTGCGCCGGCCCTGCCGCGTGACGCTGCACGTCGACTCGACGTACGTGATGAACGGGCTGACCAAGTGGCTGCCGGGCTGGAAGCGCAACGGCTGGCTCACGGGGGAGAAGAAGCCCGTGAAGAACAAGGAGCTGTGGCAGGCGCTCGACGAGGAGGTCGCGCGGCACCACGTCACGTGGGTCTGGGTGAAGGGCCACGCGGGCGACCCCGGCAACGAGCGTGCCGACGCGCTCGCGAACCAGGGCGTCGCGCAGGTGCGCGCGGGCGTCGTCTGACGGCTCCGGGGCGACCTCGCGTGCGTCGTCGCGCGCCTGGAAGTTGATCGTTACACGTGCCAGGCTGGGCGCCGTGAGCACCGCCGCCACCACCACGCCCGTGACCCTGTTCCCCCTGCACGCCGTCCGCCTGGCCGACGGCCCGTTCGCCGCCGCGCAGCGCACCGACCTCGCGTACGTCCTGGGCCTCGACCCGGACCGGCTGCTCGCGCCGTTCCGCCGCGAGGCGGGACTGCCGCCGGTCGCCGAGCCGTACGGCAGCTGGGAGTCCATCGGCCTCGACGGGCACATCGGCGGGCACGCGCTGTCCGCGGCGTCGCTGCTGTGGGCCGCGACGGGCGACGAGCGCGCCGCGGACCTGGCCCGCGCGCTCGTCGACGGGTTCGCGGCCTGCCAGGACGCGCTCGGCACGGGGTACGTCGGGGGAGTGCCCGGCGGGGTCGCGCTGTGGGAGTCGGTCGCGTCGGGCGGCGCCGAGGCGGGCACGTTCGACCTCGGCGGCGCGTGGGTGCCCTGGTACAACGTGCACAAGACGTACGCGGGCCTGGTCGACGCCGCCCGGCACGCCCCCGCCGACGTCGCGGCCCGCGCGCTCGCCGTCGCCGTGCGCCTCGCCGACTGGGGCGTCGCGCTGTCCGACCGCCTCGACGACGCGGCGTTCGCGCGCATGCTGCGCACCGAGTTCGGCGGCATGTGCGAGGCGTACGCCGACCTCGCCGAGCTCACGGGCGACGCGCGTTACGCGGCCCTCGCGCGGCGGTTCGCCGACGAGGAGCTGCTCGCACCGCTGCGCGCGGGGCGCGACGCGCTCGACGGGCTGCACGCGAACACGCAGATCGCCAAGGTCGTCGGCTGGCCCGCGATCGGCGAGGCCGACGCCGCCGCCGCGTTCGTGCGGACCGTGCTCGACCGCCGCACGCTCGTGTTCGGCGGCAACTCGGTGTCCGAGCACTTCACGCCCGACGCGGCCGCGCACGTCACGCACCGCGAGGGCCCCGAGTCGTGCAACACCGCGAACATGCTCGAGGTCGAGCGGCGGCTCTACGCGCTCACGGGCGACACGACGCTGCTCGACGCGGCCGAGCGCCAGCTCGTCAACCACGTGCTGTCCGCGCAGCACCCCGACGGCGGGTTCGTGTACTTCACGTCCGCGCGCCCGGGCCACTACCGCGTGTACTCGACGCGCGACGACTGCATGTGGTGCTGCGTCGGCACCGCGATGGAGACGTACGCGCGGCTCGGCGAGCTCGCGTACGCGCACGCGGGCGACGACCTGCTGGTCAACCTGCCCGTGCCCGCGACGCTCGACTGGGCCGAGCGCGGCGTGCGCGTGCGCCTCGCGTCGACGTACCCGACGCCCGCACGCGTCACCGACGTCGCGCTCACGGTCGACGTCGACGCCCCCACCGACCTCGCGGTGCACGTGCGCCGGCCCGCGTGGGCGCGCGACGACGTGGTGCTCACGCTCGACGGCGCGCCCGTCGGCGGTCCTGGCCAGCGCAGGGGCTACGTCACGGTGCGTCGCACGTGGCACGGCGGCGAGACGCTCGCGTGGCGGCTGGTCGCCGGCGCGGCGGCCGAGCGGCTGCCGGGCGACGACGCGTGGGTCGCGCTGCGCTGGGGCCCGCACGCGCTCGCGGTCCGCGGCGACACCGACGACCTCGTGGGTCTGCGCGCCGACGACGCGCGCATGGGGCACGTCGCCCACGGGCCGCTGCGCCCGCTGTCCGCGGCTCCGCTGCTCGTCGGCCCCGACGCCGACCTCGCCGCCGCGCTGCGCCCCGCCGACGACGGCACGTTCGTGCTCGACCGCGGCGCCGAGGCCCCGCTCGTCCTGGAGCCGTTCGCGACCCTGCACGACGCGCGCTACACGCTCTACCTGCCGGTCGTGCCGACCGCCGCCGACGTGCCCGCGCGCCGCGCCGCGCTCGCGGCCGCCGACGACGCGCAGCTCGGCCTCGCGGCCCGCACGGTCGACGCGGTGGCGTGCGGCGAGCAGCAGCCCGAGACCGACCACCGGTACGCGGGCACCGGCACGTGGACCGGCGCGACCGACGACGGCCGGCACTGGCGCGCGACGCGCGAGCGGTTCTCCTACCGGCTGGCCGACCCCGAGGGCCGCGGCGCGGTGCTGCGCGTGACGTACCTCGCGCAGCCGGGCGTCGCGCGCGTGCTCGTCGACGGCGTGGAGGTGGGCACGCTCGAGGTCGCGGACTCCGCCGCGGGCACGCGCACGGTGGACCTCGTGCTCGGCCCGTCCGCCGACGGGGACGCGGACGCGGACGCGGACGGTCGTGCGGTCGCGTTCGAGGCGGACGCATCGAGCCCGACGCCGCCGGTCGTGGCCGTCCACCTGCTGACCGGAGCGGCCTGACCCGTCGACCACCCGACCGGACGCCCCCGACCCGGCCCGTCCGCCCACGCCGCCCCCGGCCGTCGAAGGCCCCTGAACGCGGGGTTCGGCCGGTTTCGCCGGCCCAGAAGCCGCAGAACCCCGCGTTCGGCCGCTGGCCAGCCGGCGACGGAAGGGTGCCTCGGTCGCGGCACCCGCCAGCGGTGCCGCCCACGACCCCCACCGACGACCCACCCGTCGAACGCGGGGTTCGGCCGGTCTCGCGGGCCCTGGAACGGCAGAACCCCGCGTTCGGCGGTGGCGGGTGGCGTCGGGACGGGTGCCAGACGAAGGGCAGGGTCAGGGGAGGTCGGTGGTCGGTGACGGGTGGGACGGCGTCGGTGCGACCGGTGAGGCGGCCGCCAGGAGCCCGGCGCGCAGCGCGTTGCCGCGGGCGGCGTAGTCGCGCTGCCGGCGCACGTACTCGGCCTTGCCGTCGGGGGTCTCGATCGCGACGGGCTCGAGCCCGTACGTCGTCACGTCGTACGGGCTGGACTGCATGTCGGTCGTGCGGACCTCGCGCGCGAGGTCGAAGCAGTCGAGCAGCAGGTCACCCGGCACGAGCGGCCCGAGCTTGAGGGCCCACTTGTAGAGGTCCATCGCGGCGTGCAGGCAGCCGGGCTGCTCCATGGCGGTCTGGGTCTCGCGCGTCGGGGTCAGCGTGTTGCGGCCGACGGCCTCGGGCGTGAAGAACCGGAACGCGTCGAAGTGCGTGCACCGGATCCGGTGCGCCTCGACGACCGCGTCGGTGCCCGCCTCGCCGAGTCGCAGCGGCAGCGCGTGCCGGTGCTCGCCCGCGCGCTCGCGGTAGACCATCGCCCACTCGTGCAGCCCGAAGCACCCGGTCGCGGCCGGCCGCGCCGCGGTCGCCGCCAGCAGCGTGGCGACGAACCGCACGGTGTCCCCGCGCGCCGCGGTGAACGCGTCGACGTCGAGCGCGACCGTGCCGTCGTCGGCCGTGCGGTACCAGCGCCACGCGGCGTGCGGCGCCGGGCCGTCCGCCCCCGGTGCGAGAGTGACACCCGCCCCGGGGTGCCAGCGCCGCAGCTGCCCCGGCGTGGCCGGGTAGTACTCGAACAGGAAGTCCTCGACCGCGTGGTTCTCGTGGCGAGAGCGGCGCGCGCGGTGCCCGGCCGTCGCGGCGTCCGCGCGCGCGGCGTGCGCGTCGACGCGCGACGACCACGTGGCCGCGTCGAGCACGGGAGGGGCGGGGGAGGGCACCGCACCAGGGTAGGTCGCGAGCCGTTGCCGACCGTCGCGCGGCCCGGGAGGATGACGCCCGTGCGCGAGCTGCTCCGGTCCCTGCCCGCCCTGGCGGGCACGCCCCTGCCGTTCGACCCGACCGCGGCGCCCGACGACCCGCTCGACCTCTTCACGGACTGGTTCGCCGCCGCGGTCGACGCGGGCGCGCCCGAGCCGCACGCCGCGACCCTCGCGACCGCCGACGCCGCCGGCCGCCCGTCCGCGCGCGTGCTGATCCTCAAGGACGTCGGCCCCGACGGGTTCGCGTTCGCGACCGACGCGCGCAGCGCCAAGGCCGCCGACCTCGCGGCCAACCCGCGGGCCGCGCTGGGGTTCTGGTGGCCGGCGGTCGTGCGGCAGGTGCGCGTCACCGGTGCTGCGCGGCACCTCGGTGCCGACGCGTCGGCGGCCGACTACCTCGCGCGGTCGCCCGCGTCGCGCGCCGCCGCGGCCGGCGTGCGCCCCGGCGAGCCGCTGGGCTCGCTCGACGAGCTGCGCGACGCCATGACCGCCGCCCGTGCGCGGGTCGACGCCGACCCCGGGTTCGTCCTGCCGTCGTGGCAGGCGTGGCTCGTGGTGCCCGAGGAGGTCGAGTTCTGGCAGGGCAGCGCCGACCGCGCGCACGTGCGGCTCGTCTACCGCCGCGACGACGCGGGCTGGACGCACCGCCTCGTCTGGCCGTGATCCGACCCCCGCGGCACCGCCCGGCGCCCGGTGGTGACCCCGGTCACGCGCGCCGCGGTGCTAGCCTCGGCCGCATGACGACGACCCCCGGTGAGCTCCTCACCGCCGCGTGTCGTCCCTGTCGTCGCTGTCGCTGAGGGCTCTCCTCACCGGCCGGACCGCTCCGGTCCCGCGCGCGCCTCCCGGCCGCGCCGCGCTCGTTCGTCGAGCGCCACCC
>NZ_LNTD01000125.1 GCF_001462455.1 Cellulomonas sp. B6
CACCCCCACCCCTTCCCGCGAGAGTGCGATCCAGTGACCGCACGGCCGCGGTCCGCCACGCCTTCTCACGAGAGCATGCGATCCCGCTGACCACCGTGAGCACTCCACGCCGTCGTCACCGATGCCCTGAGCCGCCCTCAGGCGCGGTGCCCGACAATGGAGTCCACGACAACGAGCTGCCCGTGCATCTCGCGCCCCGGTGACCGCGACGGTGGTCGGATGCAGGACGCCACCGTGCTCGACATGCGTCACCTCCGTGCCACCGGCACCACCTGGGCCGCCACCCACAGACTCGTCACGTCGGGGCGGTACGTCCAGCTGTTCCGCAGCGTGCTCGTCCGTCGGGACCTGATCGAGGATCCCGACACACGTGCTCGCGCGATCAGCACGGTGCTGCCCCGTGGTGCCGCGGTGTGCCGCGAGACCGCTGCGTGGCTGCACGGCGTGGACACCCGAGCCCCCGGCCTCCACCTCCGGCCACCCCGCCTGCAGTGCATCGTCCCGACGGCCGTGCCTCGCGTCCGACGGCCCGGGCAGCAGTGCTGGACCGGCGCGTTGCCTGTCGACGACGTCACCGTGCTCGGTGGCGTGCCGGCCACGACGGTCGAGCGCACGGCGCTGGACCTGGCCCGGTACGCACCCGGGTACGTCGGCCTCGCAGCGATCGACGCCTTCGCGCACGCGGGCCTCGTCGACCCCGCACGACTCATGCGGCGCGCGCACGAGCTGCCCGGCGCACGCAACATCGCGCGCGCCCGCCGGCTGATCGAGCTCTGCGAACCGCAGACCGAGTCGGCCGGCGAGTCCTGGCTCCGGCTCCGGCTGTTCGAGGCCGGTCTACCGCGGCCCGAGCCGCAGATCTCGATCCGCCACGGCGGCCGCGAGGTCTACCGCCTGGACCTCGGCTACCGCGACGCGCGAGTCGGGGTGGAGTACGACGGCGACGAGCACCACCACCGGACGATGGCGCAGCGACGGGCCGACGAACGCCGGCGGGACGACCTGCGGAGCCGGTTCGGCTGGACGGTGATCGGGGTCCACCGGGGCGACGTGCTCGGGAACCGCAACACGCTCGAGAGAGCCGTCGCCGACCTCCTCCGGCACGACGGGGTCGTGCTGGCACGTCAGCCGTGGTGACCGCCGCGTCTGACGTCACCATCGTCGTCGCCGCGACCCGGACGCGCCCTCACGGGCACGAGGACCACCATGACCGGATCGCACCCTCACGGACACGGGGGCAACGGCGACCTGGGCGGGTCTCCTGGGTCCGCGTCATGGGCCACTGCGGCGGCTAGGTTGCGGACATGGTGAGCGGGAGCGTCCAGGACCACTGCGACTGGTGCTTCGGTGCGTTGACGGACGCGTCCCGCGCGAGGTCGCGTTGGTTGGGCCTCGCGACGGAGGGCACCTGCGCCTGCGCGGGCTGTCTGGCGGCAGGCCGGTACCGAGTGCCGCCCGAGGGGTGGGCCGGGCCCGAGGAGGAGTGGCTGGCCAGAGACCAGTACGTCCTGCACGGCGATGACGTGCGAGCGATCGTCGGCGCACTGAACGAGGTGCTCCACGGCCCGGAGGCGATCGAGGAACGGGAGTTCCAGACGCGCCTGGGCGTCACGCGCCCGGAGGCTCTTGAGACGATGCGTCGCATCGGCGGCGGCCGTCCCTAGAGAACCGCGCATGCCGCTTCCCGACCGTTCTCCACGGACCAGACTGCGCCGGTAGGTCTCGCCAGGGCACGCCGGTCCGCTACCGCCAGATGATCGCCTCGACCACCCGACGATGGTCGGCCAACGGTCGTCCACCCTCGACCGAGGCCGCTGGCATCAATGGCTCGACCCGAGTCCACGCTTCATCGGTCAGCAGACCTGCACGCCACGCCCGCCGGCTGTGACACCCGGTGACCGGCACGGTGAGGAGACGCGCCCTGGATCGAACTCTCACGGAGATGCCAGGGAGAGGACTGGATCGCACTCTCACGGAGGTGCGAGGGAGAGGACTGGATCGCACTCTCACGGAGGTGGGAGGGGTGACTCGATCGCGCTCTCACGAGGGACGGAAGGGGACGCGGATCGCGGGTACGCCGTGGGTGGGTGGTGCGCGCGGGTGGCGTCAGAACGTCGTCAGGCCACGCGCGCGGAAGACGTCGCGGACGGCCTCGGCGTCCTCGCGGGACGGCGGCTCGACGTCGTCGAGCTCGTAGCGCATGCCCAGCTCGGCCCACTTGTCGCGGCCCATCTGGTGGAACGGCAGGACCTCGACGCGCTCGACGGCCTCGCCGAGCGAGGCGACGTAGTCGGCGACGGCGGCGACGTTCTCGGGAGCGTCGGTGAGGCCGGGGACCAGCACGAACCGGATCCACATGCGGGTGCCGCGCGCCGACAGGCGGCGGCCGAAGTCGAGCGTCGGCTGCAGCTCGCGACCGGTGACGCGCTTGTAGGTCTCCGGGTCGCCGGACTTCACGTCCAGCAGCACGAGCGACACGTCGTCGAGCATCTCGTCGGTCGCGTGGGCGCCGAAGAAGCCCGACGTGTCGATCGCGACGGGCACGTCCATCGCGGCCGCGCCGCGGACCAGCCGACGCACGAACGCGGGCTGCATGAGCGGTTCGCCGCCCGAGATGGTGACACCGCCGCCGGTGGCCTTGAAGACCCCGCGGTAGCGCGCGATGCGGGCCAGGAGCTCGTCCGCCGCGACGTCGGTGCCGCGGCGCATCTCCATGGTGTCGGGGTTGTGGCAGTACAGGCACCGCAGCGGGCAGCCCGACAGGAAGATCGTCAGGCGCGTGCCGGGGCCGTCGACCGCGGTCACGAGCTCCCACGAGTGGACCGAGCCGAGCCGGCCCTCGCGGACGGCCGCGAGCCGGTCGGAGCGCTCGGCCTCGGTGGTCTCCAGGCCCGCGGTGCCGTGGCCCTGGGTCCGGGTGTGCGACCCGCCGACCAGCGGGACGCCGAGCGGCACGACGGGTGCGCCGTCCTGCACGGTCGTGGTCATGATGACCTCCACGCTGTCGTCGGGGTGCTACGAGGCTACGGGGGTGGTCCCCCGGCCCGGCGCTGCGCGCGCCGGGCCGGGGGCACGCGGGTCAGACCGCGCCGTGGAACGTGCGCGACAGCACGTCGAGCTGCTGCTCGCGCGTGAGCCGCACGAAGTTCACGGCGTAGCCGGAGACCCGGATGGTGAGCTGCGGGTAGTTCTCCGGGTGCTCCATGGCGTCCAGGAGCGTCTCGCGGTTCAGCACGTTGACGTTCATGTGGTAGCCGGAGGACAGGATGTACGCGTCCAGCAGGCCGACCAGGTTCGTCACCTGCTCGTCCTTCTCGCGGCCGAGGCCCGAGGGGACGATCGACGAGGTCAGCGAGATGCCGTCCTGCGCCTCGGAGTACGGCAGCTTGCCGACCGAGAGCGCCGAGGCGAGCATGCCGTGCGTGTCGCGCCCGTTCATCGGGTTGGCACCCGGGGCGAACGGCTCGCCGGCCTTGCGCCCGTCGGGCGTGGACCCCGTGGCCTTGCCGTAGACGACGTTCGAGGTGATCGTCAGCACCGACTGCGTGTGCAGCGCGTTGCGGTACGTCGGGACGGCGCGGATCTTCTCCATGAAGCGCCGCACGATCCACACCGCGATGTCGTCGGCGCGGTCGTCGTCGTTGCCGTACGTCGGGAAGTCGCCGTCGATCGAGTACTCGGTGATGAGGCCGTCGGCCGTCCGCAGCGCGGTGACCTTGGCGTGCTTGATCGCCGACAGCGCGTCCGCGACGACGGACAGACCGGCGATGCCGCAGGCCATGGTCCGCAGGATCGTGCGGTCGTGCAGCGCCATCTCGATGCGCTCGTACGCGTACTTGTCGTGCATGTAGTGCACGCAGTTCAGCGCGTCGACGTAGGTCTCGGCGAGCCAGTCCATGGTCTTGTCGAACTTCGCCATGACGTCGTCGTAGTCGAGCACCTCGCCCTCGACGGGCGCGGTGACCGGCGCGACCTGCTTGCCGGAGATCTCGTCCCGGCCGCCGTTGATCGAGTACAGCAGCGCCTTGGCGAGGTTGACCCGAGCACCGAAGAACTGCATCTGCTTGCCGACCCGCATCGGGGACACGCAGCACGCGATGGCCGCGTCGTCGCCCCACGAGGCGCGGATGAGCTCGTCGGACTCGTACTGCACGGCCGACGTGTCGATCGACACCTGCGCGCAGTACTTCTTGAAGCCCTCGGGCAGGCGCTCGCTCCAGAACACGGTCATGTTCGGCTCGGGGGCCGGGCCCAGGTTGTACAGCGTATGGAGGTAGCGGAACGAGGTCTTGGTGACGAGCGGACGCCCGTCCTCGCCGATGCCGCCGATGGACTCGGTCACCCAGGTCGGGTCGCCCGAGAACAGGTTGTCGTACTCCGGCGTGCGCAGGAACCGCACGATCCGCAGCTTGATGACGAAGTCGTCGATGATCTCCTGCGCCTGCTCCTCGGTGAGCACGCCGGCCTCGAGGTCGCGCTGCAGGAAGACGTCGAGGAAGGTCGAGGTGCGGCCCAGCGACATCGCCGCGCCGTTCTGCTCCTTCACGGCGGCCAGGTACGCGAAGTACAGCCACTGCACGGCCTCGCGGGCGTTCGTCGCGGGCTCGGAGATGTCGTAGCCGTAGGACTTGGCCATCGCCTTGAGCTCGCCGAGCGCGCGGATCTGCTCCGCGAGCTCCTCGCGGTCGCGGATGACGTCCTCGACCGAGCGCTCCATGTCGAGCGCGGCCTTCTCGAGCTTCTTGGCGGTGATGAGCTGGTCGACGCCGTAGAGCGCGACGCGGCGGTAGTCGCCGATGATGCGGCCGCGACCGTAGGCGTCGGGCAGGCCGGTGATGATGTGCGACGAGCGCGCGGCGCGCACGTTCGGCGGGTACACGTCGAAGACGCCGTCGTTGTGCGTCTTGCGGTACTTGGTGAAGATGTCGATGATCTCCTGCGGCGCCTCGTAGCCGTAGGTCTCCAGCGACGTCTGGACCATGCGCCAGCCGCCGTTGGGCATGATCGCGCGCTTGAGCGGCGCGTCGGTCTGCAGGCCGACGATGACCTCGTTGCCCTCGTCGATGTAGCCGGGCGCGTGCGCCGTGATGGTCGACGGCGTGGTGGCGTCGATGTCGTAGACGCCCTTCTCACGCTCCGCCGGGAACATCGCCGAGAGCTTGTCCCAGATGCCCGTGGTGCGGGCGGTGGGGCCGGCGAGGAAGCTCGAGTCGCCGGTGTACGGCGTGTAGTTCCGCTGGATGAAGTCGCGGACGTCGACGTGGTCCGTCCACGGGCCGGTGACGAAGCCCGTCCAGGCCGCGGGTACGGCGGTGTCGCTGCGGTCGCTGGGTACAGCGGTGATGGACATCTGACTACTCCCTGTGTCGGGGCCGATGACACGACGCTATTCAGCAAATGATGGGATGTCTTGGGACCTCGGTCCTCGCGACGTCAGGGCCCGCCGTGACGCCCGCCACAGGACGCCCGACACCCCCGGGCCGGGGCGTCGGGACGACCTCCGTGCGCGGCGCTCAGCCCGCCGCGTGCAGCGCGGTCAGCACGTCGGCGGCGACGTCGTGCGCACCGAGCCGCAGCTCGCGCACGAGCTCGTCGCGGGTCGCGTGCTGCAGGAACGTCGCGGGGACGCCGAAGGACTGGACGGGCGTCGCGATGCCCGCCTCACGGGCCCGCTGGCCGACCAGCGCCCCGACGCCGCCGTCCACGAGCCCGTCCTCGAGCGTCACGACGTGGTCGTGCTCGTCGACGAGCTTGACGAGCGCCGCGGGCACCGGCAGGGCCCACCGCGGGTCGACGACGCTCACGGCCAGCCCGTGCCCGGCGAGCAGCTCGCCGACCGCGAGCGCGGTCGGCACCATCGCGCCGACGCCGACTACCAGCACGCGACCCGCGTCGCCGTCGTGGCGCGCGAGCACGTCGACGCCGTCGACGTCCTCGAGCACCGGGATCGGGTCCCCCATCGCGCCCTTGGGGTACCGCACGACCGTGGGCGCGTCGTCGACGTCGACGGCCTCGCGCAGCGCGGTGCGCAGCGTCGCCTCGTCGCGCGGCGCGGCGAGCCGCAGGCCCGGCACGATCGAGAGCATCGCCATGTCCCACATGCCGTTGTGGCTCGCCCCGTCGTCGCCGGTGAGGCCGGCGCGGTCGAGCACGAACGTGACGCCCGCACGGTGCATCGCGACGTCCATGAGCACCTGGTCGAACGCGCGGTTGAGGAACGTCGCGTACACCGCGACGACCGGGTGCAGGCCGCCGAACGCCATGCCGGCCGCCGACGTCGCGGCGTGCTGCTCGGCGATCCCGACGTCGAACACGCGCTCAGGGAACTCGGCCGCGAACGGTGCGAGCCCCACGGGCTGGAGCATGGCCGCGGTGATCGCGACGACGTCGCGTCGGCGCCGGCCGATCCGCACGATCTCGTCGGCGAACACGCTGGTCCAGCCGAAGCGGGACGGCGCGAGCGGCAGGCCGGTCTCGGGGTGGATGCGCCCGACCGCGTGGAAGCGGTCGGCGACGTCCTGCTCGGCCGGGGTGTACCCGCGGCCCTTCTCGGTGATGACGTGCACGATCACCGGGCCGCCGAACGCCCGCGCGCTGCGCAGCGCGCGCTCGACCGCCTGCTCGTCGTGCCCGTCGACCGGGCCCACGTACTTCAGGCCGAGGTCCTCGAACATGCCCTGCGGCGCGACGACGTCCTTGATGCCCTTCTTCAGGCCGTGCAGCGCCTCGTACGCGAGCCGCCCGGGCGGGCCCGAGCGGCGCAGCGTCGTCTTGCCCCACGACAGCACGGACTCGTAGCCCTGCGTCGTGCGCAACGAGTCGAGGTGCTGCGCGAGGCCGCCGATCGTCGGCGCGTAGGACCGTCCGTTGTCGTTGACGACGACGACCACCGGGCGGTCGGGGTCGGCCGCGATGTTGTTGAGCGCCTCCCACGCCATGCCGCCCGTGAGCGCGCCGTCGCCGATGACGGCGACCGTGTGGCGGTCGGTCTCGCCGCGGACCTGGCGGGCCTTGGCGATGCCGTCGGCCCACGACAGCGCGGTGGACGCGTGCGAGTTCTCGACGACGTCGTGCTCGGACTCGGCGCGGCTGGGGTACCCCGACAGTCCGTCGCGGCGGCGCAGCGAGGAGAAGTCCTGCCGCCCCGTCAGGAGCTTGTGCACGTACGCCTGGTGGCCCGTGTCAAAGACGATCGCGTCACGCGGCGAGTCGAAGACGCGGTGCAGCGCGATCGACAGCTCGACGACGCCGAGGTTCGGGCCGAGGTGACCGCCGGTGCGCGAGACCTGGTCGACGAGGAACGCGCGGATCTCCGAGGCCAGCTCGTCCACCTCACGCGTCGAGAGCCGACGCAGGTCCTGCGGCGACGAGATGCGCTCGAGCAACCCCACGTGGTCCTCCTCGTCATGCCCGTCGCCGGGCGTCACCCGGCGGGTGCCGGACGTCCCACTCTAGGACCCGGCGACCGGTTCGTCCTGCGCCCCTCCTGCGCGCCGTCCCGCGCGTCGACGTCGCAGGAGCAGCACGACCAGCACGGTCCCCGCCGCGAGGACGACCAGGACGAGCACCGGCAGCAGCACCGCGACGAGGCTGAGTCCGATCGCCGCCCCGTCCTCGACCGTGGACACGACGGGGGCGCCGAGGCCGCCCGTCGCGGCGTTGACGACGGGCCGCACGGTGGCCTTCGTCGCGTGCACGACGAGAGCGACGACCACGCCCGCGACGACCGGCACCCACGGGTTGTCCCGCACCCACGCGGAGCCCTCGAGGTCCTGCGCGGCCGACGTCGCGGCGAACACCACGGCGCCCGACGCGGGTCGGATCACCGTCTGGACGGCGTCGTTCACGGTGTCCACGACCGGCACCTTGTCGAGCACGACGTCGGCGAGCAGCAGCACCGCGCCCACGCCGAGCGCCCAGCCGCTCTCCATCCACGTCAGGCCCGCGGGCAGCACGACCAGGTCGGTGAACCGCGCGAGCAGCGCGACCACCAGGAACGGGATGTACGCGTTGAGGCCCGCGGCGGCCGACAGACCGACCCCGGTGAGGGCGACGAGCATGCGCGCGAGCCTATCCGCCGGGTCCCGGGAACGACCGGACGCACCCCGGCCTCGTCGCACCCGGCCGGTAGGATGCCTCGGAAAGGGGATCACCCATGCGCTTCCTGCCCGGCCACACGGCCGCGTCCGACCTCACCTACGGCGACGTCTTCCTCGTCCCGTCCCGCTCGGAGGTCACGTCCCGCTTCGACGTCGACCTCGCGTCGTCCGACGGCACCGGCACCACGATCCCGGTCGTGGTCGCGAACATGACGGCCGTCGCCGGCCGTCGCATGGCCGAGACCGTCGCGCGCCGCGGCGGCATCGCGGTGCTGCCGCAGGACACGCCCACCGAGGTGGTGCGCAAGGTCGTCGCGTCGGTCAAGCAGCGGCACCCGGTCGTCGAGACCGCGACGGTCGTCGCGCCGGACGACACCGTGCACACCGCGCTGACGCTCATCGCCAAGCGCGCGCACGGCGCGGCGGTCGTCGTCGACGACGGCCGGCCCGTCGGCGTCGTGACCGCGGCGGACTGCGGCGGCGTCGACATGTTCACGCAGGTCGACCAGGTGATGACGCCCCACCCGACCACCGTGGACCTCGCGGTCGTCGAGCAGGGCGGCACGCAGGGCCTGCGCGACGCGTTCGAGCAGCTGCACCGCGAGCGCCGTCGGTTCTCCCCCGTCGTCGACGACGGCCGGCTGGTCGGCGTGCTCACGCGCGTCGGCGCGCTGCGCTCGTCGATCTACACCCCGGCGCTCGACGCGCAGGGCCGCCTGCGCATCGCGGCCGCGGTCGGCATCAACGGCGACGTGCGCGCCAAGGCCGCCGAGCTGCTCGACGCGGGCGTCGACGTGCTCGTCGTCGACACCGCGCACGGACACCAGCGCAAGATGCTCGACGCGCTCGCCGCGGTCCGCTCGCTCGACCCGCAGGTGCCGGTCGTCGCGGGCAACGTCGTGACCGCCGAGGGCGTGCGCGACCTCGTCGCCGCGGGCGCGGACATCGTCAAGGTCGGCGTGGGCCCGGGCGCCATGTGCACGACGCGCATGATGACCGCCGTCGGCCGTCCGCAGTTCTCGGCCGTGCTCGAGTGCGCGTCCGAGGCCCGGCGCCTCGGCAAGCACGTGTGGGCCGACGGCGGCGTGCGGCACCCGCGCGACGTCGCGCTCGCGCTCGCGGCCGGGGCGTCCCAGGTCATGGTCGGGTCGTGGTTCGCGGGCACGCACGAGTCGCCCGGCGACATGCACACCGACGGCGACGGCCGACTGTACAAGGAGAGCTTCGGCATGGCCTCGGCGCGCGCCGTCGCGGCGCGCACGCAGGGCGGGTCGGCGTTCGACCGGGCCCGCAAGGCGCTGTACGAGGAGGGCATCTCGCACTCGCGCATGTACCTCGACCCGCGCCGCCCGGGCGTCGAGGACCTGCTCGACCACATCACGTCCGGTGTGCGGTCGGCCGCGACCTACGTCGGCGCGACCACGCTCGAGGAGCTGCACGAGCGCGCGGTCGTCGGCATCCAGTCCGAGGCCGGCTACGCCGAGGGCCGTCCGCTGCCCGACGGGTGGTGACCGGCGTGCGCCCGGTCCTCGTGCTCACGCACGCCCCGCACGAGGGGCCGGGCGCGGTCGCGCGCGCGCTCGACGTGCCGTACCGCGTCCGCACGGTGCTCGACGACCCCGCACCGCGGCTGCCGCGGCCCGACGAGGTCGCGGGGGTCGTGGTGATGGGCGGCCCGATGGACGCCGACGACGTCGCCGGCCACCCCGGGCTCGCCGCGGAGCGCGCGCTCCTGGCAGCCGCGGTCGACGCCGACGTCCCCGTGCTCGGCGTGTGCCTGGGGCACCAGCTGCTCGCGCTCGCGCTCGGCGCACGCCTGCACCGGCGCACCGCGCGTGAGATCGGCTTCGCGCCCGTGCGGGTCGTCGCCGACGACCCGGTGCTGCGCGGTCTCGGCGCGGCGGGTGCGACGCCGACGGTGCTGCACTGGCACGGCGACGCGGTCGACCTGCCGCCGGGCGCGACGCTGCTCGCCGAGACCGACGCGACGCCCGTGCAGGCGTTCCGCGCGGGCAGCGCGCTCGGGCTGCAGTTCCACCCCGAGCTGGACGCCGCGATGCTCGACCTGTGGCTCGCGACGCCCGACATGGCGGCCGACCTCGAGGACGGCGAGGCCGAGCGGATCCGCGCCGACGGCGCGCGCATCCTGCCGGACCTGGTGCCCGCCGCCGCCGCGACGTTCGCGGCGTTCGCCGCGCAGGTCCGGGCTCGCGCGTGACGTCCGGCGCCGCGGGGGCACGGCCCCCGCGGGACGCTCGCGCCGACCTCGAGCGGGTCGCGCGCGACGGCGTCACCTGGCCGAGCGCACCGTCGCGGCTCGCGCCGGACGGCACGACGACGCGCCGCTCGGCCGTGCTCGTGCTGTTCGGCGCGCTCGACGCCGTGCCCGCCCGCTCCCCCGGCGCGCCGCGCGTGCCGGCCGACCTCGACGTGCTGCTGCAGCGCCGCTCGGCCACGATGTCGCACCACCCCGGTCAGGTCGCGTTCCCCGGGGGCGGCATCGACCCGGGCGACGACGGCCCGGTCGGTGCGGCGCTGCGCGAGGCCGTCGAGGAGACCGGGCTCGAGCCGTCGGGCGTCGACGTGCTGGGGACGCTCGCGGACGTGCCGCTGCCCGTGAGCGACAACCTCGTGACGCCCGTGCTCGCGTGGTGGCGGACGCCGTCGCGGGTCGCCGCGGTCGACCACCGCGAGGCTGTCGACGTGTTCCGGGCTCCCGTCGCCGACCTCGTCGACCCCGCCCGTCGTGGGGTCGTCGTGCACCCCGTCGCCCGCGGTCGCGTCCGCACGCCGGCGTTCGAGCTCGACGGCGGCGTCGTGGTGTGGGGCTTCACCGCGCTCGTGCTGGCCGGTGTGCTCGACGCCGCGGGCTGGTCGGTGCCGTGGGACGCCTCGCGCACGGTCACGCCGTGACGGTCCGGGACCGGCGGACGCGCGCGGGTCACCACGCGCCGGCGCCGACGGTTCGACGGTGGCCGCCGCGGTCTCGTACCGTCGCCGCGTGACCGCCGCCCCGCACCCCAAGATCCAGGTCGACGTCACGGCCGACCTCGCGCGGGCGCTGCTGGCCGACCAGCACCCCGACCTCGTGGACCTCCCGCTGCACGGGCGCGTGTTCGGCTGGGACAACGTGACCTGGCGCCTGGGCGACGCGCTCGCGCTCCGGTTCCCGGTGCGGGACCTGTCCTCGACGCTGGTCGAGCACGAGCAGCGCTGGCTGGCCGTCCTCGCGCCACAGCTGCCCGTGCCGGTGCCCGCCCCGGTGCGCACGGGCCGCCCGGGCCGCGGGTTCCCGTGGTCGTGGAGCGTCGTGCCGTGGCTGACGGGGACGCAGGTCGCTGCGCTGCCCGTCGCGCCGCGCGCCGCGTGGGCGACCGAGCTCGCCGACGCGCTCGCGGCGCTCCACGTGCCGGCGCCCGCGGACGCGCCGCGCAACCCGTACCGGGGCGTGCCGCTCGCCGACCGCGTCGAGACGATGCGTGCGCGCACGACCGACGACCTGCCGCACGTCGCCGCGCTGCGCGCCGCGCTCGACGCGGGCGTCGCCGCCCCGGCGTGGGACCGCCCCGCGGTGTGGGTGCACGGCGACCCGCACCCCGGCAACCTCGTGGCCGACGGCGCGCACCTCACGGGGCTCATCGACTTCGGCGACCTGGGTGCGGGCGATCCGGCGAGCGACCTCGCGACGGCCTGGCTGACGTTCGACGCGGCGGGCCGCGCGGCGTTCGTCGCGCGGACGCAGGAGCTGCGCGCGTGGGACGACGCGACGTGGGCCCGAGCACGCGCCTGGGCCGCTTCCTACGTGGCGGTGCTGCTCGCGCACCCCGACGACTACCCCGTGCTGGCCGAGGTCGGACGGCACACGGCCGCGCAGGTCGCCGCGGGCTGAGCGGCACGCCGGCGCGGCGCGTCGGGACGCACGACGACCGCACGACCACGGCCCGTCGGCTCCTCGCGGAGCCGACGGGCCGTCGGTGGGTGCGGGTCGGGTCAGGCGACCAGCGAGCGCAGCACGTACTGCAGGATGCCGCCGTTGCGGTAGTAGTCCGCCTCGCCGGGGGTGTCGATGCGCACGACCGCGTCGAACGCGACGACCGTGCCGTCGGCCTTGGTCGCCGTGACACGGACCGTGCGCGGCGTGGTGCCCTCGTTGAGCGCGGTGACGCCGGAGATGTCGAACGTCTCGGTGCCGTCGAGGCCGAGCGAGTCGGCCGACTCGCCCTCGGGGAACTGCAGGGGCAGCACACCCATCCCGATGAGGTTGGAGCGGTGGATGCGCTCGAACGACTCGGTGATGACCGCGCGCACCCCCAGCAGGCGCGTGCCCTTGGCCGCCCAGTCGCGCGACGAGCCCGAGCCGTACTCCTTGCCGCCGAGCACGACGAGCGGGACGCCCGCGCCCTGGTAGGCGACCGACGCGTCGTAGATCGTCGTCTGCTCGCCCGTGAGGTGGTTGACGGTGAAGCCGCCCTCGACGCCCGGCACGAGCTGGTTGCGCAGGCGGATGTTGGCGAACGTGCCGCGGATCATGACCTCGTGGTTCCCGCGTCGCGAGCCGTAGGAGTTGAAGTCGCGACGCTCGACCCCGTGCTCGGCGAGGTACTGCCCGGCCGGCGAGTCCGCCTTGATGGACCCGGCGGGGCTGATGTGGTCGGTGGTGACCGAGTCGCCGAGCTTGGCGAGCACGCGCGCGCCGGAGATGTCGGTGACGGGCTCCGGCGTGGCGCCCATGCCCTCGAAGTACGGGGGCTTGCGCACGTACGTCGACTCGCCGTCCCACGCGAACGTGTCGCCCTCGGGCGTGGGCAGCGCGCGCCACCGGTCGTCCCCCGCGAACACGTCGGCGTAGTCCGACTCGAACATCTTGCGGTCGATCGACGCGTCGATCGTGGCCTGCACCTGCTCGGCCGAGGGCCAGATGTCCCGCAGGAACACCGGGTGCCCGTCCTCGGTGCGGCCCAGCGGGTCGGTCTCGAAGTCGAAGTCCATGGTGCCCGCGAGCGCGTACGCGATGACCAACGGCGGCGAGGCGAGGTAGTTCATCTTCACGTCGGGGTTGATGCGCCCCTCGAAGTTCCGGTTGCCCGACAGGACCGCGGCGACCGCGAGGTCGTGCTCCTGCACGGCCTCCGACACCTTCTCGTCGAGCGGGCCGGAGTTGCCGATGCACGTCGCGCAGCCGTACCCGACGAGGTGGAAGCCGAGCTTCTCGAGGTAGGGCCAGAGACCGGCCTTCTCGTAGTAGTTCGTGACGACCTGCGACCCGGGCGCCATCGACGTCTTGACCCACGGGCGGGCGCTCAGGCCCGCCTCGACGGCGTTCTTGGCGAGCAGCGCGGCCGCGAGCATGACCGACGGGTTCGACGTGTTGGTGCACGACGTGATCGACGCGATCGCGACCGCGCCGTGGAAGAGGTCGAACTCGCGCCCCTCCGAGTCGGTCACCGGGTAGCGACGCGCCGCGGTGTCGGTGATCGCCGGCGCGTCGGACGCGGGGAACGACTCGCGCTCGGCCTCGTCGACGCCGTTGAGCACCTCGGGCGCGTACGTCGGCAGGTCGCGCTGGAACTGCTCCTTGGCGCGCGAGAGCTCGATGCGGTCCTGCGGCCGCTTGGGCCCGGCGATCGACGGCACGACCGTCGACAGGTCGAGCTCGAGGTACTCGGAGAACACGGGCTCGCGCGACGGGTCGTGCCACAGGCCCTGCTCCTGCGCGTACGCCTCGACGAGCGCGAGCTGCTCCTCGCTGCGGCCGGTGAGGCGCAGGTAGTCGAGCGTGACCGAGTCGATCGGGAAGATCGCGGCCGTCGAGCCGAACTCGGGGCTCATGTTGCCGATGGTCGCGCGGTTCGCGAGCGGCACGGACGCGACGCCCTCGCCGTAGAACTCGACGAACTTGCCGACCACGCCGTGCTGGCGCAGCATCTGCGTGATCGTCAGGACGACGTCGGTCGCGGTGACGCCCGCGGGGATCTCGCCCGTGAGCTTGAAGCCGACGACGCGCGGGATGAGCATCGACACCGGCTGGCCGAGCATCGCGGCCTCGGCCTCGATGCCACCGACGCCCCAGCCGAGCACGCCCAGGCCGTTGACCATCGTGGTGTGCGAGTCGGTGCCGACGCACGTGTCGGGGTACGCCTTGCCGTCACGCACCATGACGACGCGCGCGAGGTACTCGATGTTGACCTGGTGCACGATGCCGGTGCCCGGGGGGACGACCTTGAAGTCGTCGAACGCGGTCTGGCCCCAGCGCAGGAACTGGTACCGCTCACGGTTGCGCTCGTACTCGAGCTCGACGTTCCGCTCGAACGCGTCACGCCGACCGGCGACGTCGATCTGCACCGAGTGGTCGATCACGAGCTCGGCCGGCGCCAGCGGGTTGATCCGGGACGCGTCGCCGCCGAGGTCCTCGACGGCCTCGCGCATGGTGGCGAGGTCGACCACGCAGGGCACGCCGGTGAAGTCCTGCATGATGACGCGCGCGGGCGTGAACTGGATCTCGGTGTCGGGCTGCGCGTCGGGGTCCCAGCCGGCGAGCGCGCGCACGTGGTCGGCCGTGATGTTGGCGCCGTCCTCGGTGCGCAGCAGGTTCTCGGCGAGGATCTTCAGGCTGTACGGGAGGCGCTCGACGCCGGGCACGGCGGAGAGCCGGTAGATCTCGTACGAGGCGTCACCGACCTCGAGGGTGCCCTTCGATCCGAAGCTGTCGACGCTGCTCACGGGTGCTCCTTCGCTGGCGAGGTGCCGGGCTCGTCTGGGGGTGCCCGGCGGTGGGGGCGGCCTGCGCACCAGCCTAGGCCGGTGCCGCGGCGCGGGTCCCGGCGTCCACCGGGACAACTATCTTGACGTCGAGATACATCGTAGCGCGTCGCCGTCCCGCCGGGCGCACGTCGACACGCCGCGAGGGGCGGGCGTCCACGCCCACCCCTCGCCGCGAGGTCGCCCGGGCGCCTCAGCCCTCGTGCTCGCGCAACGCCTCCTCGGCCTTGCGCTGCGCCTCGACGGCGCGCTCGTGGGCGCGCGGGTCGTAGTCGGGCGTGCCCTGCTTGTGCAGCTCCTGGGTCGCGATGCGCTTGGCCTCCGCCAGCCGGCTCGCGTGGTCCTGCGACTGCGTCATGGTGACCTCCCGGGGACGTGCGCTGGATGGACGCGCCGCACCGCGCGTGCGGCGCCGCACCGCCCACGCTAGGACGTCCGCGCGGGACCCGCGACCGCCCGACCGCGCCGTCACGCGACGCCGTCGTCGGCCGCGGCGAGCAGGGCGCGCTCGGCCGCGTCGAGGCCCGCGAGCCGGTCGAGCACCGTCGGCACGTCGACGCCGAGCTCGTCCGCGAGCTCGCGCGGGTGGCGGGTCCAGCGCCACGCGGCGAGCAGCGCGTCGTCGGGGACGAGGCGCCGCGCGACGAGCGCGCGCACCTCGCGCTCCTGGGCCGGCGTGCAGCCTCCCACGTGCCCGAGCTCGATGTGCGCGAGCTCGTGCGCGAGCGTGCACCGGCGCTGCGCCTGCGACTGGTCGGGGTGCAGCACGACGACCGACCGTCCGTCGGTGAGGCCCAGGAGACCCGGCAGCCGCCGCCACACCAGCCGCACGTGGGGCATGCCACGCAGCCGCCGCCAGGGATGCTCCTCCACGGCGCGACGCTAGCCCGCACGCCGGACGGCGCGCGCCGACCCTCCACAGGTCACCGCACCCCTCGTCGCGCCACGACCCAGGGGCGGACGGCACGGGACGGTCCCGCGGGTGCTCAGTCGACGTCCGGGGGCGTCGGCAGGTCCGGCTCCCCCGGTCGCGCCGCCCACGTCCGGGCGACCTCGTCCCACGTCGCGTCGAGGAGGGCCGCGTCCACGAGGCCCGCGACGTGCTCGGGCGCCGCGCGCAGCACGGCCTCGACCGCGTCGGCCACGGGCAGCACGAGGAACCGGGCGGGCAGCTCGCGCGCGGCGTGGCGTCGCGCGACCTCGTCACGGACGGCCTCGGACAACCGGCCACCTCCCGCGGCGCCCTCGGCGCGCACGAGCGCCCGCGCGACGTCGACGACGGCGCGCCGCGAGCGCGGGCCCAGCGCGTCGACCCCGGCAGGCAGCGCGTCGGCGAGGGGCTCGCGCGGGACGGGCAGCGCCGCGGACGCCATCGCCCGCTCCTCGTCCACGCCCGCGAGCCACGCGAGCGCGCGCACGGTCTCGGCCGAGGGCACGGAGTCGTACCTGCCGGACGCGATCGCCGCGATCGTCGTGTGCACGACCGCGAAGCCGGCCTCCTGCGCCGCGCGAGCGAGCGAGCGCAGCGACTCCCCCGGCCGCCGCTCGCGCGCGAGCGCGACGAGGTCGGCGAGCGTCGTCGGACCCTCCACGGGCGAGCCACCTCCTTCGCCGCGCCACCAGGCGTGACAAGCGACCCGCACATCGTCGCAGATGGGATCGGAGATCCGTGGCGATCCCCCGACAAGCGGCGACGTCAGCGATGCGCTCCGCGCACCTCTGGTGCACACACCACTTGTCAGTGCGCGCCGGGTGCCGCGATGATGGGCCGCTCGACGACAGGGGGAGAGTCGATGCGCGTGAAGGACCCGTCGCTGCTGCGCGAGCGGCGCGTGCGACGGCGGCTCACCCAGCGCGAGCTCGCGTTCCTGGTACGTCGCTCGCAGGCGACCGTGTGGCAGCTGGAGAGCGGACGCCTCCGCACGGTGTCGCCGCAGCTCGCGCGGGCGATCGCCGACCGCCTCGACACACCGTGCTCCGACCTGTTCGAACCGCGACCCGCCCACGACGGTCCCGACGACCCGACCACGCCCGACACCCCCGCAGGAGGCCCCGCATGACCCGACCCGCCGGCGCCCAGCTCGAGTACGACGACGAGGACGAGCCCGTCGTGCACTGGGCGGTCTGCCACGGCTGCGCCTGGGTCGGGCCCGACCGACCCGCACCCGGCGACGCACGGGCCGACGCCGCGGACCACGACGAGAGCGCGCACGGGCGTCAGGTCGGCTGAGGCCCGCCCGCTCGGGCGTGCCGGTGCCGCGCTCGGCCGGCGTCGCGCCACCTGACGGCGGCGCGTCAGCGCGTGAGGACCGCGACCGCCTCGAGGTGGTGCGTCATCGGGAACAGGTCGTGACCCGTCACCTCCAGCCCCGTCCACCCGCGCTCGGCCAGCAGCGCGACGTCGCGGGCGAGGGCCGCCGGGTCGCACGCCACGTAGACGATGCGCTCGGGCCGCAGCGCAGCGACGGCCTCGACGACGCGGCGGCCGGCACCCGTCCGGGGCGGGTCGAGCACCACGACGTCCGCGGCCGCCGCCGGCGGCACCGCGCCGCGGCGGCCCGTCAGGACGTCCGCGACGTCCCCCGCGTGCAGCTCGACCTGCGGACGGTCGTGGGCGTTGCGCCGGGCGTCGCGCACCGCGCGCTCGTCACCCTCGACCGCGACGAGGCGGCCGTCGGTGCCGACGGCGTCGGCCAGCGGGGACGAGAACAGGCCGGCACCCGCGTACAGGTCGAGCACCGTCGCCCCCGCGACGTCGCCGACCGCCTCCAGCACGCGCGACGTCAGCAGGGCCGGTGCGCCGCGGTGCACCTGCCAGAACCCGGCGGCCGCGACCCGGTACTCGTACGTCGCTCCCCCGACCTCGACGCGCTCGCGCACCGCGGCGCGCGCGTTGGGGCGCGGGTCCCGACGGTTCGAGTGCAGGTCGAACGGCGCACCGTCGAGCAGCACCAGGGGCGTGCCGCCGTCGGCCGGAGCCACGGCCTCGATGCGCGAGCCCGCCGGCCAGCGCCGGTCGAACAGGCCCAGCGCGGCGACGTGCTCGCTCGCGAGGGGCATGCCCTCCAGCGGAAGCACGGTGTGCGAGCGGTGGCCCCGCATGCCGGGACGCCCCTCGGCGTCGACGTGCAGGTCGATGCGCGTGCGCCAGCCCAGGCCGCCGCGCTCGTCGTCACCGGGCACGCCGGCCACCGCGGGCGTCAGGTCGACGCGCGCGAGGCGCCTCAGCTGCTCGGCGAGCACCGCCTCCTTCCACGCCCGCTGCGCGGGCAGCGCGACGTGCGCGAGCTCTCCCCCGCCGACGCCGCCCGGGCCGGCGGCGGGCCACGCCGAGGGCACGCGGTCGGGCGACGCGTCGAGCACCTCGACCGCGTCGGCACGCCAGAACTTCGCGTCGGGCGCGGCATCCGTCAGACGGGCACGGACCCGCTCGCCCGGCAGGGTGTGCCGCACGAACACGACGCGTCCCTCGTGCCGGGCGACGCAGTGCCCGCCGTGCGCGACGGGCCCGATCTCGAGGTCGACGGTCGAGCCGGTGCGCAGGTTCTCAGTAGCCACGCGGAACGGTACCCCGGACGGGGTCCTCCAGCCCCGTCTGCCCCTCGGTGGAGGCGAGCTGCCACGGCACCGAGGCCACGACGACACCCGGCGTGAACAGCAGGCGGCTCTTGAGACGCAGCGCGCTCTGGTTGTGCAGCAGCTGCTCCCACCAGTGCCCCACGACGTACTCGGGGATGTAGACCACGACGAGGTCGCGCGGGCTCTCGCGGCGGATCGAGCGGACGTACGTCAGCACGGGGCGCGTGATCTCGCGGAACGGTGAGTCCAGGACGCGCAGCGGCACCGGCAGGTCCGCCGCCTCCCACTGCGCGCGCAGCGCCGCCACGTCGTCCGCGTCGACGCCGACCGTGACGGCCTCGAGGACGCTCGGCCGCGACGCGCGCGCGTACGCGAGCGCACGCATCGTGGGTCGGTGCAGGTGCGAGACCAGCACGACGGCGTGCACGCGGCTCGGCAGCGCGCGCGCCCCCTGCTCGTCGTCCGCGAGCGCGAGCTCGGCGCGCACCCGGCGGTAGTGCTCGTGCACGCCCTGCATCGCGACGAAGACGAGCGCCATCGCGAGGATCGCGATCCACGCGCCGTGCGTGAACTTGGTGAGCAGCACGATCACCAGCACGGTGCCCGTCATGCCCAGGCCGATGGTGTTGATGACGCGCGAACGCCGCATGCGTCCCCGCGCACGGGGTTCGGGCTCGGTCCGCAGCTCGCGGGACCAGTGCCGGACCATGCCGAGCTGCGACAGCGTGAACGACACGAACACGCCGACGATGTACAGCTGGATGAGGCGCGTCACCTGCGCGTCGAACGCCCAGATGAGCGCGATCGCGGCCGCGGCGAGCGTGAGGATCCCGTTGGAGAAGGCGAGCCGGTCGCCGCGCGTGTGCAGCTGGCGCGGCAGGTAGCCGTCCTTGGCGAGGATCGAGCCCAGCACGGGGAACCCGTTGAAGGCCGTGTTCGCGGCGAGCACGAGGATCAGCCCCGTCACCACCGACACGACGACGAACAGCACGTCGACGCCCGAGAACACCGACGCCGCGAGCTGGCTGATGACGGGGTGCTGCTCGTAGCCGTCGCCGACGGGCACGCCGTCGCGCAGCAGCTGCGTCGCGGGGTCGTCGACGAACTTCACCCCCGTCGCCTGCGCGAGCAGCAGGATGGCCAGGATCATCGTGATCGAGATCGACCCGAGCAGCAGCAGCGTCGTCGCCGCGTTGCGGGACTTGGGCTTCTTGAAGGCCGGCACGCCGTTGCTGATGGCCTCGACGCCCGTGAGCGCGGCGCACCCCGAGGCGAACGCGCGCAGCACGAGGAAGCCGCCCGCGAGGCCCATGAGGCCCTGGTCGAACCCCGGTTCCGACGCGACGCCGAACGCCGCGCTCTCGGCCGCGGGCAGCGTGCCCGTGAAGTAGCGCACGGCGCCCACGACGGCGATCGAGCCCATGGCCGCCATGAACAGGTACACCGGGATCGCGAACGCGGAGCCGGACTCCTTGACGCCGCGCAGGTTCACCAGGGTCAGCGCCACGACCAGCCCGATCGCGAACGTCGTCTCGTGGCCGCGCAGCGCCGGGATCGCCGTCGCCGCGTACTGCGCGCCCGAGGAGATCGACACCGCGACGGTCAGCACGTAGTCGACGAGCAGCGCGCTCGCGACCGTGACGCCCGCGCGCGGTCCGAGGTTGACCGACGCGACCTCGTAGTCGCCGCCGCCCGACGGGTAGGCGTGCACGTTCTGCCGGTACGACGCGACGACCGTGAGCAGCACGAGCGCGACCGCGACGCCGACCCACGGCGAGATGGTCAGCGCCGTGAGCCCGGCGAGCGAGAGCGTCAGCAGGATCTCGTCGGGCGCGTACGCCACGGACGAGAGCGCGTCGGACGCGAAGACGGGCAGCGCGATGCGCTTGGGCAGGAGGGTGTGGCCCAACCGGTCGCTGCGGACCGGTCGGCCGAGCACGAGCCGTTTGGCGGCGTCTGCGAGGTCCGACACGAGCAGCGATCGTATGCCCGCGACGCCCCTGCCTCACAGGCCCCGCGTGGGACCTGGCACGACGTGCGCGCGAGCGGCCCCCAGGGGTATAGCGTGACCGGCTGTGCACTTCGTCATCATGGGATGCGGGCGCGTGGGGGCCACCCTCGCGCAGTCGCTGGAGGCCCGCGGCCACTCGGTCGCGGTGATCGACCAGAACCCCGACGCCTTCCGCCGGCTCGACGCGGACTTCCAGGGCAACAAGGTCACGGGCCTCGGCTTCGACCGCGACACCCTGCGCACGGCCGGCATCGAGGACACGTACGCGTTCGCGGCCGTCTCCGACGGCGACAACTCGAACATCCTCGCGGCCCGCGTGGTGCGCGAGACGTTCGGCGTGGAGAACGTCGTGGCCCGCATCTACGACCCGCACCGCGCCGAGATCTACCAGCGGCTGGGCATCCCCACGGTCGCGACCGTGCGGTGGACCTCCGACCAGGTGCTGCGGCGCATGCTTCCCATGGGCACGACCGACGAGTACCGCGACGCCTCGGGGCAGATCCAGCTCGCGCAGGTCGACGTGCACGCCGGCTGGGTCGGGCGCCCGCTGCGCGCCCTGGAGGAGGCCAGCGGCGCGCGCGTCGCGTACGTCACGCGTTACGGCGACGGCGTGCTGCCGACCGCCGGGTCCGTCCTGCAGGAGAGCGACACCGTGCACCTGCTGCTGCGCGTCGACGACGCACCGGCGGTCGAGCGCGTGCTCACCTCGCCCCCGAAGGTGGAGTCATGAGGGTCGTCATCGCCGGCGCCGGGTCCGTCGGCCGGTCCATCGCGCGCGAGCTGCTCGCGCACGACCACGAGGTCACGCTCATCGACCGGCAGCCGTCGGCGATGCGCGTCGCCCAGGTCGCCGAGGCCGACTGGCTGCTGGCCGACGCGTGCGAGCTGCCGACGCTGCGCGAGGTCCGCGCGCACGAGTGCGACGTGATGGTCGCCGCGACCGGCGACGACAAGGCGAACCTCGTCGTGTCGCTGCTCGCCAAGACCGAGTTCGGCGTGCCCCGGACGGTCGCGCGCGTGAACAACCCGAAGAACGAGTGGATGTTCGACGACGCGTGGGGCGTCGACGTCGCGGTGTCGACGCCGCGCATCATGACCGCGATGGTCGAGGAGGCCGTCGCGGTGGGCGACCTCGTGCGGATCTTCACGTTCCACCAGTCGAAGGCGGACATCCTCGAGCTGACGCTGCCCGAGGGCTCGCCGCTCGCCGGCGTGCGCGTCGGTCAGGTCGCGTGGCCCGCGGACACCGTGCTGGCGTGCATCGTGCGCGACGCGCGGCCGATCGCGCCGAGCCCCGACGACACCCTGGAGGGCCGCGACGAGCTGTTGTTCGTCACGGGGCACGAGGCGGACGAGCAGGCTCTCGAGGAGCTCCTGACCCGCGGACCAGCATCCAGCTGAGCCACAGCGTCAGGGCCGTCAGCGGCAGGCCCATCGCGAGCTTCGCGGTGCCCAGCCACACGACCTGGTCCGCCAGGAACAGCGGGAGCTGCACGAGCAGCCGCAGCCCGAACATCGCGACCCACGGCCACGTCGCGAGCGCGTACCGGCGGCGCAACGCGCGGTCGGCACGCCACTCGACGGCTCCCGCCCACGACCCGCCCGCGAGCGGCCCGCGGTTGCTGAGCATCCCGACGACGAGCCCCACGAGCGGCCACCCGACGAGGATCGTCACGAGCGTGCCCACGAGGGACGCGGCGTTGACGATGAGCCCGTAGGCGAAGTAGTCGCCCGCGTCGCCCGTGTTCCAGGCCCACAGCACGCCGACGCCGACGCCGAGGACGCCCGAGAACGCCTGCGTCACGGGCGTGCGCTGCACGAGGCGCGCGACGACCGCGATCGCGGCCGTGGCCGCCGCCGAGATCAGCGCGGGCTGCAGCTGCTGCCCGGACGCGATGTACACGACGACGAACAGCAGGCCGGGCGCCACGGCCTCGACCATGCCGCGCACGCCGCCGAGCGCGTCGACCGCCGAGAACTCGTCGGCCGTGATGGCCCGCAGCCCGCGCGCGCCGCCCTCGTCGGGCGGGACGACGTCGTCGACCGCGTCGAGGACGACCGGCTCGTCGTCGCGGGCGTCGTCGCGCGGTGCGGTCATCGGGTCACTCCCCCGGTCGGGCGCGCAGCTCGTAGCGCGGGTTGAAGATCGTGCGGCGCCCGTCGACCAGGCACACCATGCCGTCGACCTTGAGGCGTCGCCCCGGCTCGATGCCGGCGATGCTGCGCCGGCCGAGCCAGACGAGGTCGAGCGTGCCCGACCCGTCGTACAGCTGCGCCTCGAGCGCCGGCACGCCCTCGCGGGGCCGCAGCGTCACCGAGCGCAGCACGCCGGACACCGAGGCGCGCGCGCGGTGCGGCAGCGCGTCGACCGGGCAGCACCCGGGCACGCTCACCGCGTCCGCACGCTCCTCGTCGGCCTCGATCTCGGCCTGCGAGGCGAGGACCTTGTGCACCCGCTCGCGCAGCGTCATCCGATCTCCGTGATCTCGGGCCCGCGCTCGGGCGGGGCGAAGCGGGGCGCGTCGGGCGCGGGCGGCGGCGTCGCACCACCGGGCAGCTGCAGCGGCAGCAGGTCGCGCGGCGGACGCGCGTCGGTGCCGCGCACCACGACGACCTGACCGAAGAGCTCCTCGAGACGCCCGGCCGCGTCGGGCTCGACCGCGGCCCGTCCGGTCAGCACGCCGCGCAGGAACCAGCGCGGCCCGTCGGTCCCGATGAAGCGCGCGGGTCGGTGGCCCGTGCGCCCCTCCGGCGTGCGGACGGGCAGCCGCGCGAGCAGCTCACGCCCGTAGGGTCCGGGCAGGTCGTCGACCGTCCCGCCCTGCTGCGTGATCGACGCGGCGATCTCCTCGCGGATCTCGTCCCAGATGCCGTCGGTGCGCGGCGCCGCGAACGCCTGCAGCTGCAGCGACGACCCGTCGAGCAGCACCGCGACGGCCGACACGACGTTGGTGGCCTTGTCGACCTCGAGCCGGATCTCCATGCCGTCGACCTGCGGCAGCCGGATCGCTCCGAGGTCGACGCGGGGCAGGTCGGGGTGCGAGGTGTCGACGTCCCACGGGCCGCGCGTCCCCGCGGGCCCGGTGGCAGCGTCGTCGACCTCGTCGACCGTGTCGTCCTGCGGGACGTCGGCGGCGGTGTCGACCGCGGCGTCCTCCTTGGGGCCACGACGGAACAGACCCACGTTCGCTTCCTCCGACCGGCGCCGAGCGCCCTCGTCCTGCAGTCCTTCGACGTCACAACGACCGCGACGTCGACAGTAGTTCCGATCCCGGGCCGGTGGCCCGGCGACACGTCAGGTGCCGGCGCCTGCGCCCGCCCCGGCCCCGGCTCCCGCTCCGGCCCAGCCGCCGCTCGAGCCGAACCCGCCGGCACCGCGCACCGAGCCGGGAAGCTCGCCGACCTCGACGAAGCGCGCTTGCTCGACGCGCTGGACCACCAGCTGCGCGATCCGGTCGCCGCGTCGCAGCTCGAGCGCGTGCTCGCGGTCGGTGTTCAGCAGCGTCACGGCGATCTCGCCGCGGTAGCCGGCGTCGACCGTGCCCGGGGCGTTGACGACGGTCAGACCGTGCCGGGCCGCGAGCCCGGACCGCGGGTGCACGAACGCCGCGTACCCCTCCGGCAGCGCGATCGCGACACCCGTCGGCACCGTCGAGCGCTCGCCCGGGGCGAGGGTCACGTCGATGCGGCTCACGAGGTCGGCGCCCGCGTCACCGGGGTGCGCGTAGGCGGGGGCGGGGAGCTCGGGGTCCAGCAGCTGCAGGAGCACCTGGACGGCGTCGGCGCGGTGGGTCGCGGTCACGGGGGCCGACCTTACCGCGCGCGGACGGGCATCGGTCACGCGCGCCCGGGGCCGACGCAGCACCCGGCCCCGCACGCACCGCGGGCGCCGCGGGCGCGGCGACGATGACATCCTGTGAGCATGCCCTCGACGACGCCCGACCCGGCCACGACCGCCGTCCCGCACGCCCCGTCGCCGCGCACCACGACGGCGCCCACCGGCCCCGGCTTCCGCGAGCGCCTGTGGCTCGGTCCGGTGGGCTGGGGCGGGGTCGTCGCGTTCGCCGTCGTCCTGGGCGTCGCTTTCGTCCCGGTGGACGGGCGTCTCGCGCTCGGCGTCGGGGTCGTGGCGCTGCTGCTCGGGCTCGCGGGCGCCGTGCTCACGGCGCCGCGCGTCGAGGTCGTCGACGGCACGCTGCACGCCGGGGCCGCCCGCATCCCCGTCGCGCTGCTGGCCGAGCCGCGCGCGCTCGACCGGGCGGCGCTGCGCACCGAGCTCGGCCCGGCGCTCGACGCACGCGCGCACGCGTGCCTGCGCGCCTTCATCGGCACGGCGGTCCGGGTCGAGGTGCGCGACCCGCAGGACCCGACGCCCTACTGGATCGTCTCGACCCGACGGCCCGACGCGCTCGTGGCGGCGCTCGGCGGTACGCCGGCGACGTCGTGAACGGCGACGGCCGGCCACCCCCGTGGGGTGACCGGCCGTCGGTGTCGTCAGGGCGGCGTCAGGCCGCGCACTCCGAGCACACGGGCTGACCGTTGCGCTCGTAGGCGAGCTGGCTGCGGTGGTGCACCAGGAAGCACGACGAGCACGTGAACTCGTCGGCCTGTCGGGGCAGGACGCGGACGGAGAGCTCCTCGCCGGACAGGTCGGCGCCGGGGAGCTCGAACCCCTCGGCCGCCTCCGTCTCGTCCTCGTCCACCACGCCCGAGTTCTTGTCGGAGCGCCGGGCCTGGAGCTCCTGGAGCGAGTCCTCGCTCAGGTCCTCCTCGGTCTTGCGCGGGGCGTCGTAGTCGGTTGCCATGTGTGAGCGTCACACTCCGTCTTCTGCAGCAGTGTCGTGGTACGCGGGGTCAATGCGCCGCGGCCGTGATTTGTTCCCCCCGCGCGGACGGATTGTGCCCCACCGCGGGCCCGGATGCGAACACGGACATCCGCCCATGTGGTCGAACCCGGCGAACCCGTACGGAACCGCCCTCGTCGTCGCAGGCCACGGCGTCGTGGACCGCACCGTAGCGGCCCGATCTCACCCGGCCTCGAGGTCCGCGCCGGACGGCGCGTCGGGGGCGTCGGCGTCGAGCTCCTCGAGCAGCACGCCGAGCTCGGCGACGCGCTCGGCGGCACCGGCGACGGTCATGGCACCACCGGCCGGGCGGCCGCGCAGCCCGCGCACGACCCCGCCGGCCTCCTGCACGACCAGCGACGCCGCGGCGAGGTCCCACGGCTGCAGGCCACGCTCGTAGTACAGGTCGAGGCGCCCGGTCGCGACCTGGCACAGGTCGATCGCGGCGGCCCCGATGCGCCGCACGTCGCGCACCTGCGGCAGGAGCGACGCGAGCACGCGCGCCTGGGCCCGCCGACGCTCGGCGACGTAGCCGAAGCCCGTGCCGACCAGGCAGCGGTCGAGCGGCGGCGCCGCGGCGACGCGCAGGGGGCGGCCGTCGAGCCACGCGCCGTGCCCGCGGGCCGCGGTCCACGTCTCGCCCGACGCCGGCGCGTGCACGCACCCGGCGAGCACCGTCCACGCCGCGGGATCCGGCTCCCCGACGACCGCGGCGACGCTCACCGCGTACGCCGGCAGCCCGTAGAGGTAGTTGACGGTGCCGTCGATCGGGTCGACGACCCACGTCACGCCCGACGTCCCGCCCGTGCTGCCGCCCTCCTCGCCGAGCACCGCGTCGTGCGGGCGCAGCCGCGCGAGCTCGCGCCGCACGAGCTCCTCGCTCGCGAGGTCCATCGCGGTGACGACGTCGACCGCGCTCGACTTGGTCGCGGCGACGCCGACCGTCTCGGGCCGCCCGTCGTGCACGAGCCGGCCCGCGGCGCGCGCGACCTCCTCGGCGACGGCGACGAGCTCGGTCACGGACGGGTCGGTCGAGGCGCTCACCCGACCATTGTCCCGCAGCGCTGCCGCGCGAGGGGCGGGCCTAGCGGCCGGAGCCCGCCGCACGCCACGGGCCCGGGGCGTTGAGGTGGAACCTCAGCGCGAGGACGCGCAGCGCGAACACGCCGACGGCGACGGCAGACAGGCCGACCGCGCCGGCCCAGCCGACCTTCCACAGCGCGACGGTCGCGCACGCACCGAGCAGCGCGGGCACGGCGTACAGCTGGCGGTGGTGCAGCACGACGGGCACCTCACCGGTCAGCAGGTCGCGCAGGATCCCGCCGCCGACCCCGGTCAGCACGCCGACGACGACCGCGGCCAGCGCCGTCGTGCCGTGCTCGAGCCCCTTGACCGTGCCGACCACCGCGAAGAGCGCGAGCGCGCCCGCGTCCATGACGACGATGACGCGCCGCGCGCGCTCGAGGCGCGGGTGCCCGAAGTACATGACCAGGCCACCCGCGAGCGCGGCGGCCATGAGGCGCACGTCGCTGATGCCCACGGGCGGCACCGCCCCGATGAGCAGGTCGCGCAGGACGCCGCCGCCCAGCCCCGTCGCCCACGCCAGCACGACGACCCCGAAGACGTCGAACTGCTTGCGGACGGCGGCGAGCGCGCCCGACATGGCGGCCACGAAGACGCCGACGACCTCCAGGACCGGTTCGACCGGCAGCTCGGGCAGCACGACGCCATCCTCCCGCACGTGACGACGACCTCACGGCGCACCGGGGCGGGGTGCACGCGTTCCGGGCAGATCGGTGGCAGGCTCCTGCGTGGACAGCCGGGGAGGTCGTATGGGTGAGCTGGAGCTGGTCGGACTCCACGAGGACGGGGAGCACCTCGTCCTGGTCGCGGCCGACGGGCAGCGCTTCCGCGTGCGCATCGACGACCTGCTGCGCGCGGCGGTGCGCCGCGACCGGCCGCAGCTCGAGCAGCTGCGCGCCGAGCAGGCGGGGTCGCTGAGCCCGCGCGAGATCCAGTCGCGCATCCGCGCCGGGGCCACCGCGCAGGAGGTCGCCGACGCGGCGGGCGTGCCCGTCGAGGCGGTGCGCCGCTACGAGGGCCCGGTGCTCGCCGAGCGCGAGTACGTCGCCGAGCAGGCCCGTGCGACGCGCGTCGGCCGGGACTCGGGCGCGCCGCTGCTGGGCGAGCTCGTGACCGACCGGCTCGCGGCCCGCGGCGTCGACGTCGCGTCGTTGTCGTGGGACGCCGCTCGCGAGGGCACGGGCCCGTGGACCGTCGTCGCGCGGTTCGTCGTCTCGGAGGAGCCGCGCGAGGCCCGCTGGTCGTTCGACGCGGTGCGGCGCACGGTCGTCGCCGACGAGGACGAGGCGCGCTGGCTGTCGGAGACCGAGATCGACGAGCCCGCGGCGCGGCGCCACCTCGCGGCCGTGCGCGACGTCGTCTTCGACCTCGACACGATGAACGAGCAGGCCGCCCCCGAGCCCGAGCCCACCCACGTGCTGCTCGACGAGCTGCGCCAGCGCCGCGGCGTGCGGCAGCCGCTCGAGCTCGACGGCGACGACGAGGAGTTCGAGGGGTTCGGGCCGCAGCACGCGTTCGACTTCTCCCCCGGCGGGCCCGGCGACGTCGCGGACGAGCCCACGGCGCACGAGCGCGACGTGCCGGGCGCCCACCCCGTGGACGCCGACCCCGCGCGCGAGGCCGTGGTCCTGACGCCGCCCCGCGGCGAGCGCACCCCGGCGCCGGTCACGGCGGCCGTGCCGGACGCGACGCCGCAGGACACGGGTGCCGACGAGCGCCCCGCGGCCCCCGAGCGGCGGTCCCGACGCACCCGCGCGAAGGTGCCGAGCTGGGACGAGATCGTCTTCGGCGCCAAGCCGGAGTGACGCCGGCGCGGTGACGCCGGCGGGCGGACGACGCCGGGCTGACGACCGGACGCGGGGTCAGCCCTCGTCGTCCTCGAACAGCGTCTGCCCCGTCGGCACGGTCGCGCGGGCGACGCGCGCCGTCATCCGCCGCACGTGGTGACGGCGGCACAGCACCTCGTACGCGACCTCGTCGACGCCGGCGGCGACGTCGCCGACGACCACCTGGTCGCCCTCGACGACCATGACCCCGTCGACCGTGCGTGCGTTGTGCGTCGCGCGGGCGCCGCACCAGCACAGCGCGCGCACCTGCAGCACCTCGACGCGGTCCGCGAGCTCCACGAGCCGCGCCGACCCGGGGAACAGCCGCGCACGGAAGTCGGTCGTGATGCCGAACGCGTAGGCGTCGACCGCGAGCTCGTCGACGACCCGGGCCAGCTGCTCGACCTGCTCGGCGGTGTAGAACTGCGCCTCGTCGGCCACGAGGTAGTCGACCGCGCGGCCGCGCGTGCGTCGTGTGACGACCTCGGCCCAGAAGTCCGTGGTGTCGTCGACCTCGTCGGCGCGCTGCTGCAGGCCCAGCCGCGAGGAGATGACGGCGCTGCCCGCGCGGTCGTGCCGCGTGAACAGCACGCCGTCGCGGCCGCGCGCGGCGTGGTTGTGGTGCATCTGCAGCGCGAGCGTCGACTTGCCGCAGTCCATCGTCCCCGAGAAGAACACCAGCTCGGCCATCAGCGTCTCCCCCGGGTCACCGGTGCACCAGCAGCGGCACGAGCATCTCGCGTGCGGTCATCGAGCCGTGCACGCCCGGCAGCGCGATCGACGCCGCGGTCTGGGTGCGCGAGTCCACGACGGTCGCGGCGCCCCGCATCGCGACGACCACGTCGCCCACCACGGGCAGCACGCGCGGCTCGACGGGTCCGAACCAGCCGGCCGCGACCGCCTCGTCGCGCGTGCGCACCACGGCGTCGTCGCCCAGGGCGTCGCGCCACCGCAGCGCCACCTCGGCGGGGTCCGCACCGGGCGTCACGTGCAGGTGCAGCGCGCGCGGCTCGCCGCCCGTCACGGCGACCTGGGCACCGAGCACGGGGTCGGTCGCGACGTCGCGGCGCCGCGCGGGGTCGACGTCGACCATGCCGTGGTCGGCGGTGACGACGAGCAGCGTGTCGCGCGGCAGCGACCGCGCGAGGCGGGCCAGCTCGCCGTCGAGCTCGGTCAGCGCCTCGCCCCACTGCCAGGACCCCCACCCGTGGTGGTGACCGGTCTTGTCGACGTCGTGCCAGTACAGGTACGCCAGGCCGGGCTCGCGCAGCGCGCGCAGCACGCCGTCGACCCGCTGCGTGAGCGACTCGGCGGGCGCGTACGTGGCTCCGCGCAGCGCGGCGCCCGTCAGCCCCGAGCCCTGGAACCGCGCGGGCCCGACGCTCGTGACGGCCACGCCCGCGGCCGCGAGCCGCTCGAGGACCGTCGGGTGGGGCTGCCACTGCCCGGCCGGCGGCATGTCCGTCCACGACACGAGGTTGCCGAGCCGGCCGGTCGACGGGACCCGCACGGTGTAGCCGAGCATCGCCGTGGTTCCCGGCCCGCGACCCGTGCCGAAGGCCGCGACGGCCGTCGCGGTGGTCGACGGGAACGTCGTGACCAGCGGCGCGGACCCCGCGAGCAGCGAGCGCAGGAACGGCGCGTGGCCGCCGCGCTCGGCGAGGTTGAGGTGCCCCAGACCGTCGACGAGCACGACGCACACGCGCCGGGCGTCCGGCAGGCCGAGCAGCGCGCGGGCCGCCGCACCGTCCGGCACGTCGACGCCGAGCGCGTCGGCGAGCGCCGGCAGGACGTGCGTCAGCGACCGGTCCGTGCCGCCGGGCGGGACCGGGTCGAGCAGGTCGTCGGGCGCCGGCAGCGCGGGGCCGGTCGCGGCGCTCACCGGCGCGTCGACGCCGCCGAGAGCGTCCGCCCGAAGGCCATCGCGGCGAGCACGGCGTCGCGGCCCTCGGCGGCGACGCTCACCCGCACCACGACGTCGTCGGGCGTGATCGAGCCGGACATGCCGTGGTCGGCGTCGCACTGCGGGTCGCCGCACGTCGCGGGCTCGAGGTCGACGCGCGACACCGCGCCCCACCCGATCGCGAGCGTCAGCTCGGCCGCGCCGTCGCCCGCGCGGTGCTCCTGCGGGTTCGGCACGACGTGCGTGAACGCCACCGAGCGCAGCTCGCCGAGCGGCACGGCCTCGGTGGTGGCCTGCGCGCTGGACGACGGGTGCTCGGAGTCCGCCGGGTGGTCGTCCACGTGCGCGACGACGAGCCGGGTCGGGGTCAGCGCGAGGACGGTGACGTGGCGGCGCACCTCGGCGCCGTCGAACGTGGTCTCGGGGTGGACCAGGTGGGCCACGACGCCCTCGTCCGCGAGCGCGAGCTCGAGGACCTCGGCGACCAGCTCCGGGTAGTAGCCGGCGCGGTCCAGGTCGTGACGCAACGTGGTGGAGAGAGCGGGCACCCGACCATCCTCCCACCCCCGCGCACGGTGGCGGGAACGCGCGCGCAGGCGCGCGGGACGACCGCCGTCGCGCGCACCCACCTCAGGCCCGTGCGAGCCGGCGGGCGGCGTCCGCGCGGTCCGCGGGGGCGACCGTGGCGTGCGCGCCGAGCACCGCGGCGCCGGTCGGCGAGACGACGACCGGGTTGAGCTCGAGCGAGCGCAGGTCGGGCAGCGCGTCGGCCAGCACCGACACGCGCGCGACGACGTCCTCGAGCGCGGCGACGTCGAGCGCCGGCAGGCCGCGGTAGCCGAACAGCCGGGGCGCGGCCCGGGGCGTGCGGACCAGCTCCGCGACGTCGACGTCCGTCAGGGGCGGCACCGCGTACGCGACGTCGCCGAGCAGGTCCGCCGCGTCGCCCGCGACGCCGAGGCTGAGCAGCGGGCCGAACAGCGGGTCCTCGGCCGACCGCACCACGCACGCCACGCCGTGCGGCGCCATCGCCTGCACCTCGATGGGCGGCACGTCCGGGCCGGGGTCGTGGTCGGCCGCGAGCGCGAGGATCCCGGCGACGTCGGCGCGGAGCTCGGCCTCGTCGGCCACGTCGAGCCGCACGCCCCCGAGGTCGGCGCGGTGACGCAGCGCGGGGACGGTCGTCTTGACCGCGACGGGCCACCCGAGCCCCTGGGCGGCCGCGACCGCCTCGTCGGCGTCGTGCACCCGGATCGAGGGCCACACGTGCACGCCGACCGTCGCGAGCAGCTCCGCGGTCCGCGCGGCGTCGAGCGGCACGGGTGCGCCGTCGGTGGCGCCGGAGTCCGCGAGCGCGCGTGCGACGAGCCGGCGCGCCGCGCGCAGGTCCACGCCGCCGGGGTGCACCGTCGTGCCGCGGTCGACGGCCCGCCAGGCCGCGTAGCGCGCGGCGTGCCCGAGCGCGAGGACCGCGTCCTCGGGGGCCGCGTACGCGGGGACGGTGCGCACGCGGCCCTCGGGGTCGGTCGCGGCGAGCTCGGCGGTCAGGCCGTGCAGGTCGAACATGCACGCCACCGTCGTGCGGCCGGTGCGCGCGGCGGCGCGCGCGACCTCGCGCGGCAGCACGGGGTCGGGCACGCCGAGCGTCGGGACGCGCACGGCCACGACGACGTCGACCTCGGGGTCCCCGTAGACCCGCTCGACCGCGTCGCGCACCTCGTCGGCGCGCGCGTCCTCGGCGATGCGCTCGACCCGCCCGGTGACGACGAGCCCGGCGGCGGCGGCGGCCTCGGCGACGAGCGCCGCGACACCGGTCGAGCTCGCGAGGACCGCGACGCGTCTGCCGCGCGGCAGCGGCTGGTGCGCGAGCAGCTGCACGACGTCGAGCATCTGGTGGACGTTCTCGACGCGCACGACGCCGGACTGGCGCAGCACCTCCTCGAACGTGCGACGCGGCGCCCGGGTGGGGCGCACCGCGTGCCCCGGCGGCGCGACGTGTCCCGTGCGCCCGGCGGTGACGACCACGACCGGCTTGTGCGACGCGAGCCGGCGTGCCACGCGCGTGAACTTGCGCGGGTTGCCGATGGACTCGAGGTAGAGCGCGACGACGTCGGTGCCCTCGTCCTCGCCCCAGAACTGCATGACGTCGTTGCCCGACACGTCGGCCCGGTGGCCCGCGGACACGAGCTGCGCGAGGCCCAGGCCTCGGCGCTCGACCGCCGCGAGCAGCGTCACCGCGAACGGTGCGGACTGGCAGAACAGCCCGATGCGCCCGACCCGCGGCGGCGTCGCGGCGAGCGACGCGTCGAGCGTCGTGCCGTCGTGCGTCGCGAGCAGCCCGAACGACGACGGCCCGACGAGCCGCATCCCGGCTCCGTGGGCGACGCCCAGCAGCAGGCGCTGCCGCGCGAGCCCCTCGGGACCGGCCTCGGCGAACCCGCCCGAGAGCAGCACGAGCCCGCGCACGCCCAGCGCACCGAGCCGGCGCGCGGTGTCGAGCACCTGCGCGGCGGGCAGCGCGACGACCGCGAGCTCGACGGGCCCGGGCACGTCGTCGACGCGGTGGTGTCGGTGCACGCCGTCGTCCCCGAGCCCCTCGCCGTGGCCGACGCCCACCGCGTGCACGGTGATCGTGCCGGCGCGGGCCGCGGCGACGAGTCCCTCGACGACGCGCTCGGCCTGCCGGGCCGCGAGCGGACGCTCGGGCTCGGGCCCGGGACCGACCACGACGACGCTGCGCGCCGTGAGCAGCGCACGCATCGACCGCGCCTCCGCGCGGTGCTCGCGGTCGGCCGCGACGGCCAGCGAGCGGTCGGTGGGGTCGATGCCGAACGTGACCTGCACGACGCCGTCCTCGGTCCGCCGTCGGACCTCGTAGCCGGCCTCGCTGAACACCGAGAGCATGCGGCCGTTCTGCGGCAGCACCTCGGCGACGAACCGGCGCACGCCGCGCTCGCGCGCCGCGGCGGCGAGGTGCTCGAGCAGCACTGAGGCCAGCCCCTTGCCCTGGTGCGCGTCGGCGATGTTGAACGCGACCTCGGCGGTCTCGGGCTCCACCACGTCGTAGCGCGCGACGCCGATGATGCGCTCGGGCTCGTCGGTGCCGGGTGCGCCCGTGACCGCGACGAGGGCCACGCGGTCGACGTGGTCGACCCGCACGAGCCGGTCGAGGTCGCGGTCGGAGAGCCGCTCGAGCGGTGCGAAGAACCGCAGGTACGTCGAGCGCTCGGACTGCCCGACGTGGAAGGCCTGCAGCGCGTCCGCGTCGTCCGGGCGCAGGGGACGCAGGCGGGTCGTGGAGCCGTCGGTCAGGACGACGTCCGCCTCCCAGCCCGCGGGGTAGGGTGCCGCTCCGGCGGCCCCCTCGTCCGCCGGGCCCAGGTGCCCGTTCCCGGGGTCGACGTCGGCCATGTCCGCCAGGCTAGCGGCGCGGCTGCGCCGATGACTCCCCCGGCACGGGGAGAATGCACCGCAGGGGGCGTCCGCCGTGCCGACGGCCGCCCCGTCAGCCGCCACCGCACCGCCGTCCCCGCACCGCCGTCACCCGCACCGCAGCACCGAGGAGCACATCAGCCCATGGCGCGTCGTCCCGCGACCCCCGACCTGCCGCCCGAGGACCTGGTCGAGAAGATCGTCGACGTCGACGTCGCGACCGAGATGGAGGGCTCGTTCCTCGAGTACGCCTACTCGGTCATCTACTCGCGCGCGCTGCCCGACGCGCGCGACGGCCTCAAGCCCGTGCAGCGGCGCATCGTCTACCAGATGGCCGACATGGGCCTGCGGCCCGAGCGCCCCTACGTGAAGTCGGCGCGCGTGGTCGGCGAGGTCATGGGCAAGCTGCACCCGCACGGGGACTCGGCGATCTACGACGCGATGGTGCGGCTCGCGCAGCCGTTCTCGCTGCGGCTGCCCCTGGTCGACGGCCACGGCAACTTCGGCTCGCTGGACGACGGCCCGGCGGCCTCGCGCTACACCGAGGCGCGCATGGCACCGGCCGCGGTCGCGATGACGCAGGGGCTCGACGAGGACGTCGTCGACTTCGTGCCCAACTACGACAACAAGCTCCAGCAGCCGGGCGTGCTGCCGGCGGCGATCCCGAACCTGCTGGTCAACGGCACGTCGGGCATCGCGGTCGGCATGGCGACGAACATGGCGCCGCACAACCTCGTCGAGGTCGTCGCGGCCGCACGGCACCTCGTGCTGCACCCCGACGCGACGCTCGAGGACCTGCTGCGGTTCGTGCCCGGGCCGGACCTGCCGACGGGCGGCAAGATCGTCGGCCTCGACGGCGTGCGCGACGCGTACCGCACGGGCCGCGGCGCGTTCCGCACGCGGGCGACCGCGCGCGTCGAGAACGTCACGCCGCGCCGCAAGGGCATCGTCGTCACCGAGCTGCCGTACATGGTCGGGCCCGAGAAGGTCATCGAGAAGATCAAGGAGGGCGTGCAGAACAAGAAGCTCTCCGGGATCGCCGACGCGGTCGACCTCACGGACCGGCAGCACGGCCTGCGGCTGGTCATCGAGGTCAAGACCGGGTTCCACCCCGAGGCCGTCCTCGAGCAGCTCTACCGGTACACGCCGCTGGAGGACTCGTTCTCCATCAACAACGTCGCGCTGGTCGACGGCCAGCCGCGCACGCTCGGCCTGGTCGACCTGCTGCGCGTGTGGGTCGACCACCGCATCGACGTCGTCCGCCGCCGCACGTCGTTCCGCCTGGCGAAGCGCCAGGAGCGGCTGCACCTCGTCGAGGGCCTGCTGATCGCGATCCTCGACATCGACGAGGTCATCCAGGTCATCCGCACCTCGGACGACGCCGAGACGGCGCGCACGCGCCTGCGCTCGGTGTTCGACCTGTCCGAGCCGCAGGCCGAGTACATCCTCGAGCTGCGGCTGCGCCGCCTGACGCGGTTCTCCCGCCTCGAGCTCGAGCGCGAGCGCGACGAGCTGGTCGAGGAGATCGCCCGGCTGCAGGCGATCCTCGGCGACGACGCGCTGCTGCGCACGGTCGTCTCGGACGAGATGGCCGAGGTCGCCGCGACGTACGGTACGCCGCGCCGCACGGTGCTGCTCGAGCACGCGGGCGGCACGGGCCTCGCGGGCGCCGCGGGCGCGCCGACGTCCGCGAAGGCCGCCGCGGCGCCGCTGGAGATCCCCGACACGCCGTGCTGGGCGCTGCTGTCGGCGACGGGCCTGGTGGCGCGCACCGCCGAGGACGTCGAACCCGTGCGCGGCGACGGCACGGTCCGCAGCCGCCACGACGTGGTCGCCTCGGCGATCGCGACGACCGCGCGCGCCGAGGTCGGCGCGCTGACGAACCGCGGCCGCGTCGTGCGGCTGTCGGTGCTGGAGCTGCCGACCATGCCCCCGACCGACGGTCCGCCGTCGCTGTCGGGCGGGCTGCCCGTCGGCGAGGCGGTCGCGCTCGAGACCGGCGAGCGGGTGCTCGCGCTCGTGCCGCTCGGCGCCGACGCGCCCCCGGTGGCCCTCGCGACCGTGCAGGGCGTCGTCAAGCGCGTCACGCCGGGCGACGTGCCCGCCAACCGCGACACGTGGGAGGCGATCGGCCTGCGCGACGGCGACGAGGTCGTCGCGGCGGCCCTGGCGCGCGACGAGGACGAGCTCGTGCTCGTGTCCTCGGACTCCTCGCTGCTGCACTTCCCCGCGTCCCAGGTGCGCCCGCAGGGCCGCGCGGCCGGCGGCATGGCCGGCATCAACCTCGCGGCCGGGGCGCGCGTCGTCGAGTTCGCCGTCGTGCGCCCCGAGGACGACGCGGTGGTCGTGACCGTCTCGGGCACGTCGAGCGCGCTGCCCGGCACGCAGGCCGGGGCCGCCAAGGTGACGCCGTTCTCCGCCTACCCCGGCAAGGGCCGCGCGACGGGCGGCGTCCGCTCGCACCGGTTCCTCAAGGGCGAGGACGCGCTGATCCTCGCGCACGTCGGCCCCGCACCCGCGCGCGCGACCGGTGCGGGCGGGCAGCCCGTCGACCTGCCGCCGCTCGACGAGCGCCGCGACGGGTCGGGCGTGCCGCTGTCGGCCCCCGTGCACGCGATCGGCTGAGCGGGGAGCGCCGCAGCCGGCCCGCGGCGGGCCCGGCGGGGGCGGACCGGGTCGGGCCGGTTCGGAGCACGCCGCGGCACGACCTACCGTGGTGCCGTGGCTGCCTCGCTCGACCTGCCCCGCTCCGTCCTGCTCGCGCTGTGGCTCACGGCCCCCGGCTCCCGGGACGGCGCGCTGGCCGCTGTCCAGCACGACGACGAGCCGCACGCCGTGACGTCGGACGGCGAGACCCTCGCGCTCGACGCGTGGCTGACGTGGCTGGGCTCCCCCGTCGACGAGGTCGCGGTCCTGCTGCCCGTGCCCGGCGAGCCCGTCGCGGCGCCGCCCGAGGTCTCGGGCGCCGCCGTCGAGGCCGGCGAGTGCGTGCTGCTGCGCGCCGGCGCGCGCTCGCTCGCGCTCGTGCCGGAGGTCGAGCGGTTCGGCTCCGACCTCGAGCCCGGCCACCTCGTGACGTGGCAGGCCTCCCCCGTGCCGGACTGGCGCACCGCCGTGTGGGCACAGGTCGGCACGCTCGAGGACGCCGAGCGGGACCTGCGGCAGGGTCTGCTGACCGCGACCGAGGCGCTCGTGCAGCTCGGCGTCGACCGGTGGCGGCCCGACGCGGCCGACGACATCGCGCTCGTGCGCGACGGCGCGTTCCCCGCGGGCCGCCTGCCGGGCGGGGTCGCGGGCCAGCGCGTGCGCGTGCTGTCGAGCGCCGCGCGGCTGCGCGCGATCGTCGCGCTCGCGACGCAGGACGACGGCGGTGCCGTCAACCTGTGGCAGGCCGACCAGCGGTCCACCGCGCTGCGCGAGGTCGACCGCGTGGCGCGCCGCGCGATGGCGGCCGCCGCGACGCAGCTGCGCCGCGGCTGACACCGGCCCCGGCCCGCGGCGGCCCGTCCGCGCGCCTCAGCGCTCCAGCACGCCGCGGTAGACCTCGAGCGTCCGCTCGCCGATCGCGTGCCACGAGAAGTGGTCCTCGACGCGGCGACGCGCCGCCACGCCCCACGCCGCGGCACGCTCCGGGTCGGACACGGCCTCGACCAACGCCGCGCCGAGGTCGGCGACGAACCGGTCCGGGTCGACGGGCGTGCCGGTGCCGTCCTGGACCTGCTCGATCGGCACGAGCCAGCCGGTCACACCGTCGTCGACGACCTCGGGGATGCCGCCCGTGGCGGTGCCCACGACCGGCAGGCCCACGGCCATGGCCTCGAGGTTGACGATGCCGAGCGGCTCGTACACCGACGGGCACGCGAAGACCGTGCCGTGCGCGAGCACGGCGACCAGCGCGTCGCGCGGCAGCATCGCGTCGATCCACACCACGCCCGTGCGGCGCGTGCGCAGGTCCTCGACGAGGCCCGTGACCTCGGCGAGGATCTCGGGCGTGTCGGGCGCACCGGCGCACAGCACGACCTGCACGTCCGCCGGCAGCGCCTCGACAGCGCGCAGCAGGTACGGCAGTCCCTTCTGCCGCGTGATGCGGCCCACGAACACCACCGCCGGCCGGTCGGGGTCGATGCCCAGGCGCTCCACGACGGTGCGCGCGTTCGCGACGTCGTCGTCCGCCGTCGGGCGGCGCCAGCCGTCGAGGTCGATCCCGTTGTGCACGACGTGCACGCGCGCGGGGTCGACCGCCGGGTACGAGCGCAGGATGTCGGCGCGCATGCCGCCGCTGACGGCGATGATCGCCGCGGCCGACTCGTAGGCGGTGCGCTCGACCCAGGACGACAGCGCGTACCCGCCGCCGAGCTGCTCGGCCTTCCACGGGCGCAGCGGCTCGAGGCTGTGCGCGGTCAGGACGTGCGGCACGCCGTGCAGCAGCGACGCGAGGTGCCCGGCGAGGTTGGCGTACCAGGTGTGGGAGTGGACGAGGTCGGTCGCCGGGCCGTCGTCGTCGACGCGGCCGATGCCGTCGACGATCGCGAGGTCGACGCCCATCGTCGCGAGCGCCGGGTTGGCCCCCGCGAGGCCCCCCGGCACGCCGTAGCCGTACGTGCCCGGCTCGGCCACGGGCTCGTCGAAGCAGTGCACGCGCACGTCGACGTGCTCGCGCAGCACCGCGGTCAGGCCCGCCACGTGGACGCCCGCGCCCCCGTACACGTGCGGCGGGTACTCGCGGGTCAGCAGGTCGACGCGCACCTTTTCCTCCCGTCGTGACCGGCGCACCGCCGGTCTCCAGGCGACACGCTAGCGCCCGGCGGCGCGGTGACCTCGCCCGGGACGCCTCGCGGGCCTAGGTTGAGCACATGCCAGCGCCGCGTGTCCTCGCCATCGTCCTCGCCGGAGGGGAGGGCAAGCGGCTCATGCCGCTCACCGCGCACCGCGCGAAGCCCGCGGTCCCCTTCGGCGGCATCTACCGCCTCGTCGACTTCGCCCTGTCGAACGTCATCAACTCGCGGTACCTGCACGTCATCGTCCTCACGCAGTACAAGTCGCACTCGCTCGACCGGCACGTGTCCAAGACGTGGCGCATGTCGTCGCTGCTCGGCAACTACGTGGCTGCCGTGCCCGCGCAGCAGCGCGTCGGCAAGCACTGGTACCTCGGCTCGGCCGACGCGATCTACCAGTGCCTCAACATCATCGACGACGAGCGCCCCGACATCGTGGTCGTGGTCGGCGCCGACCACGTCTACCGCATGGACTTCTCCCAGATGGTCGACGCGCACATCGAGTCGGGCGCCGAGCTCACGGTCGCGGGCATCCGCCAGCCCATCGAGATGGCCGACCAGTTCGGCGTCATCGAGACCGACCCGTCGGACCCCTCACGCATCGCGCGCTTCCGCGAGAAGCCGGTGGACCCGGCGCCGGTGCCGGGCTCGCCGACCGAGATCCTCGCGTCGATGGGCAACTACGTCGCGAACGCCGACGCGCTCGTGCGGGCCGTCACGGTCGACGCCGAGGACGTGAACTCGCGCCACGACATGGGCGGCGACATCGTGCCGTGGTTCGTCGAGCGCGGCACCGCCGGCGTGTACGACTTCATCCGCAACGACGTGCCGGGATCCACCGACCGCGACCGCGACTACTGGCGCGACGTCGGGACGATCGACTCGTACTTCGACGCCAACCACGACCTCATCTCGGTCGAGCCGGTGTTCAACCTCTACAACGACGCGTGGCCGCTGTTCACGGGCTACACGGGCCTGCCGCCCGCGAAGTTCGTGCACGCGGGCGCGGGGCGCCTGGGGCACGCGGCCGACTCGATCGTCTCCCCCGGCGTCGTCGTGTCGGGCGCGACCGTGTCGGGCTCGGTGCTGTCCCCCGGCATCCGGCTGCACTCGTGGGCGCAGGTCACCGACTCGGTACTCATGGACGGCGTGCAGGTCGAGCGGTACGCGCAGATCCACCGCGCGATCCTCGACAAGAACGTCATCGTGCCCGAGCGGGCGCGCGTCGGGCTGGACCACGACCACGACCGCGCGCGGGGCTTCACGGTCACCGACAGCGGCATCACCGTGGTGCCCAAGGGCACGATCATCACCGACTGAGGCACCACCGGCGCCGACGTCGTCGCGGCGTCCGCACACCCTGCGGACGCCGCGACGGCGTCGCGCCGCACGCCGCTAACCTGCCGGGCGTGGACACCCGCCCCGCCGAGCCCGCCGAGCCCGCCGACACCCGACGCCTCGTCGTGATGGACGTCGACTCGACCCTCATCACCGGTGAGGTCGTCGAGATGCTCGCGGCCCGCGCCGGGGCGCTCGAGCGGGTCGCCGCGATCACGGAACGCGCCATGCGCGGAGAGATCGACTTCGCCCGGTCGCTGCACGAGCGTGTCGCGACGCTCGCGGGCCTGCCGGTGTCGGTGTTCGACGACGTGCTGGCCGAGGCCGAGCTGACGCCCGGCGCCCGCGAGCTGGTGGCCGAGCTCCGAGCCCGTGACTGGCCCGTCGGGCTCGTCTCGGGCGGCTTCCTCGAGGTCGTCGCACCGCTCGCGGACAGCCTCGGCATCGACCTCGTGCACGCCAACCGGCTCGAGGTCCGCGACGGCGTGCTCACGGGCCGCGTGGACGGGCCCGTGGTCGACCGCGCCGCGAAGGCGACGACGCTCGCGGACTACGCGCGGCGCACCGGTGTCCCGATGGCGCGCACGATCGCGATCGGCGACGGCGCGAACGACCTGGACATGCTCGCGGCCGCCGGCACCGGCATCGCGTTCAACGCCAAGCCCGTGCTCGCGGCGTCCGCCGACGCCGTCGTGCGGGACCGGCTCGACGCCGTGCTCGAGCTCGACGTCTTCCGGGTCTGACGCCGGCCGGCCCGGCGCTCGGCACCGCCGGCACGCGCCACGACGCGACCGTCTCAGGGCGTGCGGACCACCACGAGCCGCGCCGCACCGAGGTCGAGCGCGTCCCACGTCCCGTCGAACTCCAGCAGGCTCCACGTCGCGGTCGGGACGCCGGGCCGCACGCGCGCGACCGCGCCGCCGTCCGAGCCCGGCCCGGCGAGCGCGTCGGCGAGCTGCGAGACCGTCGGCTCGTGCCCGACGACGAGGACCGTGCTCGCCTCCTGCGGCAGGCCGCGCACCAGCGCGAGCACGTCGCCGGCGCCGGCGTCGTAGAGCGCGTCGACGACGGTCAGCTCGGCGTCCGGCGCACCGGACGCCGCGAGCGGTGTCCGGACCAGGTCCCACGTCTGCCGCGTGCGCAGCGCCGACGAGCACAGCACGTGCGTCGGGGCGAGACCGGCCTCGGCGAGCGCCGCGCCGACCGCGCTGGCCTGCCGGCGTCCCGCCAGCGCGAGCGGGCGGTCGTGGTCGACGACGGCACCGGCGGGCTCGGCCTTGGCGTGCCGCAGGATGACGAGGTGGTGGGTGCTCACGTGCCCAGGGTCGCAGACGCCCCGCGGCGCGTCAGGCCGCTACGCGCCCGGGACGACGCGACGTACGTCACTGCCCCATCGCGTGCACGCCGCCGTCGACGTGCACGATCTCGCCCGTGGTGGCGGGGAACCAGTCCGACAGCAGCGCGGCGACCGTGCGCGCCGTCGGCTCGGGGTCGGTGACGTCCCAGCCGAGCGGGGCACGGTCCGGCCAACCGCCCTCCATCGACTCGAAGCCGGGGATCGACTTGGCGGCCGTCGTGCGGATGGGGCCGGCGGAGACCAGGTTGACGCGCACGCCCTGCGGGCCCAGGTCACGGGCCAGGTAGCGCGCGGTCGACTCGAACGCGGCCTTGGCGACACCCATCCAGTCGTAGACGGGCCACGCGTAGCGCGCGTCGAACGTCAGACCGACCAGGCCCGACCCGCGCGTGAGCAGCGGCAGCGAAGCCACGGCGAGCGCCTTGAGGGAGTACGCGGACACGTGCACCGCCGTCGCGACGTCCTCCCACTCGCCGGCCAGGAAGTTGCCGCCCATGACCGACTGCGGGGCGAAGCCGATGGAGTGCACGACGCCGTCGAGGTGGTCGGCGTGCTCGCGCACGCGGTCCGCGAGCGCCGCGAGGTCGTCCGCGTTCGTCACGTCGAGCTCGACGACCGGTGCGGGCTGCGGCAGGCGGCGCGAGATCGCCTGCGTGAGCCGCAGCTGACGACCGAACGACGTGAGGATCACCTGCGCGCCCTGCTCCTGCGCGAGCCGCGCGACGTGGAACGCGATCGATCCGTCGGTGAGGACGCCGGTGACGAGCAGCGTCTTGCCCTCGAGGAGTGCCATGGTGTGCCTTTCGCGGTCACGGTCCGCCGCGCGGGGCGGGCGGTGGTACAGGAG
>NZ_LNTD01000126.1 GCF_001462455.1 Cellulomonas sp. B6
GCGCCGCGGGGCACGCGCACGCGCCGCACCGACCACACCCGCCGCACCGACCGCACGCACCGCACCGCCGGCGCCCGCGCCGTGCACGTCCGCGCCGGGCGCCTGCTCGCCGCGGGTGTGCTCGCGGCGCTCGCCGCGGCCGGCTTCGCCGCACCCGCGACCGCGCTCGGACCCGCACCCGTACCCGCGACGACGGACGCCGGGACGCCCGCCGTCACGTGGTCCGTGCGCCCCGGCACGCCCGACGGCCCGGACGGGCGGCTGTCGCTGCGGCACGTCCTCGACCCGGGGGCGTCGGTCGACGACGCGGTCGTGCTCGACAACCTGGGCGACCGCGCCGCGACGTTCGCGGTGTACGCGGGCGACGGCACGCTGTCCGAGGGCGGCGACTTCGACCTGCCGCCCGGCGGCTCGACACCCGCGGACGGCGGCGCGTGGGTCACGCTCGGCGACGTCCCCGGGGCCGAGCGCCAGGCGGACGGCGCGCTGCGCGTCACGCTCGACCCCGGTGCGCGCGCGACCGTGCCGGTGACGGTCACGGTGCCCGCGGACGCGACGCCGGGCGACCACCCGGCGGGCGTCGTGGCCGAGCTCGTCACGGGCGACACCGTGCGGCTCGCGGCGCGCACGGGCGTGCGCCTGCACCTGCGCGTGACGGGCGAGGTCACGGCCGCGCTCGCGCCGCAGGACGTCGAGGCGCACTGGGAGCCGTCGTGGAACCCGTTCGCGCCCGGGACGGTGCACGTGCGCTACCGCGTCGCGAACACCGGCGACGTGCGGCTCGCGGCCCGCACGGTCGCGGAGCTCGCGGGCCCGGGCGGGGTCGGCGCCGCCGAGCACCGCGCCGAGCTGCGCGAGGTGCTGCCCGGGCAGTCCGCGTGGGTCGAGGGCGACCTGCGGGTGTGGCCCGTGGTCCGCGCGGCCGGGCACGTCGACACGCGCCCGTGGGTCGTGGGCGACGACGTCGTGGACGCGGCGCTGCGCACGGGCTCGGCGTCGGTCGTGGTGTGGGCCGTGCCGTGGTCGCAGCTCGCGCTGCTGGTCGTGGTCGTGGGCGGGGTCGTGCTGGTGCGGTGGCGGCGCCGACGGACGGCCGCGCTCGTGCAGTCGCGGGTCGACGCCGCGCTGGCCGCGGCGGGGGTGCCGGCGGCAGCGCAGCCGGCTGGCCCGGAGCGGTCGGCGACGACGACGCCGGCGGGGGCCGACGACGCGGAGGCGACGCCGGCCGTGCCGGTGGCCCGCACCGACACGGCCTGATGCCGACCCGTCGCCGCGACGCTCGCGCCGCCCGTCGCGGGCCTCAGACCTCGCCGGCCTCCTGCGCAGCCCGCAGCGCGCGCAGCGCCTCGAGCGCGAGCGCGTGGTCGTCGGCCTGCGGCAGCCCCGAGATCGCGAGCGTGCCGACGGCGCCGGCACCGTCCACGACGACGGGGACGCAGCCGCCCGCGGTCGCGTAGCGCGCGGGGTCGAGGCCGTAGTCGGCGAGCGTCTGGCCCTTCGCGGCCAGCCGTCGCCCGACGACGTACGACGCGGTGCCGAACCGGCGGACCGTGCGGACCTTGCGCTCGACCCACCCGTCGTTGTCGGCGCACGTGCCCGGCCGGGACGCGTGCACGAGCTGGTGCTCGCCGCGGCGCACGTCGACCACGACCGGCAGGTCGCGCTCGGCGGCGACGCGCCAGACCCACGTGCCGAGCCACCACGCGTCGTCGTGCCCGAACCGCACGAGCGTCACGTCCCGCAGCTCGGCCTCGAGCCGCTCGACCAGCGCCGTCGCGTCGTCCTGCGTGTCAGCCATGTGCCGTCCCTCTCGTCCGCCGGCCGTGCGCCGGCACCCGACCGTACGCCCGGCCGCGGTGCCGCGGCCGGGCGTACGGCGCCTGCTCCGTGCCCTGCTGCGGCGGTCAGATCTGGATGTCGCCGCAGAGATGGACCTCGATGCCCATGCCGTGGAGCATGGCGGCCTTGGCGGTCAGGGCCTTGTCGGCGGTGGTCGCGTCGGGGGCGTAGGCCACGTTGAGGTGGTTGGCCTTGTGGCGGGCCATGAACTGGTCACGGGTCACGCCGTGCAGCACGGCGTGCAGGATCGGCCACTCCGGGTTCGTGGCCTCCTTACGACGCTGGGTCTCGGCGGCGGGCAGGTCGACCGCGGTGGCGCGGCCCAGGTCGGCGTGCAACCGGCCGTCGGCGATGTAGATGCGGGACCAGACCACTTCCCCGGCCTTGCAGACCCCGTTGAGGGTGGACCCGCCGGCGGGGAAGAACACCGGGTCCTGCCGCCACCCCTGCGCGCCGGCGTACCCGCCGTCCAGGTGCGAGGCCGGCACCGACCCCGAGATCTCCCACACCCACACGAAGTCCCCGTCGAAGTCCTCGCCCCAGCGCACGTCGTGCAGCGTGGTGGCCGGGTCCAGACCCATCGCCGACCACACCCGGTTGGTCACCAGCGCGTCGACCGCGACACCCTCGTCGGCCTCGTTGAAGTGCGGCACCGCCCGCCCGTCCCACAGCACCCGGGACCCGTCACGCGAACGCACCGGCGGACGCGCCACGTTGTTCAACAACCCCTCGGCCAGGTCCGAGGCCGGGCACACGTCCTTCAACCCCTGCTGGTACTGGATCCCCACCGCGTCCAACCCGAAGTCATCGGCGATCCACAACGCCGCCACGTACATCTTGTACTGCCACTGCAGCTGCTCACGCGTCAGCTCCGTGGCCTCGTCCGTGCCCAGACGGAACGTCATCCCCGCCTCCAGCAACCACGCGTGCACACCGTTCGCGACCTCGTCGGGGACCTGCTGCATCTGCGCCCACAACGCCGACTGCGACAACCGCTCCTTGTAGATCCCCGTGGGGTTGAGCAGCTCGTCATCGAAGATCGCGTTGTACATGCCCATGCAACCCTCGTCGAACACCCCGATGATCGCCTTGTCCCGCACCAGCTGGGTCGCCAACGCCGTGCCCAGCTCGACCTCGGGACCCTCCGGCAGGGCAGGCAGCGGGCGCACGTGCGACGCGTCGTGCACGATCCGCCAGTGCGTCAGCCACGACGCGATCCCGGCACGGAACCACTCGTCCGTGCCGTCGACCGTCCAGATCGTCGAGTACTCCCGCCCCATCTTCGTCATGCCCGCGTTCAACCCCAGCAGGCCGACCAGACCCGGCCAGTCCCCCGCGAAGTTCGCCACCGTCAACACCGGACCCCGATGCGACCGCAGACCCGCCAGCACGTGATGCGAGTACTGCCACACCGCCTCGGCGACCACCAGAGGCGCATCCGGCGGAATGCTCGCGAACACCTCCAGACCCATCCGCTGCGAGCTGATGAACCCATGACCCGTCACCGGATCCACCCCGTTCGCCCGCACCAGATCCCACCCCTGCTCCGCGAACGCGTCAGTCACCACCCGCTCCAACGCCACCTGCGTCGCCCACCCCGCCGCGTTCGCCGACTCCCGCAGATCACCCGACGCCACCAGATACGCCGTCCGCGGCGGGGCGACGGGCTCGGGGGCGAGCGTGGGCACGGCGTAGGTGGACATGGCGGTCTCTCCTCGGTGGTCGGGGCCCGCCGCGCGACGGTGCGCGGGGGCGGGGTGCGCGGCGGTGCGGTGCTCGTCGGCGCGGTACTGGTCGGCGGGGTGCAGGTCGGCGGTGCGCTCGGTTGCGGACGTCGGGGGCACGGCCGACCCTCGCCGCTGCGTGGGCACGGCCGGGCCGGTCATGCCGCGTCCTGCTCGACGAACGCCGCGATGCGGCCCCGCAGCGCGTCCAGCGCGGCCCGGTCGTCGTCGTCGAGCGGGCGGAAGGGCCGCCGGCAGTTGCCCGTGACGTCGCCGCGCGCGCACGCCAGGTACTTGGCGGACTGGAACACGCCGTGCGCGACGAGCGTCTCGACGACCTCGTTGATCTGCGACTGCGTGCGCCGCGCGCCCGCCAGGTCGCCCGCGGCGAACCGGTCGCGCACGCGCGCGAACAGCTCGGGCTGGATGTTGACGGTCGTGCCGATCGTCGCGCGCGCACCCACCGCCAGGGCCGACAGGTACTGCTCGTCGAACCCGTTGACGAAGACCTTGTCGGGGAAGGCCTGCACGAGCCGCTCGAGCGAGTACAGGTTGTGGTCGGTGTGCTTCATGCCGACCACGCGCGGGTGCGCCAGCAGCGTCGACGCGTTGGACTTGTCGAACGCGACGCGCGTGAACTGCGGGATGTTGTAGAGCAGCACCGGCACGTCCACCGCCTCGACGACCTCGAGGTAGTACCGCTCGATCTCGTCGGGCGTGAACGCGTAGTAGTACGGCGGGATCATCGAGATCGCCGAGACGCCGGACTCCTGCGCGTCCCGCGCGAGCGCGACGGTCTGCGCGGTGCTCGCCGTGCCGACGTGCGCGACGACCGGCACGCGCCCGGCGACCTGCCGGGTCACGCGCTCGACGACCTGCTGCCGCTCGTCGAGCGAGAGCAGCAGCGCCTCGCCCGACGAGCCGCAGCAGTAGAACCCCTCGACGCCGCGTGCGAGCTGCTCCTCGACGACCTCGCCCAGCACGTCGAGGTCGATCGAGTCGTCGGCGCGCGTGGGCGTGACCAGCGCCGAGAAGATCCGCTCGAGGTCGCTCACCACGCCGTCCACCCGCCGTCGACCACGAGGTTCGCGCCCGTCATGTAGCGCGACCCGTCGCTGAGCAGGTAGACGACGGGCGCCAGGAAGTCGTCCGTCGTGGCCATGCGGCCGATCGGGATACGGCTCGTGTAGTTGGCCTGGAACGTCTCGTCCTGCGTGTCGCGCTCGATCCCCGACGGCGTGAGCGTGTTGACGCGGATGCCGTGCCGGCCCCAGTACGTCGCGCAGTACCGCGTGAGGTTGTAGACGCCGGACTTCGACGCCGAGTACGCGACGGGCTTCACAAACGGGACGCCCGTGCGCTCCTCCTGGTACGCGTAGATGTCCTGGACCGGCGAGAGCATGCCGTAGATCGAGCCGACCGCGACGATCGAGCCGGGCTTGCCGGCCTCGCGGATGCGCCGCCCCACGGCCTGCGTGATGAGGAACGTACCCGTGAGGTTGACGTCCACGACCTGCCGGAACACCTCGACCGGGAACTGCTCGAACGGGCCCGAGACCTCGGGCGGCGCGCTGGGCTGCGTGTCGATGCCCGCGGTGTTGACCAGGCCGTCGGGTGCGCCCCACGGCTCCAGCACGGCGTCGAGGCCCGCCTCGATGCTGCCCTGGTCGGCGATGTCGAGCGCCGCGAACCGCAGGTGCGGGTGGTCCACGAGGTCCGCGAGCGCGTGCCCCGGGCCGGGCGCGGCCTCGCGCGAGACCGCCGCGACGCGCGCGCCGCGCGCCAGCAGCTCACGCGTGAGGGCCGAGCCGAGCTGACCCAGCGCGCCGGTGACGACGATCGTGCGGCCCTCGAGGCCGAAGAGGTGGTCGGTCACGGTCACACCTCCACCCGGTGCGCCGCGAGGTGCTCGGTGTTGAGCTCGAGGCCGTGCCCGGGCACGTCGCGCGGCACGAAGAACCCGTGCTGCGGCGGCTGCGGCAGGATCGCGCCGAGCTCGGTGAGCGTGCCGCCGTCGGTCATCTCGCCGCACAGCGCGTTCGGCACCGAGCACAGGACGTGCGCGGACAGCTCGACGACGAAGTGCGGGGCCATGGGTGCGCAGTACGCGCGGGCGAGCGCCGCGATGTCGAGGTACGGCGTGATGCCGCCGACGCGCCCCAGGTCGGCCTGCACGAAGTCGCACGCGTCGTTGGCGAGGTACTGGTTGAACTGCTGCAGCGTGTACACGTTCTCGCCCAGGCCGATCGGCGTGGTCGAGCGCGCCCGCAGCCGCTGGTGCGCCACGACGTCGTCGACGCGCAGCGGCTCCTCGACCCAGTACAGACCCAGGTGCTCGAACCGGGACATGGCCTGCACGGCCTGCCCGAGGGTCCAGCCCTGGTTCGCGTCGACCATGAGCGGGTACATGCCGACGGCCTCGCGGATCTTGGTGAGCCGCTCGACGTCCTCCTCGAGGTCGGGCTTGCCGACCTTGACCTTGGCCGCGAAGTAGCCGTCCGCCTTCCAGCCCTTGACCTGCTCGACGACCTCCTCGGCCGACAGGTTGAGGTTGATGCCCGACCCGTACAGCGGCACGCGGTCGCGCACGCGGCCCAGCAGGTCCGCGAGCGGCACGTCGCGCTCCTTGGCGAGCGCGTCCCACACGGCGATGTCGACGGCCGCGAGCGCGAGCGTCGTCGTGCCGCCGGGGCCGTTGTCGCGCAGGTACTGCCACGAGCGGTGCCACAGCGGGACGGCCGCGACCTCCTGGCCGATGAGGGTCGGCGTCAGCTCCTCGAGCATCGCCATCATGGCGCGCCCGCCGACGCCGGACGTGTGGGACAGGCCCACGCCCACGACGCCCGTGTCGGTCGTCAGGTGCGCGGTGATGATCTCGATGTGGGTGACGACGTGGATCTGGTCGCCCCACGTGCCCTTCGGCAGGGGCAGGCGGGACAGCTGGTACTCGATGCTCTCGATCTTCACGACGGGGTCCTTCCGGGAGTGGTGCGAGCGGGTGCCGGCGGGGTGGGTCTGCGCTGCGCGATCACCCCTTGACGGCGCCCGCGGCGAGGCCCGCGACGAGGCGCTTCTGGACGACGAGGAACCCGGCGACGACCGGGAGGACGGCGAGCACGCCGCCCGCGGTGAGCAGGTCCCACCGGATCTGGTACTCGCCGATGAACAGGTGCAGGCCGATCGGCAGCGTGCGCGTCGACGTCGACTGCATGAAGGTCAGCGCGTACAGGAACTCGTTCCACGACAGGATGAAGATGTACGTGCCGGCGGCGACCATGCCGGGGGCGAGCAGCGGGACGATGATCATGCGGACCACCTGCCACGAGCTCGCGCCGTCGATGCGGCCGGACTCCTCGAGCTCGCGCGGGATCGAGTCGAGGAACCCCTTGAGCAGCCACGTCGCGAACGGCGTCGCGAACGCCGCGTGCACGAGCGCGAGGCCCAGCACGTTGTCGAGCAGGTTGAACACCCGCAGCTGCCCCTGCAGCGAGATGACGAGCAGCACCGCGGGCAGCAGCTGCGCCACGAGCACCGCGACCATGAACACCTGGCGCCCCACGAACTCGAAGCGGGACAGCGCGATCGCGGCGCCGCTCGCGCAGACCAGCGCCAGCGGCACGGCGACGGCCGCGACCACGAGGCTGTTGCGCAGGTACGTGAGGAACGGCGTCGAGCCCAGCAGCTCGGAGTACGCCGCGGTGCTGATCTCGGACGGCCACAGCGACGCACCCGCGGACGCGAGCTGCGACGACGGCGTCAGCGACGTGAGGAACATGACCACGTAGGGCCCGAGGATCGTCACGATCCAGACGGTCAGCAGCACGTACAAGCCGGTGCGGCGCGCGGCCGCCAGGCCGGTGAGCCGCGAGGCGACGGCGCTCATCGGCCGGCCCCCTTCCTCGAGGTGAGGCGGATGTAGACCACGACCAGCACCGACAGCACGGCCGCCTGCAGCACCGCGTACGCGGCTCCGGTGCCGAAGTCCATGGCCTTGTAGGCCGTGACGTACGACTGCAGCGACAGGGTCGTCGAGGCCAGGCCCGGCCCGCCGCCGGTCATGATGAGGACGAGGTCCACGTAGTTCGCGGTCCAGATGAGCCGCAGCAGCGTCGTGATGAGGATCGTCGGCAGGATCGCCGGCAGCACGACGTGCCGGAACACGCCCACCGGGCCGCAGCCGTCCATGCCCGCGGCCTCGCGCAGCTCGGGCGCGACGCCCTGCAGCGCTGCCAGGATCATGACGGCGAACAGCGGCACGCCCTGCCACACGTCGACCGCGACGAGCGTCGGCAGCGCGGTCGACGACTCCGAGAGGAACGCGATGGGCCGGTCGATCACCCCGAGCCCGCGCAGCGCCGCGTTGAGCACGCCGTGGTTGGGGTCGAGGATCCAGATCCACATGAGCGCGACCAGCACGCTGGGCGTCGCCCACGGGATCATCGCGAGCCCGCGGTACACGCCCCGCAGCGGGAACTTCGCGTTGAGCAGGTGCGCGCCGACCAGGCCCAGCACGAGCTGCAGCAGCACCGCACCCAGCGTCCAGACCAGCGTGTTGCGGGCCAGCAGCCCGAAGTCGGGTGCGGTGACGACGTCCACGAAGTTCTGCAGGCCGACGAACCCCTGCACGCCGACGAACGGGTTGACGTCGTTGAACGCGAACCACACGGACCGCACGAGCGGGTACCCGGCGAACGTGCCGACCAGCACGAGCGCAGGCGCGAGGTAGACGTAGGCCTCCAGCCCGCGCCGCGGGCGACGCCGCGGCGCGGGGGTGGTGGCCGAGCGGCCGGTGCCGGTGGTGCCGGTGGGACCGGCCGCTCGGGTGGTGACGGTGGTCATGGTCAGTCCTGCTCGAGCGTCGTGACGAGCTTCGCGAGCATCTCCTCGCTGGACTGCTGACCCTGCAGCGCGATCTGCACCTGCGTCTGGAACTCCTTGGCGGCGAGCTGCGCGACGCCCGGCAGGGCCGGCCAGCTCTTGGCCGTGCGCGCGGCCTCGACCGCGAGCTGCAGGTCGGGGTCGGTCGAGAACGGCTCGGACGCCGCGACGGACTCCAGCACGGGCAGCTGCCCCTGGATCGACGTCGAGACCGTGCGCATCGGCTCCTCGGTCGCGAGCCACGAGATCCACTCGAACGCCGCGTCCTTGTCCTTGCAGGACTCGAGAACGACGTTGCCGCTCATCGACGTGAGCGTCGAGGGCCCGGCCCCGTCGCCGACGGGGATCGGGACGACGCCGAGCGCGTCGCCCAGCGCCTCGCGCATCGCGTTGAGCGACCCGGGGTGGTGGATCATCATCGCGGTCGTGCCGGCCGCGAAGTTGGTCTGCACGGGCGCGAACGCCGCGGTCACCGAGCCCGGGGGCGCGGCGTCCAGCTCGGTGACGACCGACAGGTACCGCTCGTTCGCGGCGACGGCCTCCGGGCTGTCGAGCACGACGTCGCCCGAGGAGTCGACGACGTCGGCGCCGCCCGCGAACATCCAGGCCATCCACTGGTCCTGGCCGCCCGCGCCGCCGCGCACGTCGAACGCGTACTTGCCGGCCGCCGCGTCGGTGAGCGCCGCGGCCGCGTCGAGGAACTCCTGCTGCGTCGTCGGCGGCTCGATGCCCGCCTCCGCGAAGCGGTCCTTGTTGTAGTAGAGCCACAGCGTCACGTACTGGTGCGGCAGCATGTAGACGGCGTCGCTGCCCGGCAGGCGGCCCGTGTCCCACAGCGAGTCGATGACGTCGTCCTTGCCGTCCCACGCCTCGACCTGGTCGGTGAGGTCGGCGAGGATCCCCTGCGGCGCGAACTGCCCGAGCCACCAGTCCTTGCTGCGCGCCGCGCAGGCCGCGGTGCCCGAGGACGCGGCCGTGAGCAGCCGGTCCTGGTACTGCTCGAGCGGGATCGTCGTGAGGTTCACCTGCACGTCGTCGTGCGTCGCGTTGAAGTCCTTGGCGAGGTCGTCCCAGGTGGTGTCGGTGGCGTCGTCCTGCCAGAGCCAGTACTCGACGGTGGTGGGCCCCTCGGCGGCGTCGTCGCCGCCCCCGCACGCCGCGAGCGCGGTGACCGCGGCCATCGACAGCGCGACGGCGGCGACCTTGCTGCGTGCCTTCATTGCTCCTCCTTGAGCCGTGCATGACCTACGAGTGGTGGTGTCGGGTGCTCCGGGCGTGCCGGGGCGCAGCGCTGCGCCGCGGGGGCCCGGACAGGTGGTGCGGGTCGGTGGTGCCCGACCCGTCAGGTGAGGGCGGGGACGGTCGCCGCTCGGTCGTCGAGCCGGCGCCGGACCCCCCAGAAGTGCGCGTCGAGCTCGTGGGTCGCGAGCCGCACGTCACGTGCGACCACGGCCTCGAGGATCCGCGCGTGCATCGCCGCGACGGACAGCAGGTCCTCCTGCTGCCGCGCGCCCCCCTCGAGGCGCCCGTGCAGGCGCCAGAACGCGGCCGAGACGCCCTCGAAGACGCGGTTCTCGACCGACGAGAACAGCGCACGGTGGAACGCCTCGTCCTCCCGGTGCACGGGCTGCCCGCGCCGCGCACCGGTCGTCATCGCCGCGACGGTCGCCCGCAGGTCGTCCTGCTGGGCGAGCGTCATGCGGGCCGTCACCTCGGCGACGTGGCTGATCTCGAACGCGTGCCGGATCTCGAACAGCTCCTCGACCGACCGGTCCGACACGCCCAGCACGGCGGCGAGGTACAGGCCGAACCGGTCCGGGTGGAACCCGAGCCACACGCGCCGCGCCCCCTGCCGCGACCGCACCGCGCCGAACGCCTCGAGGACGCGCAGCGCCTCGCGGACCTGCGGACGCCCCGCGTGCATGGCCGCCGCCATCTCCGACTCCGTGGGGAGCACCTCGCCGACCCGCAGGCCGAGCTCCACGATCCGCTCGACCAGCCGGACGTCGACCTCGTCCTGCCCCGCCAACATGTCGGACAAGCTGCTCACCTCTTCGTCGAGGACTCGCGCCGCACCCGGAGTGCGACGAGCGCCACGCTAGGCAGGCAGCAGCGGGCAGGACAACACGAAGTGGTCACTTGTCCGACAAGGTGGTGCGAGGTGGGGGTGCGGACCCTCAGGCGTAGGGCGGCTGGATGACCGCCGCGTCGGCGTGCGCACCGGCCGCGCGCGCCGCCTCGACGGTGAGCTCGACGTCCGCGAGCGGCCCCTCGACCAGCAGCGGGTCACCCGTCGCGGTGTCGCCCGACCAGCGCACCGAGGCCTCGGGCGGCGGCTGGAACGCGACGCCCGGGGGCAGACGGACCACCGCGGCCGCGCGCACGCGCTCGTCGTCCGCGAGGCGCAGCAGCACCGCACGCACCTGCGGCAGCCGCTCGACCGTGCGCGCGAGCAGCCGCGCGCGCCGCTCGCCCGCGCGGAACGTCACGACGACCAGGCCCGCGTCGTCGTGCACGTCGCCCGTCGCCATCGAGTCGACGTTGACGCCGCGCGTCGCGAACACGCCCGCGAGCGCGGCGATGCTGCCGGTGCGGTGGTCGGCGCGCACGTACCCGACCCAGCGCGTGTCGTCGTGGGTCACCGGGCCGCTCCGTCCGTCGTCGCCGGGGTCGTCGTCGGTGTCGTGCCCGTCCACGGCGCGCTGCCCGCCGCGACCGCGGCGGCCGCCTGCGCGAGGCGCGCGTCCTCGTCGGGCGGCAGCGGGTCCAGCAGCACGCGCGTCCACCCCTCGGGCCCGACGACGACGGGCACGCCGAGCACGCCGTCGACCGGTGAGCCGCCCACCGACGCCTCGCCCGCGAGCGCGACCTGACCGGCCACGACGATCTCGCGGCCGTCGAGGATCGTCTCGACCAGGTCGATCGTCGCCGACGCCGTGCCCGTGGCCGTCTTGGCGCCCGACTGGTGCGTCATCCACGGCCGCGCGACGACCCGCAGGTCGGGCGGCCAGGTGTCGATGAGCGCGAACGCCGCCGCGATGTCCCGCGAGGCCACGGCCATGAGCTGCGCCTTCGCGTCCGCGACCTCCGCGGGGAACGTCGCGAGCGTGCGGCCGGCGCGCAGCCGCGCCACGGCCCGCTCGCGCTCGTCGACGTCGAGGCCGCTGATGCGCACGGTCGACCACAGCGGCACCGCGTCCTCGCCGTGCTGCCCGCCGACGAACCCGCCCACGCGGTGCCGACGCACCCCCAGGGACACCGCGAGCTCGCGGCGGAACCGCAGCGTGTCGAGCCACGCGCCCATGCCGATCACACGGTGCCGCCCCAGCCGCTCGGCGAGGATCGCGACACCCAGCTCGACCGGGTTCGACACCACGACCACGACCTCGCTGCCCGAGCCGTGCGCGGCCAGCGCGTCGGCGTACGCGCGAAACACCGCGGCGTTGTCGGCCGCGAGCTCCGCGCGCGACGCGGGCACGCCGTCGCTCGTCGGCGGGGGCGTGCGCCCGGCCGCCACGACCACGACGTCCGCGACCACGTCGTCCGGGTCCAGCGCGACGTCCAGCAGCGGCGCGTGCTCGTCGTACGCGTCGACGAGGTCCGTGCGCAGGCCGTGCACCGCACGCCCCGACGCGCCGCCGGGCCGCCCGACGAGCTGCAGCCGCGACGTCGGCGGCAGCACCTGCCGCTCCACGAGCTGCGTGCAGATCTGCCGGCCCACGTCGCCCGTCGCCCCGAGCACCGCCACGTCCATGCCGGTCACGGTACGGGTGCCGGATGACGCGCACGTTGCGCGCGGCCGCGCCGGGCGTGCGGGTCAGGCCCGCGACGTCAGGCCGACGGGAACAGCGACGCGATGACCACCGAGCAGACGATGCCGATCAGCGGCAGCAGCAGCCCGAAGCGCCACCACACGTTGACGTCGGTCGCACCGTTCGGGTCGAGCGCGCGGCCCTCCTCGTCGGAGATCGCGCGCTGCGCCCAGCCGTCGGGCGTGGCCGTCGCGAGCGTGTAGCCCTTGGGCCACGAGATGCGGAACAGCCAGAAGAGGTGGAAGTACGCCCACGCGCGCACCAGGACGCGTCCCGGGTCGAGCTCGGCCGTCTTGCCGCGTCGTCCCCAGCCGAAGAAGATCATGTGCCGTCCCGTGCTCGTGGTGTCGGTGCCCTGGTGGCCGTGCCCCGCGGCCCTGCCGCAGGGAAGACTAAGCGGTCATAACCGACGGGCTCGTGCTGTGACCACGACTCCACCCGTCCGGCGGAACGACCGTCACCGCCCCGCGTAGGCCCCGAGACCGCGCTCGGCGAGGCGCGCCGTGAGCGCCGCCGCGTCGAACGGGGCACGCACCTTCACGTCGTTGTCGAAGTAGACGTGCACGTCACGCGGCCGGTCGGGGGCCGGGCGCGTGAGGCGCGGGCCGTCCGGCGGGGGCGCGCCCGTGGCCCACGCCGCGACCTTCGCGGCCCACGCGTCGAGCTGCGTGTCGTCGTACCCCGACACGTACAGCTCGCCGTGCCCGTGCAGACGCACGTAGACGACGTCACTCGTCACGTCCTCCAGGTGCGGCCAGCGTCCCGCGGTGTCGGCGACGACCAGGCCGACGTCGTGCGCGCGCAGCAGCTGCGGGAACGCGGGCGTGACGAACGAGTCGTGCCGCACCTCCAGCACGTGCCGCAGCGGCCGGTCCGCGTCCGTCGTCGTCAGCGCGCGCCCCTCGGGGACCTTGTCGCCGTGCCGCTCCGCCAGGCGCGCCGCCGCCGTGGTGCTGCGCGGCAGCAGGTCGAAGAACGGGGCCAGCCGGTCGGCGTCGAAGCCGAGGTTTGGCGGCAGCTGCCACAGCAGCGGCCCGAGCCGGTCGCCCAGCGCCAGCACGCCCGACGCGAAGAAGTTCGCGAGCGCCGTCTCGACGCCCGCGAGCTTCTTCATGTGCGTGACGAAGCGCGGGCCCTTCACCGAGAACACGAACCCCTCGGGGGTGTCGGACCGCCACGCGCGGTACGAGTCCGGGCGCTGCAACGAGTAGAACGAGCCGTTGATCTCGATCGACCCCAGGTGCGCGGCCGCGTACGCGAGCTCGCTGCGCTGCGGCAGGCCCCGCGGGTAGAACACGCCCCGCCACGGCGGGTACCGCCACCCCGAGATGCCGATGCGCACCGCGCCTGCCATGCGGCGACTGTAGGAGCGCGCCGGCGCGGGCGCTGCCCGGGGCCCGGTCCCGCCCTACGACGGGCCCCGGCGGGTCTCGCCCCGGCCGCCCGGTCCGGTCAGCGACCGGTCGGCGACAGCCCCGGCACTGTCATGCCCAGCCACTCCTGCGTGCGCTCGGCGAGCCAGCGCGCGTACGGGCCGAGGTCGACGTCCGTGCCCGCCCACTCCTCGAGCGTCGCGAGAGCCGCGTGCGAGTCCGCGCCGGGGTCGTCCCGCTCGCTGGGGTCGTCGGCGACCGACCCGTCGAGGTGCACCTTGACTCCCTCGGTGTGCTCGATCCACAGCGCGGTCCGCAGCACGTCGTCCGCGTCCGGCGGCACGTCGTGCGGACGCGTGACGAAGAGGCACGCGCACCAGCGCTCGGGCAGGTCGTCGGTCTCCGCGAGGAGCTGCAGGTTGGCCTGCGTGACGGTGAGCGGCTCCGGTAGCGCGACGGGGTCGTCCGCCTCCTCCGCGACCACCTCGGCGACGGCGAGCACGACCTCGGCGAGTGCGATGGCGCCCGGGTCCTCGAGCCCGAGGCCGGGCAGCGCCACGAGCTCGGTCATGATCGGGCTGGTCCGTAGCTGCTGCGACCCTCGACCCAGGACGAGGACGAAGTCGCCACCGGGCTCGACCTCGATCCCGAGCGTGCGCCCGGTGCGCTGCCGCAGCTCGCCGAGCACGGCACCACGCTCGTCACCGGCACGCAGCTGCACGGTTCCCTCGAAGCCCGCGGCGTGCAGCACCGTGAGCGCCGGCTGCGCGTCGTCGAGCACGCGGCGCAGCTCACGCGTCCAGACCAGCGCCGAGGTGAACTGCCCCTCAACCACGTCGACGGTCAGGGCGGTGCCCGCACCGAGCGCCTCGGGCGGCGGGGTGTGGTCGCGTCGGAACAGCCTCACGTCTCTCCTGTCACCGGGGTCGCCGTGACCCTAGCGGTGGAGGTGCGTCGGCGGGGTCGGAAGTCGGGTCAGAAGTCGAACAGGTCCTCGAGCCACGACTCGCGCTTCTTGCGCTTGCGGCCGTCGTACCCGCGGCGGTCGTCGTAGCCGCCCCGCTGGTCGTACCCGCCGCGGGGGTCGTAGCCCCCGCGAGGATCGGGAGCGGGGCGCTCGTCGTACCCGCGCCGGTCGTCGTACCCGCGCGGCTCGGGGGTGCCGTACGCGGGCGCGGGCGCCGCAGCACCCGGGACGGCGCGCGGGTCGACGCCCGGTGCGGCCGGTGCGGCGCGGTCGAGGATCTTGTCGAGCTCGCCGCGGTCCAGCCAGATGCCGCGGCACACCGGGCAGTAGTCGATCTCGACTCCCTGGCGGTCGGTCATGACGAGCGTCGCCTGGTCGACGGGGCACAGCATGGCGGGACTCCTCTCGGCAGCGTGGGCACACGCTACGTGGCTGCCCTGTGGACCGCCCGCCATCGGTCACGGCAGCCGCACGCCGACCAGCGCCTCGGTCTCCTCGCGCACGCGCCGCCCGAGCGCGGGCTCGCGGTAGCGCGGGTCGCCGGCGCCCAGCACGGGCAGGCCGGTGACCCGGCCCGCGGGCCCCCAGTACTGACCGCTCTCGACGTGCGGGTCCGCGGCCGCGCGCACGGCGGACCACGCGCCCGCGTCCTTCCCCGCGCCGACGAGGCCCCACAGCGGCTCGACGCCGCGGTCGGCGCGGCGGGGGTCGAGGACGCCGGGCCGCAGCGGGCTGCGCGAGCCGATCGCGACGCCGGGGTGGCTGAGCAGCGCGAGGGTCGACGAGCCCGTGGCGCGCAGGTGCCGGTCGAGCTCGGCGAAGAACGCCTCGTGCACGGCCTTAGACAGCACGTAGCGACGGCCGACGGTCAGCGGCCGCGCCGACGGCAGCGGGCGGGACGCCGTCGCGAGGTCGCCGATCGCGGGGTGGAAGCGCCGCACGAGGCCGCTGGTCGTGCCGACCACGCGGGCGCCGGGCGTGCGGGCGAGCACGGGCAGCGCGTGCGCGACCAGCGCCGCGTTGCCGAGGTGCCCGGTGCCCATGACCGGGTCGAAGCCGTCGGCCGTGGCCGCACCGGCCGTGCGCAGCACCATGACGGCCGCGTTGAGCACGAGCGCGTCGACCCGGTCGAGGTCCGCGAGCGCGTCGGCCGCGCGGCGCACCGAGTCGAGCGACGCGAGGTCGAGCGGCAGCACGCTCGTGACGGCGGCGGGGTGCTGCGCGGCGATCGCGGCCTGCGCGGCGGCGGCGCGGTCCGCGTCGCGCGCGGCGAGGACGACGTGCGCACCGGCGCCCGCGAGCTGCTCGGCGATGAAGTAGCCGATGCCCGCGCTGCCGCCCGTGACGACGACGGTGCGGCCGGTCTGGTCGGGCAGGTGGTGCGGGTCCCACGCGGTGGCGGCTGCAGTGGTGGTGGCACGGGGCGTGGTGGACGCGGGCATGAGGACTCCGATCAGAAGCGGAACCACTCTCCGGTTCCGACTCGGCGGACTCTAAGCGGATCCGGATTCCGTTTCAAGGTAGGGTCGTCGCATGGCCGCCCTCCGCTCCGACGCCGCGCGCAACCGCACCGCCCTGCTCGACGCCGCCCGGACCGCGCGCGACGAGCGCGGCTACCCCCCGGCGCTGGCCGACGTCGCCACTCGCGCGGGCGTCGGGGTCGGCACGGCGTACCGGCACTTCCCGTCCCACCGGGCGCTCGTCGAGGCGCTCGCGCTCGAGACGCTCGACCCGCTCGTGACGGCCGTGCGCGACGCTGCCGACGACCCCGCGGCCGACGCGTTCGGCGACCTCGTCGTGGGCGCGATGCGCCTGCTCGCGGACGACCCCGCCCTCGCCGAGGTCGTGAGCGACTCCGGCGGCGCCGGCCCCGAGCTGCGCGCCGTGCTCGACGAGCTGCTCACCGCGTTCGGCGCGCTGCTCGCCCGCGCGCAGGCCGCCGGCGACGTCCGCCCCGACCTCACGCCCGTCGACGTGCAGCACCTCGTGTGCGGCATGCAGGTCGCGGTCCGCCTGGCCCGCACGGCCGACGACGGCGCGGCCACCCGCTACGCGTCCGTGCTGCTCCACGGCCTGCGCCCCTGACGACCGCGACGAGCCGCGGGGCCCGCCATGTCGACGACGTCCCCGGCGCAGGTCCCGCCGGCGCCGGACCCCAGGCACGTCAGGGCGTGCCGGTCAGCGCCCCTCCGAGCGCAGCAGCGCGGCCACCAGCCCGACGACGCGCGAGAGCAGCGGGTCACCGGCCGGTGCCCACCACCCGTGGTCCGCGACCGGCTCGACCTCCAGGCGGTCGCCGTCGCGCGTGACGCGCGCGGTGGCCAGGTGCACGCGCACCGAGCCGACCACCGCGTACCGACCGTCGACCCGCACGCGTGCGGCGTCGGCCGGGTCGAGGTCGGCCAGGACGTGCTCGAGCACGGCGCGGCGGAGTGCGAGCACGCCCGCCGGGGACGCCCCCACCCGCTCCGCCGGCTCCTCGTCACCGTCGAGCGCGACCGCCGACGTGCTGACGACCAGGTCGACAGAGCGCAGCAGCTCGGACACCGGCACCGTGGGCAGCTCGTCCGCCGGCACCGGGACGAGCACCGTGCCGCTGCGCCCCGGCTGCGCGTGCCGTCCGGCGCGTCCGACCCGGACGCCGGTCACGCGCGCCGTCCCGGTGACGCCGGGGTACAGGCTCGTGTCCGTCGAGATCTCGGCGCGCAGACCACCGGCGGTCCGCGCGAGGACGTCGTGCTCCGCCCCCCACCCCTGCGTCCGGGCGACACCGACCAGCTGGGTGGCGTCCACGACGGCACCGGTGAACCCGTCGTCGACCGCGGCGTAGTGCTCGCGGAACACCTGGCGGAACGGCTGCTCCAGCTGCTCGGACCACACGTGCGCGCGCCATGCCTCCCGTTCGGCGGGCGACGCGGCCGCCGGGTGCCAGAGCCGGACCTCGTCGTCGTCGCGCAGGTCGACGGCTGCACCCGACGCGTCGACGAACGCACCCGGGACGCCGCGGAACGATCCCGCCCGCGCGCCCGTCCACACGAGGCCAGCCGCGACCCGCGACGTCGCGGGCGTCCCGTGCACGAGTGCGGTCCACGTCCCCGCAGGCCATCGCGGGTCGAGCGTGAAGCAGGCCTCGAGCGTCCTCGTCCACGCCGTGACCTGCGCACGCGTCGGGGTCCCCGCGGTGGGCAGGCGCAGCGCGACGGCGGGGCGGCCCGCGAGGTTCCGGCGGGCGGCGCCGGCGTACCGCGCGAGCTTCTTGCGCACTCCCGCGTGCCGCGCCTCCGTGGCTGCGGCGGTGAGCGCGGCCACGGCCTCGGGGGTCGGCAGGTCGCGCATCGAGCGCGCGACGGCGAAGCACATCGCCTGCGACGGGAGCGTGCGCGCGCTGCCGGGTGCGACGCTCACGTCGGCGAGGGTCGCGGCGGCGGCGGCCACCCAGGGCGCGTCGAGCCAGAGACCGGTCGCGACGGCTCTCTCGACGACGCGTGCCTCCTCGGGGGTGAACGCGCCGTCCGCGACGTACGGCACCTCGCCCGCCCGGACGGCACGGGCCCGGGCGGCCGCCCGGGCCACGATCCGCTCGGCGGCGTCGGCGTAGACGGGGTCGACGCCGAGGGCGGCGTACTCGGGCGTCAGGTCGTCGCCGTCCTCCGCGAACGCCCAGTGCTCCCGCACGGTCGCGAGCGCAGCCGCGGCAGCCGGACCGAGGTGCGGCTCGGCCGCTCGCTCGGCAGCGACGAGCTCGGGGACGTCGGCGCCTGCGCCCTGCCCGGAAGGGTCGGACGCGGGGACGTCGGGCTCGGGGACGTCGGGCTGCTGGTCGCTCACGCGGTCATCGTGCCGGAGGCCGCCGACACCCCGTCGTGCGTCAGGCCGCCCGGCGCAGCATCGACCAGACCGACGGCCCGTCCGAGACGTCGACCTGCGCGACGACCTCGAACCCGTGCCTCCGGTACAGCGTCACGTTGCGCGGGTCGGACGTGTCGAGCACGACCGGCACGTCGCCGATGCGGTCGAGACCCTCGCTGACGAGGCGCGAGCCCAGGCCCGCACCGCGCGCCGCGGGCAGGACGCCCAGGGTCGCGAGGGTCCACGCCCCGGCGGGTGGCTCGGGGCTCGGTGCGGCGCCCAGGCGCTCGATGCGGTCGCCGTGCAGCTCGGCGACGCGGTGCCACACCTCGTCGGCGGGCGGCGGGACGTCGACGGGCACGAACGCGACCACGCCCTGCACGTCGTCGTCGACCAGGACGACGCCGTGCTCGACCGCGTGCGCGAGGTACAGGCCCTGCACCTCGGCGAGCCGCGCCGCGTGGTCGTCGGCCGGCAGCACCCAGTCGGTCCACGCGTAGCCCGTGAACGCGTCGGCCAGCACCTGCGCGGCGGCGGGGACGTCGGCCGCGGTCGCGGTGCGCACGGCGCTCACAGCGTGCCCTGCCACGCGACGACCCGGTCGGCCGCCTCGGCGACCACCGCCGGCGAGGACGCGAAGGACAGCCGGACCCAGTCACGGCCGCCCACGGGGTCGAAGTCGGTGCCGGGGGTCAGTGCCACCCCGGCCTCGTCGAGCAGTCGGGCGCAGTACGTCACGGCGTCGAGGCTAGTCGAGGCCACGTTGCCGTACAGGTAGAAGGCCCCGTCGGCGGGTGCGACGGGGTCCCAGCCGAGGTCGGGCAGGCGGTCGAGCAGGAGCCTGCGGGACTCGGCGTAGCGCTCGACGTTGGCGCGCGCGGCGGCCATGCCCTCGTCGCTGAACGCCGCGACGCCCGCGTGCTGCGCGAGCGCCGGCGGGCACAGCGCGACGTTGCCCGCGAGCGCGTCGACGGGTGCCACGAGGTCGTCGGGCAGCACGAGCCAGCCCAGGCGCCAGCCCGTCATCGCCCAGTACTTGGAGAACGAGTTGACGACGACCGCACCGGTGCCCAGGTACCGGGCCGCGGTCGCGGTGGCCGGCGTCTCGCCCGACGCGTCCGGGTACGTGATGCCGTGGTAGATCTCGTCGCTGACCAGGCGCACGCCGTGCTCGCCGCACCACGCGGCGAGGGCCGCGAGCTCGTCCGGCGCGATCATCGTGCCGGTCGGGTTGGCGGGCGACGCGACCACGAGCCCGTCGACGGGCTGGTCGAGCGCCTCGAGCTGTGCGACCGTCGGCTGGTACCGCTGCTCGGGACCGCACGGCAGGTCGACGACCTCGCAGCCCAGCGCCGTGAGGATGTTCGCGTACGCCGGGTACCCGGGGCGCGCGAGGGCCACGCGGTCGCCGACGTCGAACGCCGCGAGGAACGCGAGCATGAACCCGCCCGACGAGCCCGTCGTCACCGCGACCCGCGCCGGGTCGACGTCGACGCCGTGGGTGCCCCGGTAGTGCGCCGCGATGGCCGCGCGCAGCCCCGGCGCGCCCAGCGACTCGGTGTACCCCAGGTCGCCCGCCGTCAGCAGGTCGATCGCGCGCTGCCGCACGACGTCCGACGCCCCGGTCGACGGCTCGCCCGCGCACAGGTTGAGCACGTGCTCGCCCGCGGCGCGGCGCGCGTTCGCGGCGGCGAGGATCTCCATGACGGCGAACGGCGGCACGTGCGCGCGGGCGGCGACCTTCATGCGGGCCAGTCTGCCGTGCACGGGGACGTCGACGCGGACTCAGGAAAGCGTGCCCGCGCTGCGCAGCAGTGCCTCCATCGCCCGCTGCGCACGTGTGACGTCACCCTCGCGGACGGAGCCCGAGGCGTAGGCCGCCTGCGTCTTGAGCGAGAGCAGCGTGTGGAGGTGTCGGGCCATCGTCGGGTCGGCGGACCTCAGCAGCTCGATCGCCTCGTGGTGGCTCTCGCTGCGCCAGTAGTGCCCGAGCCGTGCGCAGCAGATCGCATCGGCAGCGGCGATGCCGGCGTGGACCGCCAGGGTCACGTACGCGTCCGCGACGTCACGTGGGTCGTCGGCCAGGCTCAGCTGGTCGGCGGCTGCGTCGCCGAACTGCCGAGCCTTGGCGAGTCGACCGGCGCGCACGCCCGAGGTTGCGGGCTGAAGTCTCACGACGGCGCCGCCGCGCGTCGGAGGGCACGACGCAGCCAGTGCTCGTCGCCCGCGACCCGGACCCCGTCACGCTGCGCGTTCTGCAGCACGGGCCGCAGGCTCTCGTCACGGACCTGGTCCTGGTCCAGGAGGAGCACCCGCGCATCGTTCCCGGTCCATGCGTGGACCCGGTCCTCCAGATCCCGGACGAATGCCTCGACCTCGTCCGCGGCGGCGGTCGGGAGGATCACGAGCAGGTCGACGTCGGACGTCTCGGTGGTCTGCGACCTGGCCCACGACCCGAAGATCGATGCGTAGAGCGGCTGGACCGGCCACGTGTCGAGCTGCCGCGACATCCTGACGACGAGCTCGACCGGCTGGGCCGCGAGCAGCCGAAGTCCCGGCACCGCGAGGTGGTCCGAGTTGAGTCGGTACGTGATCGCGTGGCCGACGTGCACGGCGTTCACGACCCCCTGGCGCGAGAGCCGCTCGAGCGTGCGGCGCACACCGTCGACGGATCGCTCCGGGATCAGACGTTGCAGCTGCCCCGCGGTGAAAGCGGCACCCTCTGCGCGCAGCAGCCGGTGCAGCACGTCGGCGTCGAGCGTGGGCGCGACGACGGCGAGCGGGCGGGCGACGTCCATCCGCCGATGATGTCGACGACTGTCGAATATTCTCGACTTTCGTCGATCATTCTCGACGCGCCGCCGAGTCGCTCCCCTCAGCCCCTCCTCCGCCCGACCGCGAGCGCGGGATCGCCGACCACGTCCACGCCGCGCCGGTGCGGAGCGCGTCGGATCACGACGCGACCGCGACCAGGGGGCGGCACGCGACGGTGAGGGTGTGCGTGTCGGGCCAGTCGACGGGCCCGCCCGTCGCCGGGTCCCGCAGCGCCGCGCCGACGCGCAGGCGGTGCTCGACGAGCCAGTCGTTGCGCCACGGGCCGCTGCCGGGCTCGAGCTCGAACCCGACGCCCGTCAGGAGGTCCGCCCAGTCGTCGCCCGTGAGGTCGCAGAACCGCTCGTGGCACTCCGACAGCCACGAGTCCGTGTAGTCGCGGGTGCACAGGTACTCCATCGCGGTGCGCAGCGACGTGCGCGCGACGCTGCGGCCGTCCTCGCCCGCGACCCACTCGTACCTCACGTCGGCGCCGGACAGCCGCGGGAAGTCGTGCGCGAACTGCGTGAAGCGCGCCGCGGGGTCCAGGCCCGCGACGTGCGCCGCGGCCTCGGCGCGCGGCAGGGCGTCCAGGTCGCGCGCGGGCACGTCGCCGTCGCCGTCGAGCACGAGGTCGACGACGCGGTCGGGGTCGGCCGGGCCGAGCACGTCGGAGTTGATCCACACGCCGCCCGGGCGCGTGTGCGCGAAGATCCGACGCGCCAGCAGCTCGAGGTCCGCGCGGCCCGCGCCGTAGCTGGAGATCTCGTGCGTGAGCGCGATCGTCGTCGTCGTGTCGACCGAGCGGTCCGGGAACACCGGCCCCAGCAGCAGGTTGCGCTGCGCGAAGAACACGTTCGGGTTGGCGAACACGCCCTGCGCGCGGCGGTGCTCGGCCTCCGCGACCAGGTGCCGCGACACGTCGACGCCGTACAGGTCGGACTCCGCGAGGCGCGGGTCCCGCGCGGCGCGCTCCAGCAGGCCCCCGGCCGCGCAGCCCAGGTCGACGACGCGCCCCGGGCGCACGTGCGGCGCGACCTGCGCCCACTTGCGGTCCGACGCGTCGTCGAACGCCGCCGTGTACGTCGCGTAGTCGCGCGTCGCGGTCAGGTCGCCGTCGTCCTGCACGGTCGGGTCGGTGTGCACCAGGCGCACGAGCTCGTCCAGCCGGTACCGCTCGTAGAACGCGACGGCCTCGGGGTGCGCGAGCGTCCGCCACGCGTCGTCGCCCGCGACCATGCGCTCGAGCACGACCCACGGCCGGTCCGGGTCGCCGGGCGCACCCGCCTCGACCGTCGCGATCCGGAAGCCCTCGGCCGCGTACATCGCGGCGACCTCGGGCGTCGAGCACGCGACCACCGTGTCAGCGGGCGTCAGCGGCGCACCCAGCACCAGCTCGGACGTCGCTAGGACGGTGTGCGCGAACCGCGGGCTCGGCGGCACGTCCGCCACGGGCACGACGAGCGACGGCAGCCCCGCGCGCGTCGTCACCGCCTCGACCATCGCCTCGCGCCGGTGCGCCGGCACGGGGTTGCGGCGCGTGCCGCTGTGCGTCGCGGACGTCACCGCCCACACCACGCGCGCGTCGGGCGCGCACTCGACCGACTCGCCCGCGGAGTCGCGCACGCGCCCCGCGAGCAGGTCGGTCAGGTACGCCACCTGGAACGCCGTGACCAGGTGGTGACGGCCGGGGAAAAGGACGTGACGGATCGCAGGCACGGACGGCAACGCTGCCACACGCGCGCCGCCGTCACCTCACGGGCGTCACCGACGCGGGCGCCTCGCGACCAGGCCCGTCGACGGACAGGCTGAGGACTCCACGGACACGGGCACGCGGCTGTCCGTCGTCCGCGAGGGTGTCCGTCGACGAGCGGGGAACGCGGGGCGAGGTGCGCGGGTGCGGACGGGTCAGCGGTCCAGTGCGTCCAGCGCGGCGCGCACGTGCGCGACGATCCCGTCCGCGGCCGCCTCGATCTCGGCGAGCGTCGTCTCGAACCCGGAGTCCGGGCCGTACCAGGGGTCGTCGACGTCGAGCACGTGCTCGGGCTGGCCCGGCTCGGCGGGCGCCGCGGGGTCGAACGTGCGGAGCATCCGGATGCGGTCCGTGAGCGCCGGGTCGCCGTCCACCAGCCGTCGCAGCGCCCGCGCGTGCGCGGCCGTCATCGGCAGCACGAGGTCACGCTCCGCGAGCTCCGACGCCCGCACCTGCCGTGCGCGGTGCCCCTCGCCCGTCGGGTAGCCGTGCTGGCGCAGCACCGCGCGCGCCCGCGGGTCCACCGGGTTGCCGTGCTCCTCGTCGCTGACGCCCGTCGAGTCGACCTCGACGACGTCGCCGAGGCCCGCGTCGGCCAGGCGCTGCCGCAGCACCACCTCGGCCATCGGGGAGCGGCAGATGTTGCCGGTGCAGACGGTCATGACGCGGTACGGGCGGCTCACGCGTCCATCCTCCCAGGCCGTGCGGGCGGCTCGTCGGCGCCGAGGTCTGCGGCACGCCCGCGCGTCGACGATGCGCGTCGACGACGTGCACGGCCGCGGGTCCGCGACGCGCGTCCGCCTACAGTGGCGGCGTGCCGCGACCGGACGCTCCGAGCCGTCGGCGGCGTCTGCACCCGGCCGTCGCCGTCGCCGTCGTCGTGTGCGTCGTGCCGCTCGCGTCGTGCGCGCGGGCCGACGTCCCGGGCAGGTCCCCGTCCGTCCCCGCGCCGGGCGTCGAGGCACCCGCCGCGCCGTCGGGCGCCGCCACGCTCGACGTCCCGCTGCCGCCCGCCGGTGCGCCGTTCGAGTACCAGCTCGGCGGCGCCGACGAGCCGGCTACCGACTCGGTCGCGGTCGCGCGCGACTCCACCGAGCAGCCCGCCGGGCCGTACGCGATCTGCTACGTCAACGGGTTCCAGACCCAGCCGGGCGACACGGCCGCGGTGCTGCGCGACGAGCCCGACCTGGTGCTGCACGACGACGGTGAGCCCGTGGTCGACCCGGGGTGGCCCGACGAGGTGCTGTACGACCTGTCGACGCCCGACCTGCGGGCCCGGGTCGCGCAGCGCGTCGGCGCGTCGATCGACACGTGCGCCGCCGGCGGCTTCGACGCCGTCGAGGTCGACAACCTCGACTCGTTCACGCGCTCGCGCGGCCTGCTGACGCCCGACGACGCGCTCGCGTTCACGGCGCTGCTGGTCGAGCGGGCCCACGCGCACGGCCTGGCGTACGCGCAGAAGAACACGCCCGACCTCGCGGAGGCGGTCCGGGCCCTCGGTGCCGACCTCGTGGTGTCCGAGGCGTGCGCGCAGTGGGACGAGTGCGGCGCGTACACGGCCGCGTACCCCGTGGTGCTGGACATCGAGTACGAGCGCGCACCGTTCGAGCGCCTCTGCGCCGCACAGTCCGACCCCGCGACGCACGACCCGCGACTGTCGGTGATCCTGCGCGACCACGACCTGGCCCCGCGCACCGACCCGGCCGCCGTCCACGAGACCTGCTGACGGCGGACCCTCCGCCGTCCGCTCGACGCCCCCGTCGGAGACGGCGTCGCCGACCCCGCCAGCCGTCGACCCGCCCACCGACCGACCACCCCGTCATCCGTCGCGCGTCAGGCCGCACGGGCGCGACGGACGGCGGGCTCACCCTCCCCGGGGCGGCCGGACGTCGGCCACCGGCGGCGACCCGTGGCGACGGCGCGGCGGGTGGGTGTCAGCCGGACGACGGAGGATGGAGCCGTGGACCGGGGAGGTGATCGCGCGCAACGGCTCGAGGCGGGCGTGCGCGTGCGCGATGCCGCGACGGTCCTGCACCTCGACGCCGACGCGTTCTTCGCGGCCGTCGAGCAGCGCGACAAGCCGTCGCTGCGCGGGCGGCCCGTGCTCGTCGGGGGCGTCGGCGGGCGTGGGGTCGTGTCGACCGCGTCGTACGAGGCGCGGCGCGACGGCGCCCGGTCCGCGATGCCCATGGCCCGGGCCCGCCGGCTCAGCCCGGCGGCGGCCGTGCTGGTGCCACGGTTCGCGGCGTACTCGGCGTACTCGCAGGTCATCATGGGGGTGCTGCGCGAGCTGACGCCCGCGGTCGAGCCGCTGTCGATCGACGAGGCGTTCGCCGACCTCGCGCTCGCCCCCGACGGCGTCCCCGAGCCCGAGGAGGCCGCGGCGTGGTTGCAGGCGCGCGTCGCGGAGCTCACGGGGCTCACCGTGTCGGTCGGCGTCGCGCGGTCCAAGCTCGTCGCGAAGATCGCGTCCGACCTGCGCAAGCCCGGCGGCGTCGTCGTCGTGCGACCCGAGGACGAGGACGACGTGCTGCTGCCGCTCGACGTGCGGACCGTCCCCGGCGTCGGGCCCGCGACGCAGGGCGCGCTCGAACGGCTGGGCGTGCGGACGGTCGCCGACCTGCGCCGCCAGCCCCTCGACACGCTGACGATGACGCTCGGCGAGGCGCACGGCACCGGGCTGTACCTGATGTCCCGCGGGCTCGACGACCGACCCGTCGTCACGTCCACCGAGCGGAAGTCCGCGGGCGCCGAGCGCACGTTCGCGACCGACCTGCGGGGCCGCGACGTCGTGCTCGCGGCCGTCGACGACGTGGTCGACGAGGCGCTGCAACGACTCGAGCGGCACGGCGGCGCCGCCCGCACGGTCGTCGCGAAGGTGCGCTACGCCGACTTCTCGACCGTGACCCGCTCGGTCACGTTCCCGCACCCCACGGCGTCCGACGCCGACCTGCGGGACGCCGCGCGACGGGCCGTGCTCGCGGCGGGCGTGGTCGAGCCCGTGCGCCTGCTCGGCGTCGCGTTCCACGCGCTGTCCGCGCACGCGCAGCTCGCGCTCGACCTCGACGCGCACCTGTTCGACGCGCCCCGCCGCGCCGTGGTCGCCGAGCACGACCACGTCAGCGGCCGGCTCGCGGTCGTCGACGCACCCGAGGTCGACGCCGCGCCCGACGTCGCGGACTCCACCACCGGCACCACCGCCGACGACGGCGGCACCGACCCGGTCACGGACCCCGACCTCCCCGACGTCACCGCCCTCGACGCGGCGGACGCCGCCGACGCGGGGTCCGCGACGGCCGTCGTCGGCCGCCCGCTCGGCCCGTCGTCCGTCGGACGCCCGCTCGACGAGGCCAACGCCCGCCCCGGGCTCGACGTCGAGCACGCGACGCTCGGTCGCGGCTGGGTCGTGCACGTGCGGGGCCGCGAGGCGACCGTCCGCTTCGAGACCGCGACCACCGCACCGGCGCGGTCGCGCGTGCTCGACCTCGACGCGGACCCGCTCGTGCTCGTCGAGCCCGTGGGCGTCACACCGCCGAGCGCCGTGCCCGCCGAGCTGCGTCCCGCCTGACCTGCACGACCTTGCCGACCACGAGCCCGATCACCAGGCCGCCGACGGCCTGCGCGACCCGCTGCCCGAGGCTCAGCCCCGCGGCCCCCGCGCTGAGCGTGGGCATGAGCACGGCGAGCAGCACGAACCCGCCCGAGTACACCGCGCGCACGATCCGGTCGTCGCGTCCCTTGCCCGGGTGGAGCGCGATCCCGACGCCCGCGAGCACCCCGGCGGTCGCGATCCCGAACGGCGTCGCCCACGTCGCTGCCATGAGCACGACGGCCGCCGCCGTGCTCACCCACCACCCGCGGTCGCGGTAGAAGGGCGTCGTCTCCTCACCGGTCCACGCGTCGGGGTCGACGGGGCGGGCGTGGGGCAGGTCTGCGCTGGCCATCACCCGACCCTGCCAGAGTTCGTCGGCGCGCGGGCCCGGATCCGCGGCCCGACGTCAGGACCGGCGTCGGGTCCGACGTCAGGCCCGCGCGGTCAGTCCCGTGCCGTCAGCACCACGGGACCGCGCTTCGTGATCGCGACCGTGTGCTCGGCGTGCGCGGCGGTGGAGCCGTCGGCGCTGCGGATGGTCCAGCCGTCGTCGTCGACCACGTAGCCGCTGCCGCCGGCCATGAACCACGGCTCGATGGCGATGACGAGACCCGGCTTGAGGCGCGGGCCCGACCCGGCGCGGCCGTCGTTGGGGACGTGCGGCTCCTCGTGCATGGTGCGGCCCACGCCGTGACCGCCGAAGTCGGTGTTGATGCCGTACCCGGCCTGCCGTCCGACGCGGCCGATCGCGGCGGACACGTCCCCCATGCGGGCGCCGGGCTGCGCGGCGGCGATGCCCGCCGCGAGCGCGCGCTCGGTCGTGTCGATGAGGCGCTGCGCCTCGGGCGTCGTCGTGCCGAGCTGGAACGTCAGCGCGGAGTCCGCGACCCAGCCCTCCACGTCGCACGCGAAGTCGATGCTCAGGACGTCGCCGTCGGCGAGCACCCGGTCCGACGGCAGGCCGTGCAACGCGTGGTCGTTGACCGACGTGCACAGCACCCCCGGGTACGGCATGGCGCCGAAGCTCGGGTGGTAGCCGAGGTACACCGAGCGCGCCCCGGCCTCCTCGATGAGGCCGCGCGCGTGCGCGTCCAGGTCGTTCGTCGTCATGCCGACCTGGGCGTACGCGCGCAACGACGTGAGGACGTGCGCGACGAACCGCCCGGCGGGACGCATCTGCTCGATCTCGGCGGGGGTCTTGAGGGCCACGCCCCCAGCCTGCCACCGCCGGCGTGCGGGCAGGGAACAGCCCGTGGGCCGGAACCCCTGACGGGGCCCTGCCGCGAGGGACGAGGTCGCGGCTCCCACGGGCTGCGGTGACTGCGGGGATTCGCTGCCGCCCGTGCCGGGTGGTCCGGCGGGGCACCTGCGGATCTTCGCGGTCCGTCCGATGTCTCGGGCGGCTAGCGGGCAGCCACCTCACGCGTCCGGAAGTACTTCATGTCTCGGACCACCTCCTCTCCGTGTACCGACGACGCTACGCCGCGTCCGCGGGGCCGCCAACGGGTTTTCCGGGGGTCGTCCGCGGTGGTTCAGGGGGTCGTCGCGCGCCCCCGCAGCACCACGCGCACGACGACGCCCACGGCGACGACGGCCAGGGCCGTGACCAGGGCGGACGGCGGCAGCGTGACGACGAGCAGGAGGCAGCCGACGAGCCCGGCGACGGGCAGGACGCGCACCGCCCAGGCCGTGGTCGCCCCGCGCCGCGCCGTCGTGGCCCGCCACGTGCGGCCGCGCAGCACCGCGACGTGCGCGACCGCGTAGTAGAGCAGCACCCCGGCCGACGAGAACCCGATCGCGCCGCGCAGGTCGAGCAGCGCGACGAGCACGGCGACGACCAGGCCGACCGTGACGGTCGCGCGCGCCGGCGTCGCCCGGCCGGGTGCGACGGCCGCGAGCCACCCGGGGAGGTCGTGCTCGCGCGCCATGGCCAGCGTGGTCCGTCCGACCCCCGCGAGCAGCGCCAGCAGCGCGCCGAGGCTGCCGGCGGCGGCGCCGACCCGCACCACCGGCGCCGCGGCGTCCCACCCGGCGGCCGCGACCACGTCCGCGAGCGGGGCGCGCGAGGCCGCGAGCGCGTCGGCGCCCAGGGCGTGCAGCACGACCGCACCCAGCACGGCGTAGACCACGAGGACCGTCACCAGCGCGACGGCGACGGCGCGCGGGATGGTGCGGGCCGGGGCGCGCACCTCCTCGCCGAGCGTCGCGACGCGCGCGTACCCCGCGAACGCGAAGAACAGCAGACCCGCAGCCTGGAGCACGCCCAGCGGCCCCGCCGCGAGCACGTCGGCCACGGGCGGCAGGCCCGCGGGCGCGTCGGCAGCGGCACCGGCGGCGACCACGGTCGCGAGGGCCACGAGCACGACGACGACGAGCACGCGGGCGACCCGTGCCGTGCGCGTCACGCCCAGCAGGTCGACCACGACGAGCAGCAGCACGGCGCCCACCGCGACGGGCCGCTGCCACGCGGCCGGCGCGGCGTACGCGGCGAACGTCAGCGCCATCGCCGCGCAGGACGCGGTCTTGCCGACGACGAACGACCACCCCGCGACGAACCCCCACCACGGGCCGACCTCGGCACGCCCGTACGCGTAGACGCCGCCCGCGACGGGGTGCACGGCCGCGAGCCGCGCCGTCGACGTGGCGTTGGCCCACGCGACCGCGCCCGCGACCAGCAGGCCCACGAGCAGCCCCGCACCCGCTGCCCGCGCGGCTGGCGCCCACACGCCGAACACGCCCGCACCGAGCATCGCCGCGAGCCCGATCACGACCGCGTCGGCGAGGCCGAGACGGCGTGCGAGGGCGGGGCTGGTCACGCGCGCACGGTAGGGCACGCGGGTGGCCGCCGCGCCGCGGGACGGTGAACGCCGGGCGCCGGCGTCAGCCCGCGAGCTTCTCCGCGACGGAGATCGCGCGCTGCGCGAGGTGGTCGAGCGCGTCGAGCTGCGCGTCGCCGAGGGGTGCGTCGTTGTCGGGGCCGGTGACGTGCGAGACGCCGTACGGGTTGCCGTCGGCGAACTTCAGCGGGTCGGTGTAGCCGGGCGCGACGACGATCCCGCCCCAGTGCATGACCGCCGTGTGGATGGACAGCAGCGTCTCCTCCTGGCCGCCGTGCGCGGTCTGCGTCGCGGTGAACGCCGAGTAGACCTTGTCGGCGAGCCTCCCCTCCGCCCACAGCGGCCCGAGCGTGTCGACGAACTGCTGGAACTGGCTGGTCACGTTGCCGAACCGGGTGGGGCTGCCGAGCAGCACGACGTCGGCCCACACGAGGTCGTCGGGGGTCGCGACGGGCTCGTCGGCGGTCGCGTCGACGTGCGCGCGCCACGCCGGGTTCGCGTCGATCGCCTCGGCGGGCGCGATCTCCTTGACGTGCCGGCGCCGCACCTGCGCACCGGCCGCGGTCGCGGCCTGCTCGAGGCGCTCGGCCATGGCCTGCACGGTCCCGCTGGCGGAGTAGTAGACGATCGCGACGTTGACCACGGAGCAGCTCCTTCTCGACGGCTGGCGGTCCACCGATCCTCACCCGCCC
>NZ_LNTD01000127.1 GCF_001462455.1 Cellulomonas sp. B6
GCGGGGTACGGTCCGGGCGCGCTGCTCACCCGTCCGACGCTACCCGCGGGGCCGCGCCGCCGCGCGGGCCGAAGGTGCCGACGCACGCCGTGCGACCCCGCACGGGGCCGACGTCAGATCGACGCGACCCACAGCCCGTCGCGCGCACGCGTCATCGCCACGTACAGCTCGCGCAGCCGGAAGTCCCGCCGCTCGCGGTCCACGTCGTCCATGCCGTCGGGCTTCTCGGTGAACCACGACGCGTACGGGTCGACCACCAGCACCTGCTTGAACTCCAGGCCCTTCGCGCGCTTGACCGTGCCGACCTTCACACGGTTCACGGGCACGCCGTCGTACTGCTCGAGGTTCACCACCGGGATCCCGGCCCGCCGCAGCGTCTCGGTCGCGTCCTCGACGCCCCGCCGCGACAACGACAGCACGCCGACGTCGCCGAAGTTCGTGCCGACCTCCGCCACGACCTCGTGCACGCGCTGCACCATGCGACGCTGCCGGTCCGCCTCGCCCGAGCACCGCACGTACAGCGGCTTGGGCCCGCTGCGCGGCACCTGCGCGGGGCGGTCGCCGCGCGCCGTCGCACCCTCGATGTCCGCGAACTCGTCGTCGCGCACGAGCATCGACGCGAACTGCAGGATCTCCCGCGTGTTGCGGTAGTTCACGTCGAGCACCGTGCCGCGGCCCGCCACCGAGATCCCCGCCTCGGCGAGCGTGAACCCGCCCGGGTAGATCGTCTGCTGGCCGTCGCCCACGAGCGTGAGCCCGTCGGTCCCGTCGCCGACCAGGCCGTGCAGCATCCGCAGCATCATGCACGTGAGGTCCTGCGCCTCGTCGACCACGACGGCGGTGTACCGCTCGGCCGGCGGCTCGCGGCGCAGCTCGGCCTCCGCGAGCGCGATCTGGTCGGCGAAGTCGTGCACGCCGCGGTCGCGCAGCTCGGTGTCGTACGCCTGGTACAGCTCCCACACCACGCGCCGCTGCTGCGGGCCGAGGCGGTGCCGACGGCCCAGGCGCGGCAGGTCCGCGTACTGCTCCCAGCGGGTCAGGCCGCGGCCCTTGATGACCGAGCTGACCTCCTCGTGCCAGTAGTCCTGCTCGTGGCGGTCCGTGTCGATGATCGAGCCGCCCGCGACCTTGCCCCACGCGGCGGTCCACGCCGCGGCGATCTGCCGGCCGTCGATGCGCACGCTCACACCGCGCTCGTCGAGGATGCGCTTCGCGGTCTCGTGGACGCCCGCGAGCTCGACGCGGTCGACGACGTCCGGCGCGAGCCGCGTGAGCATCTGGCGCAGCACGTCCGGCAGCGTGCGGATGTACGTCGTCACCAGGACCTTGCCCTCGCGCGTGCGCGCCAGGTACGCGGCCCGGTGCAGCCCGACGACCGTCTTGCCGGTGCCCGCGGCGCCGCGGATGCGCGCCGGGCCGTTGTACGAGCGGCGCACGACGCGCGCCTGCGCGGGGTGCAGGAACGCCATCCACTCCTCGACGGGTGCGGCCATGAGTCCCTGCAGCATCGCGCGGCGCACCTCCTCCTCGGAGTGCAGCGGCTCGTCCTCGGCCGCGGCCGGGGGTGTGCGGGGCGACGGCACGACGGGCCGGCCGGCCGCGTCGTCGGGCACGAGCTCGGGCACGCGCGGCGCGGGCAGCACGGGCTCCGGCAGCGTCGTCGTCACGGGTGCGGGCTCACCGACCTGGCCGAACCACTCCAGGCAGCGCGCGAGCACGCGGTCGACCTCGCGCGGGCCCAGCCGCGAGCCGCGCCGCGCGACGAGCTGCAGCACGTCGCGCTCGCCGACGACCCGCACGGGCCCGACCCGCTCCTCGACGCCGTGCCGCCCGGCCAGCACCGCGACGGCGTGCACCTCACCGGGCGCGAGGCCGATCTCCGCGAGCTCGCCCTCGGTGCGGTACGCGAGGTCGGCGAGCGCCATGAGGTCCTCGGTCACGTCCTCCTGGCCGCGCAGGATCCGGTCGCGCGCGATCGTGACGTCGGCCCACGCCTTGGTGTCGACGACGAACACCCCGCCCGGCCCCACGACGACCATGTCGACCTGGGCGCGCCGGCTGCCCGGCCACCGTCGGTCGGCGAGCAGGTGGTAGCCCGCGGCGGCGAGCGGCGCGAGCGCACGCGCGGTGCGCTGCTCGGTCGCGGACGCGACGCCGTAGCGCGACGCGGTCGCGCGCGCCTCGACGGCGGCCTTCTCGTGGGCGGCGGCGAGGGCGAGCTGACGGTGCGCCTCGTGCGCCGCGGAGTCCCCTGCGGGCATGGGTCGGTAGTCCTCCGGGTGTCATGGAGGTATCGGCGGCCCGTGGACCGTCCATGAGCACCCGACCGGGCGACGTGCACCACGTCAGCGCGGCGCGGACCCGGGCACGTCGGGCGGTTCGGGCGCCGTGGGCAGCGCGGTGCCGGGCGGCGCGACGAGGCCGCCGTCCCCCGGGCGCGGACGCGCGCCGAGCTGCGGCACCACGGCCATCGCGGGCACCAGCAGCAGGGCCGGGACCAGGAACGCGGGGCCGAGGCCGGTGAGCTCCGAGAGCAGCCCGATCACCACGGCCCCGACCAGCGCGCCGGCGTAGTTGAACAGGTTGATGCGCGCGACGACCTCGTCGAGGCGGTCGGGGGCGAGCTCGCCCGCGGCCGAGAACGCGAGCGGCACGAGCGTGCCCGCGCCGACGCCTGCGAGCGCGAACCCGACGACGGCCGCGACGGGGCTGGCCACGAGCCCGACGACCGCGAGCCCGATCGCGGCGACGACGACCGTCGGTGCCGCGACGCGGTCGCGGCCGTACCGCCGCACGAGCGGATCGCCGGCGAGCCGCGCGACGAGCACGGCGCCCTGGTACGCGGCGTACCCGAGGGGCGCGACCGACGGGGAGGCGTCGAGCCAGTCGTGCAGGTAGACGGTGCTCCAGCTGGACACGGCGGAGTCGACGACGAACGCGACGGCGACCATCGCGCCGAACAGCCAGATGCCGGTGCGCGGCAGCGGGGCGCGCGTCGGCCGGGTGCGCGCCGGCCGCGCGCCGGGAGGGGCTGCGGGCGAGGCGGCGCCGGCGACGGCAGGGCCCGCGACGCGGTCGACGGTCACGCCGACCCCCGCGACGTCCGTGCGCACGAGCGCGGGCCGCGCGACCAGCGCGATGGTCGCCGCGACGCCCGACGCGACGAGCAGCGCGGCGACCGCCCCGGTCGTCGAGCCGAGCCGCGCGAACCCGGACTGCACGAGCGCGGCGGCGATGGCCGCGGCGGTCAGGCACGCGAAGAGCGTCGACATCAGCGGGCGACCCACGCGGTGCTGCAGCGCAACGCCCTGCATGTTGCCGGACGCGTCGACCATGCCGAGGCCGAGCGCGAACACGACGAACGCGCCGACGAGCGGCGGCACCGACGTCGCGGTCGTGACGAGCGCGAGCCCGACGGCCTGCGCCAGCAGCCCCACGACCACGGCCGTGCGGGACGAGCGACGGCGGGCGATCCGCTCGGCCGTCACCGAGCCCGCGGCGGCGAGCAGCGCACCGACCAGCAGCACGATCGAGATGGCCGCGTCGTCGATGCCCGTGCGGGCCTTGAGCCCCGGCAGCGCGGTCACGACCGTCGCGTACCCGAACCCCTGCGCGACGTACGTCGCCGCCACCGCCACGCGCGTGCGCGTGCTCGTCCCCTGGGTCATGCGTGTGCCCCTCGTCGCGCGGACCTCGACGGCGTGCCCCCTGCGGCGTGCCGAGGGCGACCCTACGTCCGCCAGGGGGTCCGCGGGCAGGGTTTCGAGGGTGCCGGTCTGCTCCCGGTCCGTCCCGCGCGCCTCCGCGCGGGACGGAGACGCGGATCACCCGGGAACCGCTCAGGTCCGCCGGGGTCGTGGCCGACGTATCAGGCATGGGGTCGTCGAGGACCGGCGACGAGCCGGCGCTGCGTGCTGTGCACGCGGAGGTGGCGCGCATCGTGCGCGCCGTGCCGTCGCGATCCCGCGGCACGGCACGGGCGACGGCGGGCGCGTCCCCGACGCCCGGCGCCTTCCCCACGAGCACGACGCCCGCAGCGGTGATGCGCGCGCTCGAGCCGTACGGGTGGGCGGCGCTGCACGACGTGCACCACCCGGGGCGTCCGCTGGGGTCGATCGACCACGTCCTCGTCGGCCCCGGCGGGGTCGTGGTGGTCGACGTACGGACGTGGCCGGGCCGCCTGCACCTGCGCGACGGCGCGCTCCGGCACGACGGCGAGCCGGTCACGCTCGACCTCGAGCGCGCGCTGGCCGGGGCGGCCGCCGTGACGGCGCTGCTCGCGCCGCAGCACCGCTCGGCGGTGCGCGCGCTGGTGTGCACGCCCGACCGTCGGGTGGGACCGGTGGTCGACGCGTGCGGTGCGACCGTCGTGGGCGTCGACGACCTCGCGGCGCACCTGCGGACGCTCCCGCCGCGGCTGACCCCGGCCGAGATGGCGGGGCTCCACCAGCTGCTCGACCTGCGCCTGGGCGGTGAGCGCTGCCCGGACCAGCTGACGACGTCCGTGGTCGGCGCCCACCGGCGGCGACGCGCGGTGCGGGTGCGCACGGCCGGGCACTCGGCGCAGGCGTCGCAGCAGTCCTCGACGCGGTCGTCGGCGCCGTCCTCGGCGCGGCGGCGGCCGGCGGACGCGCCGCGCCGCGCCCGGTCGGCGGCCGCGACCCGCGCGGTCGCCCGCGCCGCGGTGGTGTGGTGCGTCCCGCTGGCCGTCGCGGCCGTGGTCGCGCTGCGCGCGGGCGCCCTCTGACGCCTCGGGCGACCCGGCCCGGTCGCCAGGCACCCGCCGGGCGAGCACCGGTCACGGGCCACCGGTCACGGGCCACCGGTCACCCGCGGGCCCGGCGCCTGACGCTCGTGTGCGGCGTTCCGGCGGCTCAGCCGCCGGAACGCCGCACACCGAGCCGAGGCGGCCGCGCCGTCAGGAGCGCACGCGGTCGCGCACCCGGCCGGTGCGCTCGCCGCGGCGCCGCACGAGGCGGCGGGGGCGCGGCACGACCGTGTCGACGACCGCCGACCCCTCGTGCGGGCCCTCGAGCGCGATCGGCTCGGGCGTCGCCACGACGTCGGCCATCGGGCCGATCGGCGCGAGCGCGAGCCGGCGGTGCCACCGCACGTACACCGGGACCAGCACGACGACGGCGCCGATCCACGCGAGCGGGTTGCCCCACACGACGCCGTCGAACCCGTACGCCGCGCCGAGCACGACGGCCGCGCCGACGCGCATGACGAGCTCGATCACGCCGGTGACCGTCGGGACGAACGTGTGGCCGAGTCCCTGCAGGGCGCCGCGCAGCACGAACAGCACGCCGAGCACCGTGTAGAGCGCCCCGGTCACGTGCAGGAAGTGCGCGGCCATGCCGACCACGCGGTCGGCACCGTGGCCCACGAACAGCTGGACGATGTGGCTGCCGGCGGTGACGAGCACGACGCCGAGCACGACCGACGCCGCGACCGACATCCAGGCCGCCTGCACGACGCCGGTGCGGATGCGGTCGGGACGCCCGCCGCCGAGGTTCTGCGCGACGAACATCGACACCGCGAGGCCGAGCGAGGACAGCAGCGCGACCGCGAGGCCGTCGACGCGTGCGGCCGTGGTGTACGCGGCGACCGCGTCGGGGCCGAGCTCGTTGAGCCGCACCTGCACGGCGAGCGTGCCGATCGCGATGATCGAGGCCTGGAAGCCCATGGGCAGGCCGAGCCGCAGGTGCTGCGCGAGGTCCTCGCGCGTGACGCGCCAGTCCTCGCGGCGCACGTGCAGCACGGGCACGCGGCGCCACACGTACAGCAGGCACAGCGCGACGGACGTGCCCTGCGAGACGACGGTCGCGAGCGCCGCGCCGCCGACGCCGGTGCCGAGCCCGGCGACCAGGCCGACGACGAGGCCGATGTTCAGCAAGCAGCTGATCGTGAGGAACACCAGCGGCGTGCGGGAGTCGCCGATGGCGCGCACGATCGCCGACAGGAAGTTGAAGGACATCATCGTGCTGGCGCCGAGGAAGCTGACGACCGCGAACGTCGTGGCCTGCGGCAGCAGGCTCTCGGGCGTGCGCAGCAGGCGCAGCGCGGGCTCGGCGAGCAGCGGAGCGGCGACGGTGAGCACGAGCGAGACGACGGCGGTGAGCACGGCGCCGGACGCGACCGAGCGGCGCACGGCGGCGTGGTCGCCGGCGCCGAACGCCTGCGCGGTGGGGATCGCGAAGCCCGAGGTCATGCCCCAGGCGAAGCCGAGCAGCAGGAACAGCAGGCTGCCGGTGGCGCCGACGGCGGCGAGCGCGTCGACGCCGAGCGTGCGGCCGACGACGATCGCGTCGGCGACCTGGTACATCTGCTGGACGACGTTGCCGACGAGGAGCGGGACGGCGAAGAGGGCGATGACGCGCCAGGGGCTGCCGGCGGTCAGGACCTTGGACATGACGGGACTACTTCCGCGCTGGTGGGGACAGGGGCCGGCCGCCGTCGAGGGCGGCCGTGAGGGGCGCGGTGGTCGGTCGTGCCGGTCGCGTCAGCGATTCATCGTATCGATACGATCCGGCGTGGCCAGGGGTTAAACGGGCGACGTGACGCCCGTCCGCGCCTCGACCCCGGCGGCAGGGCAAGGCCGTGCCACGTCCGCACCAAACCCGGACCCGCGCGGCGCCGCGCGGACGTCCGGAACGCCCTGAGGCAGCGCTCCCACGGCCCTGCCGACCGCCGACGACCCGGTGCCCGGCCGCCCTCGGCTTGACCGACGTGATCTCCGTCGCGATGCGCACCGCGCAACGCGACGGCGACCCGACGGGCGGGGTCGGGCGGGCGCGGTCAGGCAGGCGCGGCCGGGCGTGCGCGGTCAGGCAGGCGCGGTCGGGCGCGCACGGTCGGGCGCGCACGGTCGGGCGCACCGGCCGCGCGCCGCGTCAGGCGAGCACGACCCCGCCCTCGGGCGTGATCGCGTCGGCGTCGGCGTCGTCGAACCAGCGCCCGTGCTCGCCCAGGTACCGGAACCGGACCGTCGTGCCCGTCGGCACCGTCACCGACGTGCTCGCCGTCCCGTTGGACCGCCGACGCAGCGGGTGCGCGCCGGGCGTCCAGTCGTTGAACGTGCCGACCACGCTCACGGGCCCGTCGAGCTCGGCGGCCGGGAGCGCGAACGTCAGCGTGGAGGTGGCGGTGCGGGCGGAGCGGGACTTCTTCAGCACGGGCGGGACCACTTTCCCTCGGGCGGCTCGGACCACGACGCGGCGCTGCGCACGCGTGCAGCGTGCCGCACGCGTGTGACCGGCACCGCCCCCGCACGTGACCACCGTGTGACGTCCACCCGTCCCCGTCGACCCGACGCCCCACCGACACCGACGCCGACACCGACGCCGACGGACAGCGTCGCGACCCGACGGACAGCCGCACGCGCGTGTCCGTCGGACCGGGGCGGTGTCCGTCGGCACGCAGGGACGAGCGGTGCGTGGGTGGGCTGGTACGGGCGGGACGAGACGGCGCGGCGCGAGTGGGTCAGCGGCCCGTGTCGCGGTCGGCCATGCGGGCCAGCATCGCGTTGTACTCGTCGAGCTCGGCGTCGCCGTCGCGGTCGACCTTGCGGTCCCGGCGCCGCGCGGTGCGCTCGTCGTCGCGCGTCCACAGCACGGCGACGACGATCGCGAGGACGACGGTCGGGATCTCGCCGATCCCCCACGCGACCGACCCGCCGATCTGCTGGTCGGCGAGCGCGGACGGCCCCCACGGCCGGCCCATGAGCCCGAACCAGTCGGCGACCAGCAGCGCCTCTCCGCTCACGAGCGCGACGCCGAAGAACGCGTGGAACGCCATGGTCGCGAACAGCAGCAGCAGGCGCAGCGGGTACGGCGGGCGCGTCGGGCCGGGGTCGACGCCCGCGAGCGCGTTGACGAACAGGTACCCGGTGAGCGAGAAGTGCACGATCATCGCGAGGTGGCCCACGTGGTCGCGCAGCGCCCAGCCGAACAGGCCCGAGTAGTAGAAGAGCACCATCGAGCCGGCGAAGTTCACGGCCGCGACGAGCGGGTTCGCCAGGAACCGGCCCCAGCGCGAGTGCACGAGCGTGAGGATCCACTCGCGCGGGCCGCGCGAGTCGTCGCCCCGCAGGGCGGCCGCGCGCGACGGCAGCGCGCGCAGCGCGAGCGTCACGGGTGCCGACAGCGCGACGAACAGCGGGATCACCATGACCAGCACCATGTGCTGGATCATGTGCGCGCTGAACAGCACGTGCCCGTAGACGGCCGGCCCGCCCGACGTGGTCCACGCGAACAGCAGCATGCCCAGCACCCACGACGCGGTGCGCAGCCACGGCCAGGCGTCGCCGCGTCGCCGCAGCCGCACGACCCACCGCAGGTAGACCACGAGCCCGGCGGCGGCCGCCGCGGCCGCGAGCACGTCCCACCGCCACAGCGTGATCCAGTGCAGCGCGCTGGGCGCGGGCGGCAGGGGGTTGCCGGTGAGCTGGTAGGCCGGTGACGGGTCCGCGGGCACCGCGTCGGGCACGGGGGGCGCGGTCGAGCCGAGCGCGACAGCGACGCCCGAGACGGCGCCCATGACGGCGAGCTCCACGAGCACGAGGCGCCAGAACAGCGCGGCGCCGGTACGGCCCGCGGCGGCGGACGGACCGCCGGCGAGCCGCGGCACGGTGACGCGCCGGTGCAGCAGCCCGAGCAGCCCGAGCACCGCGGTGAGCACGACCTTGACGACGAGCAGGGCGCCGTAGGGGCTCGCGAGGTCGTCGAGACCGTCGAGCCGCACGACGCTGTTGAGCACGCCGGACGCCGCGACGGCGACCAGGCACCAGGCCGCGATGACGGAGTACCGGCCGACGGCGACCGACGTGTCGGCGCCGAGCCTCGCGACGAGGATCGCGAGGGCCGCGAGCGCGCCGATCCAGACGGCCGCGCCGACCAGGTGCAGCACCATCGCGGACACCGCGAGGTCGTGGCTGACGGCGCCGGCCGCGTGCCCCGTCTGCGCGAGCTGCCACAGCGCGACCAGCGACAGCGCGGCGGTCCACGCGGCGCCCGTGGGCGTCGCGACGACGAGCGCGAGCGCGGTGACGACGGCGGCGACCGTCGTGACGGACAGCAGCGTGCGGCCCAGGTCGATCTGCGTGACGAACAGCGCGATCTCGTCGCCGAACGACGGCGCGGTGAGCTGCGCGCCCGCGACCTGCGCGTACGCGAGCACGAGGTGCAGCACGGACAGCACGGTCCACGTGCCGGCCGCGACGGCCGCGAGCACGAGGCTGGTCGGGTACGCGTCGCCCACGGCGACGGCCGCCCCGCCGCGCGGCGCGCGGGTCGCGTCGGCTCGGCGCGGCAGCACGCACACCGCGAGGACGAGCGCACCGACAGTGAGCGCGGCCGCGAGCTCGCCGAGCGTCTCGACGACCGGCAGCCCCCACCGCACGAGCGGCCCGGGGTCGCGCAGTACGACAGCGGCCGCCGCACCCGTGAACGTGACGCCCACGAGCACCGCGACGACTGCCGTCGCGGTGAGCGCGCCCAGCGCGCCGTACCGCACGACCGTCGGCTGCGTCCTCACCGGGTCAGCGTAGGTGCGTGCGGGTGCGGGTGCGGCGGCCACCGGGTCGCCCGGCGTCAGGCGCCGGCGCCCGTGCCGGGCGCTCCCGGGGTGCCGTCGCCCGGGCCCTGCGAGCGGCCGCGCGCCACGACGAGCACGACGGCGCCGCCGCCGAGCACGACGACGGCGAGCAGCACCCACACCCACACGGGCACGGACGGGCCGTCGGCGGGGGCGGAGATCGCCGTGACCTCCTGCGTGGGCTCGTCGCCGTCCTGCGTCGTCATCGTCGGCTCGGCCGTCGGCGCGGCCGTCTCCTCCGCGGTCGGCTCGGGGGTGGCCTCCCCGGTGGCGTCGGGCGTCGGCTCCGCGGGGGCGGCGGCCGCCCCGGCCGCGTCGGTCGCGGTGAACGCGAACGCGCCGACGATGGGGTGGCCGTCGGCCGACGTCACGCGCCACATCACGGAGTACGCGCCCGCGGGCCGCTCGGCGGCGAGCGGCTGCACGACCGACGTGTCGACGAGCTGCACGGGCCCCTCGGACACGATCGTGCCGTCTGCTGCGGTCACCACGATCTCGGTGCCGAGCTCGAGGGCGGCCTGGTCGAACGTCAGCGTGACGGCGTCGGGCGCGGTCGCGACGGTCGAGCCGTCGGCGGGGTCGGACGAGCGCAGCGCGTTGTGCGCGGACGCGGGCCCGGCGGTCGCCAGCGCGAGCAGGCCGGTGACGACGAGCGCGAGGGCGACGCGGGCGCGGGCGACGTGCCCGGAGCGGTGGGGGCGGACGGAGGACGGCGTGTGCGGGCGCATGACCTTCCCGGGGTCGGTGACGGCGGTGAGGACGGCCGCGGTGCGGCGTCCGGGTCCATCATGACGTGGCGGCGCGGCCGGGGTCCCCGCCGGGCCGGTGTGACGCCCGTCCCGCGCGCACCAGCAGCACCGCCGCGAGCACGCCCGTGACGGACCCGGCCGCGATCCGCAGGACGAGCGTGCGGCCGGTCGACGGGTCGACGGCCGGGCCCCGTGCGTCGCCGTCCGTGGCGCGTGCACCGGGGCCCGCACGGTCGCGCGTCGTGCCGCCGTCGCGGTCCGCGGCGTCGTCCTGCGCACGCCCGGCCGTGCCGCCGGCCACCGCGGCGACGGGGTCGGGCCCGGCGGCCTCGACAGCCTCGGCGACGTGGTGCGGCGCGTGCCCGTCGGCACGCGCCGCGGTGCCGGGCGGTGCGGTGAGCGCGACGAGCACGGGGTGCAGCCCGACGGCCAGCACCGCGCACCCGACGACGGCCGCCACGCTCGCAGCCGCACGGCGCGGCGCACGGGCGACGAGCACGGCGGGCACGAGCACGAGCGCGGCCACGGCCAGCACCGCCGCACCGTCCGGCACGCGGTGCCCCGTCACGAGCAGCCCGCCGAGCGCACCGGCGAGGACCGCGACGACGAGCCCCACCGCGATCGTGAGGGCCCACGGCACCGCGGGGTCCGGCACCGCGGGGCCCGGCACCGCCGCGCCCAGCCCTGCCGCGTCCCGCCCCGCTGCCACCGGCGCCACGACCGTCGGCGCGGGCAGCCGGCGGTGCGCGGCGTCACCCCCGTCGTCGGGGTGGACGCCCGGCGGCACCGGGAGCGTCGGCATGCCGTCGACCGTCGCGTGGTCGCCGTGGCGGGTCCAGGCCGCGAACCGTTTCACCAGGCCACGGGCGCGGGGCCGACGGGAGGGTGGGACGTCACCGCCGAGGGCGACGAGGACGCGGCGGACGACCGGGACGACGGGGACGTCGACCGGCGACAGCCACGGCGACGGCGACGGCGAGTCCTCCGACGCCCTGGAGGGACGAGGGCGTCAGCCCCAGACGAGCGCCTGCGCGGGGTCGGCCAGCACGGCGGCGACGTCGGCGAGCACGCGGCTGCCGAGCTCGCCGTCGACGAGCCGGTGGTCGAAGCTCAGCGCGAGCTGCGTGACGTGCCGCGGCTTGACCTTGCCCTTGTGCACCCACGGCTGCTGCCGGATCGCGCCGAACGCGAGGATCGCGGCCTCGCCCGGGTTGAGGATCGGCGTGCCGGTGTCGATGCCGAACACCCCGACGTTGGTGATGGTGATGGTGCCGTCGGACATGTCGGTGGGCGACGTGCGCCCCGCCCGCGCGGTCGCGGTGAGCTCGCCGAGCCCGCGTGCGAGGCCCAGCAGGTCGAGGCGGTGCGCGTCCTTGATGTTGGGGACGACGAGCCCGCGCGGCGTGGCCGCGGCGATGCCGAGGTTCACGTAGTGCTTGAAGACGATCTCCTGCGCGGCCTCGTCCCACGACGCGTTGATCTCGGGGTGCCGGTCGACCGCGAGGAGCAGCGCCTTCGCGGCGACCAGCAGGGGCGTGACGCGCACGTCGGCGAACTCGCGGTCGCCGCGCAGGCGCTCGACGAGCTTCATGGTGCGCGTGACGTCGACCGTGTGGAACACCGTGACGTGGGGGGCCGTGAACGCGCTGGCGACCATGGCCTCGGCCGTGCGCTTGCGCACGGACTTCACGGGCACGCGGGTCTGGCGGCCGTCGGGCGTGACGGTGCCGGACGCGAGCCAGGGGCGGTCGTCGCCGGGGTACGTCGCGAGGTCGCGGCCCTCGGCGCGCACGGTGTGGGCGAGCACGTCCTCGCGCGTGACGATCCCGCCGGGGCCGGTCGCGGCGACGGCGTCGAGGTCGACGCCCATGTCGCGCGCGAGCTTGCGCACGGGCGGCTTGGCGAGCGCTCGAGTGGTGCCGGTGCGCGCGGGGGCGGGCGCC
>NZ_LNTD01000128.1 GCF_001462455.1 Cellulomonas sp. B6
ACTGCACCGAGGCCCGGGCCGCGGGCGCCGCACCCGTGCGCGTCGGCGACCCCGGGTATGCGTCGCACCTGGACCGCGACAACGACGGCGTGGGCTGCGAGTAGGGGGGCCGGGTCGTGCAGGGGGCTGCAGGGGACGACGCCGGACGCGGCGCCGAGGAGCAGGTGAGCCGACGCGCGCGGCGCGTCGCCCAACTACTGGACGCGCAGGAGCGCGGCGAGGCGGTCGACGCCGCCGTGCTCGAGAGGCTGCGCCGCGACCAGCGCGCGTGGGCTGCGGGTGCCGAGGGCGAGCGCCAGGTCGCCGACGTGCTCGCACACCTCACGCGGTACGGCTGGACCGTGCTGCACGACGTGCGCTGGCCCGGCCGACAGCGCGCCAACCTCGACCACGTGGCGATCGGGCCGGGTGGCGTGTTCGTCGTCGACGCGAAGAACTGGTCGGGCGACGTGCGGGTCTCGCCGGACGGTGTGCGGCAGAACGGCTACGGGCGGGACGCGGCCGTCGAGGGCGTCAGCCAGGCCGCGGCGGCCGTGACCACGCTGCTCGCACCGCAGCACCGGTCCGCGGTGCGCGGAGTCATGTGCCTCGCCGGGCAGCAGGACCAGCCGGTGACCACCGTGCAGGGCGTGACGGTCTGCGGGCAGTGGCAGCTGCCCGAGCACCTGCTCGCCCAGCCCGTGCGGCTGTCGGTGTACGACGTCGTGGACGTCGCGCGCCACCTGCACGCCGAGCTCGGCGCCGCGTCGGGGCCCGTCCCCACGCCCCGACGGGGTGGCGGACGGACGCCGCGGGGAGCGGCGGAGCGGACGTCCGCACGGTCTGCGGGACGGTCTGGCGGACGGTCGGCCGGCGCGCGGGGTGGGCGGTCCGCCGTCGACAGGCGACGACGACGGAGGGCCTCGCTCGGTGGGGCGCTGACCCGGCTCGTCCTCTGGCTCGGGGCGGTCTTGTTCGTCGTGAACGTGGTGCTGCCGCGCATGCTCGCGGGCTGACGCCGGCGCGCCAGTCCGCTTCGTCCGTCGATGCGGCCGCCGCAGCACGAGGGGCAGAAGCACATCGCCGCGCGACTGAGGCGAGGTCGGCGGCCAGGGTCACGGGTCCGCACGTTGCACGCCTACCGATTCAGCTGCGGCCTAGGTCAGTCGCCACGGCTCACCCCGCTTGTTCTGAGCCAGGCGCCCTTCCTTGCGGAGGTTGGTCGCTGCCCATCGAAGGTCGTACTGCCAGGTGTAGACGAGGTCCCCGGAGGCTTCGATGTCGCGCTGGTGCGCCCGCCACACTTCTCGGCTGACGTCAATGACCGTCGCCGATCCTCCGAGCGTGCGCAGGGCCTCGACCAACCAGTCGCGAAGGACGTCACGCGCAGCCATGCAGGTGAGCTTTGCGCAGAGGGTGCTGGGAAGCCACTCGGCTCCGCCCTGTTCACCCGCCTGCCTGCGCAATCAACCGAACTGCCGCGGTCTCGACCGGTGCAGGGCGGTCACTCCACCTGTCTCAGATGCGCCGATGCCACCAGGTCGGCCACACGCCTCGAGACCCGGCCTGCGACAGCGGGATCATCGAGGAGCACGCCGGCTTCCAGATGGCGCTCGACAGCCGCGACAGAGAGGTTGGCGCTCGTCACCAGGGTGAAGCGTCCGTCAATGACGAGGATCTTCGAGTGCTGAAGGCCGACCTGACCTCGCACCTCGTGGTGATACCCGTAGACGGTCGCCCTCGGCACGGCGCGCCCGAGCGCACGCGCGGTCTCCGCGCGCTCGATGACATCGACGACGAGAGTGATCGCCACCTTGCGCTGTGCGGCCCGCCGCAGGGCCTGGACGAAGGGCGCGCCCTTCGATCCGGAGTACGTCGACGCAAGGATGCTCTCTTCCGCGTCATCGATGAGGCGGACGATGGCCTCGGTTGTCCGGACCGAATCTCCCTGCAGCTGCGGCCCGCTCCAGACGACCACAGGAGGCTCCGGTCGGTCCTCGGCGGCGTCAGCGATCACCCGCAACGCGGCAGCGAGCGCGGTCGAGTTCCCGAAAGATCTCACCACCGCCGCGAGCGCGGCTCCGACCGCTGGTGCCCGGTCGGGCGCCACCTCGCGGGCAGCTCGCCGCGCGCGGCCGGTCACCTCGAGGCTCGCCGCGACACGGCGAAGCTCGCTGGGTGTCAGCAGACCGACGAGCGCTGCGAGGTTGTCCTTCATCCCAGCACCATGGCGTCGAGGAGCCCGTCGACCCCCTGCCCCGCGTAGAGCGTCCGCAGGAGGCGCCGGTCGAGGAACCTGTTGGCGTTCTCGCACGACGTCTCCGAGTTGAAGACGCAGAAGTGGCAGGCGGCACCGTGGAGAAAGTCCTCGTCCGGGCCGGGCGTGCGGTGCGAGCAGACCGGATCGGACGAGCAGCGGGACGCCTTGTGCAGTGCCCGCGTGACCAGGTCACCGAGTCGCTTCGGGTCCGACAGCTCGACGAGGCCACCAAGCGTGCCCTCGCTGTCGGGCGAGGTGGTCGAGATGAGGAAGCCCGCAGCCGCCTCGCGGTCCTCGTCCGCGCGCCATGCGTAAATGCGCTCGGTGAGCGACGCGGACCCGTAGCCAGAGTCCATCGCCATCTGGCGGATGAGGAGGTGAGCGAGGGTGTGGACGGCCCAGAACCGCGGCGGCTCGAACCGCTCCGCCGCGTTCACGGGTGCGGACGCACTGGTGCGGCGCTTGACGTTGAGCTCGTGCGCACGCCGGTGCGCTTCCCAGAACGGCGCCGGGAGCACGCTCTCCTCCCACGGGCCCACGACGTCCTCGCGGAGACGGATGAACACCCCCTCCCCGTGGTCCTCCGTCGCCGGGACCCACCGGGGGCGTCGTCGCGAGATCGGGGCGAGCCGAGCGGCGTCGTCGATACGGTCGAACGAGTCGACACGTGTGAACCCGACGAAGGCGTTCACCTTCTTCAACCGGTCGACCGCCGCCACGGTCCGGACCACCGGACCGAGCAAGGCGGGGGGTGCGACGTCCCGGATGCGGAAGTCGCTCTGGCGCGCGTGCTTGGCGAAGTCCTTGGGTCGGACGAGCGTGCGCCACTCGGGGAGCCTGAGCTCCACCGCCGTGTAGGGGGTGGTCCGCCCCGTGTCCGGCACACCACCCTCGGAGAGCATCGTGATCGCCGCCATGACGACGTCGTCAGGCACGTCCGCGAGGTCCAGTCCCGCGCTCTGCTGGACGAACGCCTTGAACATCGGGACCACCGCCTCCGACGTCACCATCGCTCGCTGATCGGCGGGGACGCCCTGGAGCCGCGCGGCGACGTCGGTGACGGTGAGCTCGACGCTCTCCGGCACCACGAGGAGGCTGACCGTCGCGGGGAACCACTGGTTCGCGGCTCCGAGCAGCATGAACCGCGTCTCGGCCTGGCACTTCTCGAAGGTCCCGAGATGGGGGTGGCGTCCCCGGCACCGCGGCATGCGCTCGGCGCCCGCGGTCCCGGTGAGCTCGCGCATGGAACGCCGCTCGCCGCACGTGACGCAGTGGATGTGGACCTCGGGGCCGAGGTTGCTGCGCCACTCGAGCATCCGCAGCTGTGTCCGGGGGTTCGGGATGCCCGCCATCTTCGAGCACGTCCACCCCGCACCCTGGGCACGGTGCACGTACGCCCAGTAGGGGAACTCGTCCAGGTGCCCGGCGAGGCAGGCGACCAGGTAGCGGGCGGGAACCGCGGGGCTGCGCCGCGGCTTGGCGGTGCCCTTGCGTCCGCGGCAGCCCTCGTGCTCGAACCGCGCCTTGTCCGGCCGGCGCTTGATGGTGTTGACGAAGGTGAAGGTTCCGCCCTGGCCGTCGAACGGAGCCAGGATGTCGCAACCGGTGCACCGCAACCACCGAGGGAACACCGCGGCCGGCACGCCGATGGTGGAATACCCGTCCGGCCCGGTCTCCTCGCGCGGCGGCCTACGTAGCTCGGTGACCTGACGTCCGATCTGCGCCTTGACCGCCTCGACCAGGCGCGGTTCGGAGACCTGGAAGACCTTGCCGAGCCGCTGGTAGGCGAGCTCCCACGCGTCGAGGCCCTGTGGCATGACGGCGACGTGCGGCAGGTCGACCGTCGCACCGATCCCTCCGGTGTACAGCAGCGCCGTGGGCCGCATGGAGCCGATACGCCCGTAGTTCTTGGGCGCGACGTCGTCGGTGTGCGCGTACGGGTCGAGCACGGCGTTCTCCGCGACGTACTCGGTCTCGGCCGGGTCCGCGGGCGTCTCCTCGATCACTGCCCCACCTCCAGGGGGAACTCCCACGCCGGCGCGTCAGGGGGTTCGACGTCCGTCACCTTGTCCTGCACGGAGCGCACCACGAGGTTGATCTCGGGCTGCACCTCGCGCATCGAGTTGGCGACACGGAGGTAGGCGTCCTCACCGATGATCGCCTCGTCCTCGGGACTCTTCAGCAAGCCCGGTACACCGCTTCGCTTGTCGTAGACCGTGGTGGGGTTCGCGGTGGCTTTCGCGTACCAGACGTCGAGGCGCCGCTGGAGCTTGTCCCGGATCGCGTCGACGAGCTCGTCGGCGCCGGCTGCCGCTGCCCGCTGTGCGATGACGTCGATGAGGTGCTCCACCGTGGCGTACCGGGTGGCGACAGCCCCGGCTCCGGCCTGCGGTGACAGGGACGGCGACGCCGTCACGTCGAGCACCCGCGCGACGGAGACGAGGACGCCGGTGAGCCCGCGCTCGAGCGAGGAGTCGGAGAACGGCGTGACCGACAAGGCCTCGACGTGGGCGTAGAACGTCCGGTGGTCGTGCTCGAACTGTTCGTAGTGCGCCATGTCGCGCGGGCGTGCCCGGTTCGCGAGCGTGACGACCAGCCCGGGTCGGGAGGCCACGCGCCCGACGCGTGACGACGCCTGGATGTACTCCGCGGTGTTCTTCGGCTGCCCCACGATGAGCATGAGCCCGAGGCGCCCGACGTCGACGCCCACCTGCAGCATCGACGTCGCCAGCACCACGTCGTACGGCCGATCACCAGGCCGGCCCGGCTCCTTCTTCCCGTCGCGTGCGGCCTGGGCCATGCGGGCGTGTGCGCTCGTGCTGTCGAAGTGCGGGTCGAACGTCACGGCGAGCCGATCGAGGGTCGCGGTGATCTCCGTCGAGGAGATGCGGGACGTGAGCTCGCCCACCTCGAGCCCGAACCGTCCGCGCGGCGCGTAGCCGCTCGTGCGGTCCGGGTTGGTGATGCGCGTCGTGACGTCGTCGTCGAGGTACCGCCGCATGCCCGCGAGCTCACGGGTCGCCGAGAAGTACCCGACGAGGGTCATGTACGGGTCTGCCGCCTCACCGTGCTCGTCAAGCAGTCGCTGACCCGCGAGCAGGAGGATCTCCGACACCCGGATCTCGGCCAGCGTCAGGCGTGCGCCGTGCGCGCACACCCCGACGTAGCGCCGGCCGGGGCTCTCCTCGCTGATCGGGACCTCGGCGGAGAAGTACGTGTCCCGGACGTCGAGCACCTGGGGCGGGAAGATCTCGACACCACGCCCGTAGAGCCGACGCACCTGCCCGAGCGCGTTGCGGCTGGTCGCCGTTGACGCGACCACCAGGGGCCGGATCGCGGCTGCGGTCGCGGCGTCAGGTCCGAGCTGCCAGCTGCAGAGCGTGTCGACGGCGACCTCGAACAGCCCCACAGCGGTGCCGAGCGCGCCCGTGATGAGGTGCAGCTCGTCCTGGATGATGAGGTCCGGCGGGCGCAGACGGCCGATCGCGGTGACGGTGACCTTGGGGGCAGAGCCCTTGCGGTTGTGGCTCGTGCGGTTGCACACCTCGTCGGGGGTGTCCGGGTGGACGTATCCGTGACGAGGGCACCGCTGGGCGACGTGGCCGAAGAGGTGCGCCGTCTGACCTTCGCGTGCGATGCGCGCGAACTTGTCGACGGTCGCGAGGAGGTACGTGGGCGGGTGCCGGTAGATCTCCTCGTCCGTCGTGAGCACAGGCAGGCCGTCCTCGACGAGGCCACCCTCGGCGAACGGGCACTCGGCGCCGAGCTTCGCCCCGCAGTGGACCAGCACACGTCGGCGCACGTCGTCGTACCGGATGTGCTGCTTGGGGCTGATCCGCGAACCGCACCACGGGCAGCGCTGGAGCTGCAGGACAGTGACGCCGTACGCCTTGCCCTCGGCGCCCCGCGCGTCCTCCACCTGCGCGCGTGCCTCAGTGACGGACTTGGGGCTGACGCTGGTGCCCACCCACAGGCCGATGCGGAAGGGCTCGGCGCCCCAGGTGTCGGGGTCGCGGCGTCGCTCAAGCTCGGCCGCGCACACGAGCGCCGTGGCGCGCTGGAACTGCTGCGTCGTGAGCAGACGGAGCGTGTAGCGCATGAGGACCGCGACGCCGTCGCGCCCGTCAAGCGGGCCGTCCGGGGACGGGACCTCGCCCTGAAGCCGCCGGATCGCGAAGGTGAACGCGGCGAGCCCGAGGTACGCCTCGGTCTTGCCACCACCGGTGGGGAAGAAGAGGAGTTCGGCCTGCGCGGCGTCCCCGCTGCGCAGCGGGGAGGCCGGGTCCGCGAGGCTGCCGAGCTGCATGAGGATGAACCCGAGCTGGAACGGTCGCCACGATGCACGGGCGAGCTCATCCTTCGCCATCACCTGCTCGGTCGCCTCGGTGATGGTCACGTCGGCACTCTCGGAGCGGAGCTGAGCGACCTGGCTGTGGACGCGCTGGTCCGCCATGACCCGGTTCATGAACTGGAAGGCGCGGAAGACGTCGGGGTCGGTCAGGAGCTCGAGGCCGGCCTGCAAGCGGTCAGCCACCCCTTCGGCGTCCTCGACCGCCTCGTCCGCGATGTCCTGCAGGTGGGGCGGGAGGTCGGCGACCTCGCCGCGCCGATCGACCAGCCACGAGCGGTAGCCGTCGACCATCGGACGGAGACCGGCCACGACGTCCTCGAGTGCGGCGCTGCCGAGGCGGTCCATGGAGACGACGGCGCCGGGCACGGCGGGCGCCATCGTCTGCGGCACCTCGGCGGTCGGCAGCCAGGTCGTGCGGACCCGGTGCGCGCGGCGCGAGCCCTCGACGAGGTCACGGACCCACTCGCCGTTCGTCGTGTCGGGGTCGACGCACGTCCACGTGGCCGAGCAGGTACGGCCGACCGCGAACTCGAGGCGGTCCCGGTAGAGCAGCTCGAGGCGCTGCTCCTCGCTGTCGAGCCCGGGTGCGAGCGCGTCCAGGGGATCGTGGATCGGCAGGAACGCCGCCGACCCGTCGGCAGCCACGACCTCGAGCTCGGCCTGGAAGAGCCACAGCCTGGGTGGCAAGGTGCCATCGGTGATGCGGCGGTTCTGCAAGGCGACCTCGACGACGAGCGTCTCCCCCTCTCCCGCGAGGACGTCCACACTCACCGACACCTGCACCACGCCGTTCTCGACCAGGACGGGCTCGTCGATCACCGCACCGGGGGTGAGCCGGTCCGACGCCAGGACGACGCGGTGCTCGTGCGGTGTGCGGTCGTACAGCGTCCGCACCCGACCGTTGTCGTCAGCCTCGCGGCGCGGTACGTACGTGCCCCATCGGGCGACAAGTGCGAGACCAGGTCCACTCGCGCTCACGCGGAAGCGCAGGCCCATCGACGACGGCGCGATGAGCTGGGACGCGGGTCCTCGGTCCTCCGATTCTTCCGGGCCGCCGCTGTCGGAGATCTCCCCGTCCTCGACGTCGGGGACGCCGTAGGTGCCACGTCTGTCGAGGACGGGGATCGTGTCGTCACCTGATCGCAGGTCGGCAATCTCGTCCGTTGTCGGTGCCTGAGCCGGCCCTAAGGCAATCCCGGTCCCATCCACCTTCACAGGCGCTAGGGCACCCGCCAGGTACCGTCCACGAGGATTGCCAGTCACTGTTTCTGTGCGACCGTCCCACGGCCCAACGAGATCCCCAGCGAGCAGTCGATGCACTTCACTCCGCACATGTCCCGAGGATGTCACGCGCGCTCACCCTCCGCGGGTCGGCGCCATGTGGGTTCATCAAGCGATAGAGAGAGAGCCGCACGGCGGTGGTTTTCCTCAAGTAACCGATCGAGAATCTCCGTTCGAGCTTGATGACTCACCGCCCAGCGCTCGACTTGGCGGTCGAGGTAGAAACCGTGATCAAGCGTCAAGTCACACCAACCGTAAGAAGCCATCACTGCCTCATCAAGCTCGGTGTGGAGGGCGCGCAGACGACCTACATCCCTATTCGAGACATCCGACGTGGCAGCACTGTTCACAAGGCCATATAGTTGCGTCAAGCCAATTCCACGACGAACCATAATCGCCCTACGTTCTCGTTCGACCTTCTCCCCGATCTCCGCAAGCTGTGACTTCGCCGGTGGCATCGGAAAGGTCTCGAACACGTCCGATGGGGTGTATCGGGGATCGTTCCGCATGGCCGACGCATACTTCAGCACCCAGGCAACGTGAGCACTCGAGCAAAGTACAGCAAGGTCCGCAAACGAGTCTGTCGCGAAGACAACACATGCGTCACTTATCACCTGGCCGGCCCGCACACGCACGGCTTGCAGCGTACGACTCACGCGCGCAATCGCCAGACATTCATCGAGCGGCGCCAGTCCGGCCTGCATCCTCGGACGGGGATTCCAGAACTTCCACCACTCATGGACCATGCGCGGGTACTTTGTGGCGTCTCCCCGAACACGCTCGGGCATGACCCGCGACCTAACTATCTCATATGCAGCTCCGTACTTTTCAGCCTCAGGCTGCTCCATCTCGCCGAAGTCAATAACGTAGCGCGAGGCTGAACAGTCCGGCCTTCCGTTCAGATCCTGCGCATTCAGGTAAGGTCTGATGACCTGATTAAGGCGAGCATCCTGGGCAATCAGACCTAAAGCCTCGCCGCCATCCAGGATGAACCCCTTGCCGAGGATTCCGACCCCCTGGAAAGCGACTCCGGCATTCTCGGTAAGCCGATTGGGCAACCCGCCGACACGAGACTCAGGCTGCAACAGTGCCGAGATTCGTGATACGGGGCGACCATCCAGGATGGACGGCACATTTTCATCCCGCCCAGTTCCAGGACTAGTCATCCAAAGCACCGAGTACTCCAGATTCGCCGAAGCGGCCGGCCAATTATTCGAGGACACTGCAGAATAGATCGAGAATCCACGGTCGAGGAGAGCATCCAAGGACACCTCCCGCGTAACGCCCTGTGAGATCGTGTTCGTGGTAATCAGCCCTAGAGTGCCCCCGCTGCGCAGGAGACCGGCGGCACGTAGGACGAAGTACGCAGCGAGATCAGCCCGCCCAGGCTTTTGAGCGATCTGCCGACTGAGAAACTCGCGCATATTGCCCCCCACCGCGGCGGGGAGTTTTGAGTCGCCCAAGAACGGAGGATTGCCGACGATCGCATCGAACCCACCTCGAGACATCGCCTCGGGTACCGCGAGGATCCAGTGAAGCGGATTCCATCGCTCCGAGTCGATGTCAACGCTGGGACGCAATCCTTTATCAAGGATTGCGGCGAGATCTCCCTTATCGCCGTGCTCGTAGCGCATCAACGCGAGCGAGAGTTCTTCGTAGACGCGATCGAGTTGCCGACCGGGCCGACCCCCGATCCGAAGCGCTGCCGCAATAATGCCGTCGGCAATCCCGCGCAGGACCAAGAGTTCAGCCGCCAATTGCGCCATCATTCGACGTTTGGCGTGGGTCGTTCGCATCGAGTCGCCGTCGGATACGGGTGTCGCAAGCTGAGCGCGGATGTCGGTGGCGCGTCGCAAGGCGAGGTCGATATCTGAGGTGAACCCCGGGTTTCGCAGGCGGGCGGGCGACGGGTCGATGTGCAGCCCGCGCAACTGCCGGAGTTCCGTGAGCCCGAGCAGCGAGTTGCCGCAGAAGATCTTGTCGTCGACGAACGAGAAGGGCTTGTCCCGGTCGAGCGACACCAGCCACAGAGAGAGCTTGCACATCTCGACGGCCATCGGGTTGATGTCCGCACCGTAGAGGCAGTGCGCCACGATCTCCCGGCGGGCTTCGATCTCCCGTCGGCGTCGCTGCTCGGCCCTGACGTCCTCGCGGGTGATGCCTTCGGCGTCCCACGCCTCGAGCAGCTTCCCGCCGAGGTACCGCGCCGCAGCGACGAGGAAGGCCCCGGAGCCAACAGCGATGTCCGCGACCTTGAGGTCGAGGATCTGCGAGGACGGGATGAGCTTCCACTGGCTCGTGTCCGCCGTCTGCAGCGGACCCGGCTGGTACACGAGCGGCTCGAGGGCGTGGAGCACGACCTCCTCCGCGAGCGCCCGCGGCGTGTAGTGCGTCCCGGAGTTGGCGCGCGAACGGGTCTCGACGACGACCAGTCCCCCGCCGAGAACGACGTACGGCAGTCCGCGCAGGTCGCGGCGGATCAGGTAGATGTACCCGACGAGCTCGTCGAGCAGACCCGTGTCCCGCACCACGGGACGAAGCAGCCGCCGGGCCTCGTCCTGCGCCTCGACGGTGCCGCTGGTCTCGTACGCCTTTGCGATCTGGCGGACCGTGCTCCCGCGCGCCCCTGGCTGGTCCTCTTTGAGCCAGGCGACCAGAGCCGCCGCGAAGGCGGCGGGGTCCTCGCCCGCGTCGTCGGACAGGTGGTGCAGCATCCCGAGCGGGATCTCCGGCTCGGCCCCGTCCTGCGGGCCGGACAGCCCGACGATCGTCTCGTCCCGGTCGGTGAACCGGGCGGAGTACCCGAGCAGGCCCTCGTAGACGTAGCCGATCTGCTCGACGTCGAGGTCCCGGAAGGACACCGCCCGCGCCTCGTTCCCGATGCGGACCTGCTGGACAGCACGCAGCACGTGCAGCATCACGCGGTCGTCGACCACGACCCGGAGGCGCCCCGTCGTGGCGTCGCTGGCGAGCAGCCACGCGAAGCGGTCAGGGTCGAAGAGCGATCCGCCGTAGGCCGGCATGCGCAGGTCCTCGAACGTCGCCCCCTCGTACAGGGCGCTGCTCGTCGCGAGCAGCCGGTGCCAGGTGTCGAACGACCCCTCGAGCAGCTCCTCCCCGTCCGCGGCGACGGCGGCGCGTCGGCGAGCATCCAGACGCTCGCCGACGTCGGAGATCGCGTAGGCGTCGCGGTACAGCACGCTGTCGGGGAGAAGCTCGTTAGCCTCGGCGAACAGCAGGAAGACGACGCGCATCATGACCGTCACGGCCGCGTCGTAAACGGTGTGCCCGTCCTCCGGGAGCGGTGATGCCTCACCGGCGGCCACCGCGTGCAGGTGCGACTCCGAGAACGACTGCACCAGGAGCTCGACGGCCGCGCGGACCTGCCGGCCGAGCTGGTCGGTGATCTCCTCGGTGCTGGCGACCGAGTCACGCAGCAGTGCGGGCAGACGACGCTCGGGGGCCCCGCCTGCCAGGGAGGTCATGCGCGTCAGGGCCCAGAACGCCGCTCTGAGGTCGGGCTCCTCCCGGAAGAGCGCCCCGTCGAACGTGCCGGAACCGACCGCGCCCTGCTCACTGATCCACACGAGAGCCCACCAGCGGCCGTCGGTCACGACGGCCACCGGGATGCCGCTCCCGCCGCTGGACCGGCTCGCGCGGAGGAGCGCGGCACCTCGGTCGATCGCGGTCGCGGCCCATCCGTCCGTCCCCGGTGCGGCGAGGTCGTCGGTCGGGTCGACGACCAGTAGCAGCGCTTCGGCCTCCCCGGCGGTCCGCAGGATCGCCGTCGGCCGCACGGAGTCCTCGCCGTCCAGCGACTGCGCCCGCAGGTCCGGCGACGGCTCGACGACGTACCCGTCCCACTCCAGCACCTGCCGGGTCATCATCGTCACCCAGGCGTCACGCTCGGTCAGGTACGCGGCCATCGCGGAGTCGTCGCGCGCCGACCGCACCCAGGTGGTCCAGGCCCGCTCCCACAGGCGGAAGCCCTCCGTGAACGACTCACCCACCTGGTCGACAGCCGCGTCCGGGCGGGGCAGACCGTCGCGGTACTGCGTCTTGAGCGCCGGCCGTGCGAGGAACGGCCCGTCGACGACGACGAGGTCGAGCCACGCGAAGACGTCGTCATGCCGTCTATGCCGGTGTCCCGGTCGCGGGCTCATGCGAAGCTCCCCTCGGCGTCGGCGGGTGTCAGTGCGAACACGAGCGCCCCGGTCAGTGCGTGGTGCTGCGACTCCTCGTACCGGGCGTCGACGGCGCGCCGTTCCCGGTCCAGCTCGTCGTCGAGGACGTCCAGCCGGCGTCGCACTTCCTCGATGTCACGACGCCGTTGCCGCGCGGAACCCTCGAGCTCGAAGAGCGACTCCTCGGCCTCACGCGCTGCCCGCTCCATCGCAGCGACCGACCGCTGCAGCGTCTCCCGGAACCGCGCGAAGGTTCCCTCGACCCGTTCGAGGTCGGCCTCACGACGATGCCGGAGTGCCTCCTCCAGCTCGCCGAGCCGGCGAGCGGCCCGGGCTTCCACGGCACGCTCGACGCGCGCGCGGAGTGCATCCGCCCCGTCCTCGTTCCACCGCTCCGCGAGCGCGCGCAGCACCTCGGGGCGCGGGGACCGCAGGTCGTGCCCGTCGAGCGTCGTGGCGAGCAGGTCCTCCGAGAGGTCCTCACCGAGGTCCTGACGTCGTCGCAGCCGGGTCCCGGCGAGGAAGACCTCCTCGTGCAGGCGGACCCCGCTGCCGCCGACCAGCACCAGACGCGCGACGGCCGCCACGAACGAGTCCCGGAGTCCGGGTACGACGACCGCGGTCACGCGCTGGACGGACGGCTGCGGTGACCAGAGCTCCTGACGGAGCGCCCGGGTCGCCAACCGGACGAGCGGGTGGCCGAGGTGGGCGTGCACGAGGTCCTGGCGTCCACGAGCCGCCTCCTCGTCGAAGGTCAGGTGCCGCCGCTCCGACGTGAGGGGGTCGTCCAGGTCCTGCACCGCGAGCGCCCAGGTCCGCGCCATCGCCGTCGGCGCGGCGAAGACGGGGGCGTCGGTGTCGACGTCCCCGGCGCGCTCGAGCCTCGGCTGCCCCGCGAGGCTCAGGGCCGTGTCGACCACGCGGTGGACGTTCGCCGGGTGCAGGTGCAGTCGCCTGCGGACGTCGTCGAGGCCCTCGGTGATGCGCGTGAGCTCCGCCGACATCCGGCGATCCCCCGCCAGCATGTCGGTCACCGCGCGAGCCGAGTCGTCGCGAGCCGGCCTGGCTGCCCGCGGACGGCGTCCCAGGAGCTCCTCCTCGAGGTCCGGCGCCAGGACGTCGTTCGCCGAGCCGAGGTCGGTGCGCACACGCTGCATCTTGTCCAGCAGCCGCCGCAGCAGGTCGACGTCACGGTCTAGCGCGTTCCGCCCGCTGACCGGTGCGAAGTGCCACGCCACTGGCGTCTCCGTCTGCCCGTACCGGTCGATGCGGCCGATGCGCTGCTCGAGGCGGTTGGGGTTGAACGGCACGTCGAAGTTCACGAGCCGATGGCAGTAGCGCTGCAGGTCGATGCCCTCGCCGGCGGCGTCGGTCGCCAGCAGGACCCGGACGGGGTGCTCCGACGGGTCGGCGTTGAAGCGCAGGCGGATGTCCTCGCGCTCCTCGGCCGGCGTCTGCCCGTGGATCACGGCGAGTCGGTCGGAGTCGTAGCCAGCGGTACGCAGGACGCGCTCGATCCACTCGAGGGTGTCGACGTACTCCGTGAAGACGACGACCCGTTCGTTGGACCACGTCCCCGTCGGGCGGATCTCCCCCTCGAGAAACCGCACCAGCTGGGTCAGCCGGGAGTCGGGCCGCGCCTCGTAGCTGCGGCCCCACGCGATGAGGGCCTCGAGGTCTGCCACGTCCTGCGCCGGGAGATCCTCCAGCACGCGGCGGCTGTCGGTGAGCGCACCGAGCTCAGGCTGAGCGACTCGGCCCTCCTCCTCGTCGGGCGCGGCATCGCCCCACAGGTCGTCGAACTCCGGCAGGTCGGGCTCGCGACCGTCACGACGCGCCTCGAGGTAAGCGGCGGCCGTCCGCGCGAAAGCCCAGGGTGACGAGAGGAAGCGCTTCTTGAGCAGCAACGCTGAGATGTCCGCAGCACGCGCCGGCGCGCCCGCTGCTGCGCGTCGCCGCCTGTCGAGCAGCGCGCTCAGGCGGTCATACATCTCCGCCTCGTCGTCCGCCGCCTCGACCGGTAGCGGCCGCACCTCCCGCTGACGGAAGCGATCGCCCGGCACGTCGGACTTCAAGCGCCGGACCGCGACCTCCGCGAGCGCGGTCCGATCGATCTGGGCGCCGCGGGCGAACCGGTGCTCGTCGATCATCTCCAGCAGTGCGGTGAACGACTCCTCGTACCCGTTGTGGGGCGTGGCGGACAGGAACAGGCGGTGCTCGCACCGCCGAGCGAGGTCGCGAACGGCGGCCGTCCGCTGCGAGTCGACCGCGTAGCCACGACGACCGGCGGCCTGCTGCGGCGCCGAGGGAGCGACGTGGTGCGCCTCGTCCACCACGAGCACGTCGAAGACCCGACCATCGCGCCCGGTCCGCCGGGCCGCGTCGAACGCCGACTGCAGCATGCGCTGGGCCCGAGGGCCGGGCAGCCACGACATCGAGACGATCACCCGCGGGAACAGCACGAACGGGTTGGCGTGCACGCCGTACCGACGGCGCACGTCCTTCATCGTCTCGGAGCTCACGACCTCGAACGACAAGCCGAATTTCTCGAGCATCTCGTCGCGCCACTTCAGCACCAGACCTGCGGGGCAGACGACGACCACCGACCGTGCACGATGACGCAGGAGCAGCTCCTGGATGACGAGACCGGCCTCGATCGTCTTGCCGAGGCCCACGTCGTCGGCGAGAAGCAAATTCGTCCGCGGGGCCGAGAGGGCGCGCCTGAGCGGCTCCAACTGGTACGGCTCGACCGCCGCCCCTGACCGGAATGGCGCTTGGTACGTCCCAGGGTCGGCTGAGGTAACTGCTCCCCAGCGCAGCGCATCGACGAACGCCGCGAGCGTGCCCGGGTCGTCGAAGCGGTCCGGGTCGACTTGTCGCGGGAGGCCGCGCTCCGTGACTGCTGCGCGTCCCGGTTCGATCTCCCAGACCACCCGGAGCTCATCGCCCGCGGCGTCCTCGCCCATCGCTTGCAGCGTGACGGCGTGCTGGATCTCGGTGACGTCGTCGTCCGCCGAGGAACGCGGGAGCGCCTGCGCGGCGACGTCCGTCACCACCCACTGCGCGCCACGGACGTGGACCATCTGGCCGACCTCGGGGAGATGCGTCTGCACGTCAGTCCTTCCTCGCACTCTCCGGAGACCCTAGCGATCGGAGCGGTCACCAGTGGCGCAGAACACGGACTTCACCTGCAGAGGCATTCTTGACGAGGTCGCGCCATGCTCTCCCGGTGAGCACTCCGGCACCTGGCGCGCACCCCGGACCGTCCAGCCCCGAGGTCTCTCGTCGCATGAGCGCACTGCGACGGCGGGACAACGTTCCCGAGCTGGCTGTGCGACGGCGACTTCATGCCAGGGGCCTTCGATACCGCGTCACCTGGCCGGTCCCCGGGCAACGCCGCCGCACCATCGACATCGCCTTCACTCGCGCTCGCGTCGCCGTCTACATCGACGGCTGCTTCTGGCACGGCTGCCCGCTGCACGGCACCATGCCGCGTTCCAACACCGCGTGGTGGGAGGCGAAGCTCTCGGCCAACAGGGCCCGCGACGCGTCCGTGACCAGTCAGCTCGAGGAGCTCGGCTGGACCGTCATGCGGTTCTGGGAGCACGAGTCGCCGGACGCTGTCGCCGAGCGGATCTACGCGGTCGTGTGTGCACCCGCCATGTGATCGACGTGGGCGTCCAGCGCTGCCATGAAGTCCGGGCGGTAGCGCAGGTTGCTCCTGCGCAGGCGGTCGCGGAAGCCCTTCGTCGCCCGCCACGAGAGCGGCTCCGAGCCGTAGCAAGTCAGGAGATCGCCGAGGTCTTGGACCTGGTCCGCGACAGGACCGCACGGGAACTCGGAGACGTCGACCGCCCAGCGTTTCCCATCCGACGTCCCACGGGCGGCGGTGGGCCACCCGGCACCCTCGGCGAGGAGCACACCGTCCTCGAACGCCTCCCGCAGCTCCGAACGCCTGGCCAGCCGCCCACCGATCCACCGGGCCACCGGCACGCTCACCGCGTTACCCACGAGCTTCCAGCGGTCACGCTCAGGAGCGGGAGAGGTCCAGCCCGGCTCGAGTCCCTGGAGCGACTCAGCCGCCTCGATCGACGGTCGCACGATCTGACGTCCCACCCGCTCACCGGGGAGCCAGATCGCAGGCGGGCTCGCCACCCGCACCGTCGTCCCCCCCTTCAGGGTGGGAGTGGCCCCGACGGCCCAACCCACACCTCGGTTGCCCTCCGTCCACGAGAATCCGAACGCCGTTGCCTGCTGGTCCGGTTCCGGTTCCCCGTGATCCTCCCCGAGGAGGATCCGCGCGGGGTCCATCACTCGCGACGCGAGGAGGAAGACGCGTCGCCGGCGCTGCGCTAGCCCGGCGAACCGGCTGTCGACCACGCGGTACGCCCATGAGTACCCCGCGTTCTCCAGATCGCTCACGATGCGGTTCATCGCAGCGCCACGGCCAAGGTGGAGCATGTTGGGCACGTTCTCGAGAAGGACCCAGTCCGGCCGATAGGCCGCGATCTTCTCCAGGACCCCGATCACCAGGCCTGAGTTCACGCCCGCCAAGCCCTGGGTGAGCCCTGCCTGCGAGAGATCGGTGCAGGGGAAACCTGCGGTGACCAGCGCCGCCCCGTCGAAGTCCCTGATCGCGGTGACGTCGTCCTTCACCTCGACGTCGGCATAGCGTGCAGCGAGGACGGCCCTGGCGGCGTCCCACCTCTCGCAGAACCAGGCGACGTCAGACACGCCAGCGGCAGCCAGACCCTGCTCGATCCCTGCGACACCGCTGAACAGCGAGACGGTAGCGAGAGGTCCGGAACCCGAGAACGTCACGAGCGGCGGAGCTCAGGAAACGCGGTCTCGATGATCACGATGAGTTCCCGCGCCGCGTCGACATCGACCTGGAGGCTCTGGCTCGACTTCGCCCTGCTCGCACGGTCGTCGGAGCCGAACGTCGTGAGGTGTAGCAGACGCCGGTCGGCATCGACGACGACTCGGTACTCGCAGTCCACCTCCGTCGGGTGAGGCCTGATGTCCTGCGTGGACGGCGAGAACGACCTCACACGCGCCATGCCTTCCACCTCCTCCGATGATCTTCGACGCCTCGCGGGCACATCAGCGGTCGCGATCAAGCCCGAGACCGAACTTTATCCCCGCGGTACGGGCATCCGAGTGCTCGCGCCGACAGGACACCGCCGGCATTCCACTTCACCCCACGTTCCGCCGTCGGAGCCTCCCGCCCCTGCTTGACTGTCGCCCATGTCGGCCACGCGCATCCCGTATCCGACCGCCCGCCCGGTGTACGCGGCTGCGGCGCGCTGGCGCGACGAGTGCCTTGTCGACGACCGGTCGCTGTTCAGCGGCGGTCCGGGCTCCACGTCGGACCAGGCCGCGGAGCTGGTGCGGGACTTCGTCGAGCGCCCGGACACCGGCAGCGGGTCGTTCGTCTCCAAGCTGTCGACCCAGCTGGCGACGTCGTCCCGCGGCGCGGTGCAGCTCGCCGCCGAGCTGATGTTCGTCCATCTGCTGATCGCCCGATCCGACGTGATCGGCGGCAGCAAGAAGCGTGCCATCATCGGCGAGATCCTCGGGTTCGCCGACGGGACCATCCCGCCGCCGAGCGAGCTGGCCCAGGCACTGGACGCCGGGCTCGTGCGCACCGGCACCGCCTACGGCACGTACCGCTGGAAGCTCTTCGGTTTCCTCGTCGAGGTCGTGGCGATGGTCAAGAGCCTCCCCCTCGACGAGCGCCGCGCGCTGCTCGACGACCCCCACCGGTTCAGCGCCGCGCTCGGCGACCTCGACCTCACGCAGGGCGCCCGGATCCAGCGAGCCGCCCTGGAGCACCTACTCTTCCCCGACGCGTTCCCACCCGTCGTCGGTACCGACGGGCGCCACCGCATCGTCGCCACGTGGCCCGACCTCGCCGGACCGGCGGACCTGCCGCAGTCGGTCCGGCTCGGCAACGTGTACCGCGGTCTCGCTGAGCGCGCGGGCGCACCCGATCGGTTCGTGAACCTCTGGCGCGCGCCGCACTACTGGGAGTGGGACACACCGCCCTCGCCCGCGTGGACGCGCGCGGGACGCTGGCTCGAGTGGACGTCCGAGCGCATCGACCTCGAAGCCGACGAGCGCGCCTACAAGCTGGAGGCGGCGCAGCGCCTCGTCGCGGTGCGAGACCTGACGCAGCGGGACGACGCGTCGTGGGCCGGCGAGCTGGCCCAGGTCTTCCGCGGCACGAACCTCGTCAACTACCGCGCCTACGACGACCTGCTGGCGTGGGTCAAGGCCGACCACACCGCAGCCCGCCGGGCGTTGCTCGCCCTGTGGACCGACCCCCGCACCGCAGCGCTCGACGACTTCCGGGCAGCGCTGCCGAGCGACGTCCTGGCGGAGCAGGGGTCACGCCTCAGCGTGTCGTCCATGCTCCGAATGGTCCACGGTGCGGACGTCCAGCCGCCGTGGCGGTCACGCTACGTCGGCCGTTTCGCCAACATCGTCGCGTACCGGCGCAGCGAGCCGAGCGCACCGGACAGCGAGGTCTACGACGGCTTCCTGGCGCTCCTCGACCTCGTCCTCGACCTCATGCACCGACGCGGCACCCCGCTGCGCGACCGGCTCGACGCGCAGGGTCTGATCTGGACCGCCGTCGACGCCGCCGAGGTGCCCGGGAGCACGCCGGCCGAGCTCGACGCGCTGCTCGCGTGGCGCAAGGGCAAGCACGTCGACCCGCCGTCAGCCCCAACCGCGCCTGACGGCCCCGAGACGACCGACCCCACGGCCACCGACGCTCCCGTGACGGACGAGAGCCTGGCGGACCTCGCACACCGGCTCCACCTCGACGAGTCGTTCCTCCAGACCGTCGACGAGCTGCTCCAGGACCGCAACCAGGTGATCTTCACCGGCAGCCCCGGCACGGGGAAGACGTACGTCGCGCGCGAGTACGCCCAGTGGCTCGCGGGTAGTCCCGACCGCTGCCAGATCGTCCAGCTGCACCCGTCATACGGTTACGAGGAGTTCGTCGAGGGCTACCGCCCGCAGCAGGACGGATACGTGCTGCGCGAGGGTCCGCTCAAGTCGATCGCACGCGCCGCCGCGGCCGACCCCGCGCACAGCTACGTCCTCGTGGTGGACGAGCTGAATCGCGGCAACGCCGCCCGTGTGTTCGGCGAGCTGTACCTGCTGCTCGAGTACCGCGGCGACGACGCCCGGCTCATGTACTCGGACGAACCCTTCCACCTGCCGGCAAACCTGTACCTGATCGGCACCATGAACAGCGCCGACCGGTCGATCGCCCTCCTCGACTCCGCCCTGCGGCGACGCTTCTCGTTCGTCGAGTTCGACCCGCAGCAGCCGCCGTTGTCCGAGGTCCTGCCGACGTTCCTCGCGACCCACGCGCCCACGCTCGCCTGGGTCGCCGACGTCCTGCGCGAGGCCAACCGCCTCATCGACGACCCCGCCGCCTCGATCGGCCCCAGCCACTTCCTCCGGAAGGACCTCACCGCCGCGCACGTCGAGCGGATCTGGACCTTCGACGTGCTGCCCACGCTGCGCGAGCAGCTGTGGGGACGGACGGCCCTGCTCGACTCCCTGACGCTCGACGCGCTGCGAGGCACGGGGGCACCCACGGCGGCGGCAGATGTCGACGACGCTGACGCTGACTGAGTGGCGCACGACCAGCGGCCTGGCCCTCACGCCCGCCCAGGTCCGGCTGCTCCAGCGGACGTTCCGGGCGAAGGTCGAGGCCGAGTCGTGGGCGGAGGACGGCACGGTGCGGTGGGCGGTGACCCCGACGAGCATCGTCGGCGCGGCGTCTGCGGACGGTGCCGAGGTCATGGTCCGACCGAAGACGCCGGTCGGCAACGTGCTCTTCCTGCTCGGGGTGGCCGCCGGCCGCGAGCCCGACACCGTCCTCGACGACGTCGTCCAGCTCGCGCACGTTCCCGACCTGACCTCCGCGGTGGCCGCGCTCTACGCCCGCGTCACCGAGCGCGTGCTCCAGGACGGCGTGCTGCGCGGGTACCGACCCGTGTCAGAGACACGTCACACCGTCCGCGGACGGGTCGACGTCGCCGAGCAGCTGCGCCGACGCCCCGGACGAGGGGCGCCCATCGCCGTCCGTTACGACGAGCACGACGAGGACGTGCTTGAGAACCGCCTCCTGCTCACCGCCGCCCGCGCACTGACCCGTCTCCGGCCACACCTCGACGTCCGGCGCCGCCTCCACCGCATCGTCGCTGCGCTGGACGACGTCACGCCGCTGCGCATCGACGGGCCGGTCCCGGACGTCGCCTGGACGCGTCTGAACGTCCGCTACCGGCCCGCCGTCGACCTCGCCCGCCTCGTGCTCCGCGGGTCCGGCCTCGACCTGGCGCTCGGCGACACCGTGGCCGTGGGCCTCACCGTCGACATGAACTCCGTCTTCGAGCGGTTCGTCTGCAGCGCGCTCGCAGACGTCCTGTCGGAGCGCGGCGGTCGACCTGCCCCGCAGGACACCACGTGGCGCCTCGACGAACGAGGCACGGTCCACCTCCGACCGGACCTCGTCGTGTACGACGCCCGTGGGGTGCCGTCAGTCGTCCTCGACACCAAGTACAAGGTCACCGACGGCACGTCGGTCCCCCCGCCGGATGTCTACCAGATGCTCGCGTACTGCACGGCGCTGGCGCTGGACCGCGGCCACCTGGTCTACGCCCGGGCCGAGGGCGTCCCTGCGCTGGTCGTGCGGCACGGCGGGCCCGTCATCGAGGTGCACTCCGTCGACCTCTCGGTACCGCCGGGCGACATCCTGCGGCAGGTCCGGGATCTCGGCTCGCGCATGTCGTGACGCGGCAGACGATTCACGAGCCCAGCGCCGCGTACGGCACGAACTCCACCGCCCGCTGGACCCGGTGCCGCAGCATCGACGGGGCCATCCGACGCTCGGCGTCGAGCGGCACCACACGCACGCGCTCGTCGTCGGAACCGAGCGTGAACACGCCGTCGCCGTCGTCCTCGACTCCGGAGACCACGCACGCGCCGCGCGGTACGTCGACCAGGAGCGTCCCGTCCTCGACGAAGTCCTTCACGACGCCCACGAGCACCCGCGCACCCCGCACGGCGACGAAGCCGTCACGCGCACCGACCGAGCGGAGGGCCGCACGCGCGACGTCGATGCCGCCGACGTCGGACATGCGCGGGATCGCGACGCCTGCGAGCAGCAGGAGCGCGCCGTCGTCGAGCCGCCAGCGCAGCTCCTGGAGGAGCCGCTCACGCTGCTCGTCGCGGAGACCCAGCAGGTCGGCCGGTTCCGGCACGGCCGGTTCGACTGCGGGGATCGCGGCTGCCACGGCCTCGGCGAGCTGACGCGCGAGCTCGCGGACGGTGCGCTTGGTGCGCGGGTTGAACCCCTTGCCGGGTGCGGCGTCGATGCGTCGGAGCCGCTGCTGCAGCACGGCGATCTGCTCGGCTGCGCGCTGCCGCCACTCGTCGGTCCGCTCGGCGGCGTCGGCGGCGATCTGCGCGGCGTACACCGGCGAGGACGCCGTCACCGCGGACGCACGCAGCAGCTCGTAGCCCAGCCAGCAGTCGGCGGCGGCGTGCAGGTTCACGACGTCACGGGCGATCTGGCCCGCCTCCTGCTGCAGCGCTTCCTGCCTGCTGGCGGCCTTGCCGCGCCCGAGGCCGTCGACCCGCTGCGCCAGCAGCCGCACGGTGCTGCGGCAGTACGCCTCGAGCGCGTGCCCGTCGCCGCGCAGCTCGTCGACCATCGTGGGCGGGACGTGACCGAGCTCGAGCGCCCACCGCGACTCGCGGATCACGCGGTCGATGCGCGTCTCGATCTCCGCCGACCGGATCTCGCGGGTCTCGCCGAGCAGCACCTCGACGCGCGCGGCGACCTGCTCGACCGCCTGCTGGATGCGGACGAGCTGCAGCTGGACGGCGGCCAGCGCGACGCTCGTGCCCATCGTGGCCGCCATCGTCGCCATCGACGTGCCCGCGCCGACGGCCGTGAAGGCGGCGTTGCCGACGATCTGGCCGTTCTGACCGACAACGGTGCCGAGGTTCCAGCCGCCGGAGGTCATCAGTCGGGCTCCGGCGTGCAGCTGCGCGAGGGTGTGCGGGGCGAGCTGCACGACCCCGTGCAGCTGCGCGATGCCCTGCACACCGGACCCGACGGCCGAGGCGGCGGCGCCCGTCATGCCCACAGCAGCGAGCCCGTGCCCCGCCTGCTCGGACGCGAATGGCTGCGCCAGCGCCGCCACCACCGCGCGCGCACGCTCGACGTCCGCGGCGAAGACGGCCACGCGTCCCCCGTCGTCGAGCGGGACCAGTGTCACGTCGGACCGCTGCAGATCGTCGCCCACCCGGCGCCTCCCTCGGCGCGACGACCGTTCGGACCGATGGGCCCCGTCAGACGGACGTCGACACGGGGATGGTGCCACGCGCGCACCCGTCACGTTCGGGACCTGCGGGTGATCCTGCGGTCACGGCGTGCCAGACGCTTCGACGAGCCCTCACCCCACCCCCGCCCGGTCCACCAGCACCGCGAGCTGCACTCGGCTCCCGACGCCGACCTTGTCCATCGCCCGGCCCAGGTGCGTCTTCACGGTCGCCTCGGACACGAACACGCGCCGGGCGATCTCGGCGTTCGACAGCCCTTCGGCGACGGCCCGCGCTATCTCGAGTTCCCGCTCGGTGAGCGTCCGCACCTTGTCCTGCGCGTCGCGGCGGCCCGACGCAGCGGGGTCGGCGCTGACCTGCGTCATCACGGTGCGCGCGGCCCGCGCGGAGAGCCAGCCGTCACCGGCGGCGACGGCTCGGACGGCCGCGACGATGTCCTCGGGCGAGGAGTCCTTGGCGAGGAAGCCGGCGGCGCCGGCGTGCACGGCGTCGAGGATCGCGCTCTCGGTGTCGAACGACGTCATGGCGACGACGCCGGGCGGGTCGGGCAGCGCGGCGAGGGCCGCGGTCGCGCGGATGCCGTCGACGCGCGGCATGCGCAGGTCCATGAGGACGACGTCGGGGTGGTGCGCGTGCACCGCGGTGACGGCCTCGTCACCGTCGGCGGCCTCACCGACGACCTCCAGGTCGTCGGGTCGCAGGATGGTGCGCAGCAGGCGCCGCACCATCGGGTCGTCGTCCACCACGAGCACCCGGATCATGCGGCGACCGTACCGACCCCGGCCGACACGGTGGGCCGGTCCGCGGGACGGTCAGGCGCCGGCCGCCCACGGCAGGTGCGCCCGCACGACGTACTCGTCGCGCTCGACGCCGGCGGTCAGCCGCCCGCCGAGCGCCTGCGCGCGTTCGCTCATGCCGACGAGCCCCGCACCGGCCGACGGCGGCACGCTCCCCGCGTCGGCGGGTGCGAGCGCGTTGCGCACGGTGACGTCGACGCCGTCGCCGGGTCGTGCCCGCAGGTCCACGTGCACGCGCGCACCGGGCGCGTGCTTCATCGCGTTCGTCAGCGACTCCTGCACGACGCGGTACACCGCCCGGGTCAGCGCGGGTGGCGCGGCGTCACCGCCGTCGACGAACACGGTCGCCCCGATGTCGACGCCCGCACCCCGCGCGTCGTCCAGCAGCACCGGCAGGTCGGCGAGCCGCGGTGCGGGCCCGGCGTACTGCTCGGCGAGCGTGTCACCGGCGGTGCGCAGCGTCGTGATGAGGGACCGCATCTCCTCGAGCGCGCGGTGCGCCGACGACCGCATCGACCGGGCGGCCTCGGGCACGTCGGTGCCGGGGTCGTCGGCGGTGACCTCCAACGCCGCGGCGTGCAGCGACACGAGCGACAGGTGGTGCGCCACTGTGTCGTGCATCTCGCGCGCGATCAGCTCACGCTCGTCCTGCCGCGTGAGCTCGGTGCGCAGGTGGTCGGCCTGCGTGCGCAGCTGCGCGGCACGGTGCGCCTCGTCCGCGGCGGCCTCACGCGCCACGCGTGCCGCGACGGACGACCGACGGACCAGCCCCGCCGCGACCGCGAGGCCGAGCGCGATGACGCCGAACGCGACGTACCCACCGACCGGCAGGTAGGCGCGCCGGCCCGTGGCCTCGTCGACCACGGACCACATGACGTCGGCACCGTCGCGCGACCAGTCCCGGGCGAGGGACGCGACGACGGCCGCCCCGGTCGCCACAGTGCACCCCACCACCGTGCGCGTGCGCTCCGACGCGAACACCCACGGCAGCGTGACCAGCGCCGCGCACCCGCTGACCGGGAGCACCACGGCGACCCCCGCGGCCGCGAGGCAGATCGCCACCGCGTGCTGGCGCCGCCAGACCAGGGCCACCGCCGCGCCGACGGCGGCCACCATGCCGAGGCCGGACAGCACGAGCCGCAGGCCGGAGGCCCCGTCCACGTTGCCGGCGAACGCCGTGTCCGCCATCCCGAAGAACAGCGCGACGACCACGGCGACCACCGTCCCCGCGTGCGCGAGCACGGACCGCCACCACGGTGCCCCACGGGGCGTCGTGCGGGTCACGGGGGCGTCGGGCATGGTCCGGAGCGTAGAGGCCCGCACCGACGACGACGTCGGCCGAACGGCTCGATGACGCCGCCGCCCGTCGTCCGTCCGGCTGGGCACGTCGAGCCGGTCGGGCGACCCGCGCGCCACCCCCGCCGCCGAAGGATCGGTGCCGACCGACAGCACCCACCCGAGGAGCCCCGTGATGAGCCAGCCCGTCCCCG
>NZ_LNTD01000129.1 GCF_001462455.1 Cellulomonas sp. B6
CCCCCGGGTGGGGCGACACCATCACGCTAGGCCCGCTCACCGCCGACGGACATCGGGAAACCCCCCGAATCAGCCCTGAGGTGCCACGATCTCCGACCCGGGGACCGGTCGCCCCGGCGGCGGGTCCGTCGTAGGGCGGAGGCGGCGGAGGTGCTCGACCGTGCGGCGTCCGTGCCGCACGGTGCGGTGCCGCGCGGTGACGTGCGTCGTCGCGCGGTGACGTGCGCCGCTCAGGCTCCGGGCGCGGCGCCCGGGGCCGTCCCCGGGAGCGCGAACCCGAGCGCTCGCGCCGCGGCGCGCGGCACGGGCTCCACCCCCCAGTGTGCACCCCAGGCGTCCGTCGCGGACAGGGAGCGCAGCTCGGCACGATCGACGTAGAGCGTGCCGCCCAGGTGGTCCGTCTCGTGCTGCACGATGCGCGCTGGCCACCCCGTGACGACCTCGTCGAACGCGGCGCCGTGCTCGTCGTGACCCGTGAGCCGCACGCTGCGGGGACGGGCGACGACGGCCTGGTACCCCTCGACGCTGAGGCAGCCCTCGTAGAACGCGACCACGTCGTCCCCCGCGGCCGCGTACCGCGGGTTGACGAGCACGCGGTACGGGACCGCGGGGCGCTCGCGCACGCGGGCGATGTCGTCGTCGCCCGGGCCGGGGTCCTCGACGACCGCGACGGCGAGCGGGAGCCCGATCTGCGGAGCCGCGAGGCCGACACCGGGCGCCGCACGCATCGTGCGGTGCATGACCGCCAGGAGCTCGCGCAGCTCGTCGTCGTCCACCTGGCCGTCGAACGGCACGGCGACCGACCGCAGCACCGGGTGGCCGGCCTGGACGATGGGGGCGATCGCGTCGGGGCCCGCCGCCCGCACCGCGTCCAGGAGCCGGCGCACGTGCTCGCGCACCCAGCGGTCCACGTCGGACGCGCCGACCGCACCCGTCGTCATGCCGGGCCTACAACGAGAGACGCTCGCGGACGACGGCCGCGAGGTCGTGCGCCGTCTCGTCCGCCTCGTCCTGCGTCGCGGCCTCGACCATGACCCGCACGAGCGGCTCGGTGCCCGACGGGCGCAGCAGCACCCGGCCGGTCTCCCCGAGCGTCTTCTCGGCCGCCGCGACCGCCTCCACCAGGACGACGTCGTCCGTGCGCGTCCGGTCCACGCCCGGCACGTTGACGAGCGTCTGGGGCAGCCGCCGCACGACAGCCGCGAGCTCGGCGAGCGTGCGCCCGGTCTCGACGACGCGCGCCGCGAGCTGCAGCGCCGTGAGCAGGCCGTCACCGGTCGTCGCGTGCTCGGCGAGGATGATGTGGCCCGACTGCTCGCCGCCCAGGCCGTAACCGCCCGCTCGCATCGCCTCGAGCACGTACCGGTCGCCGACCGAGGTCACGACGGTCTCGATCCCCGCGTCGCGCATCGCGAGCCGGAGCCCGAGGTTGCTCATGACCGTCGTGACGAGCGTGTCGTGCGGGAGCTCGCCCCGCTCGTGCAGCGCGATCGCGAGGACGCCCATGATCTGGTCGCCGTCGACGAGCACGCCGTTCGCGTCGACCGCGAGGCAGCGGTCGGCGTCGCCGTCGAACGCCACCCCGAGGTCGGCGTGCGCGGCGACCACGGCGGCCTGCAGCTGCTCGGGGTGCGTCGAGCCGCACGCCTCGTTGATGTTGCGGCCGTCGGGGGACGCGTTGATGACGACGACGTCGGCTCCCGCCTCGCGCAGCGCGGCCGGCCCCACCTCGGAGGCCGCGCCGTTCGCGCAGTCGACGACGATGCGCAGACCCTCGAGCCGCACGCCGATCGTGGCCACGAGGTGGTCGACGTACTGCTGCCCGGCGAGGCTGACGTCCATCCGGATGCGACCGACGGCCGCACCCACCGGGCGCTCCCACTCCTCGCCGAGGCGCGCCTCGATGGCGGCCTCGACCTCGTCGTCGAGCTTGTGGCCTCCGCTGGCCAGGAACTTGATGCCGTTGTCGGGCATGGCGTTGTGGGACGCAGAGAGCACGACGCCCAGGTCCACGCCCCGGGCCGCCGTGAGGTACGCGACGGCGGGCGTCGGCAGGACGCCGACGTTGTCGACGTCGACGCCCGCGGACGCGAGACCGGCGGCGACCGCCGCGGAGAGGAACTCGCCGGACGCGCGCGGGTCGCGACCGATGACCGCGCGGGGTCGGTGACCCTCGAACGCACCACGCGACCCCAGGACGTGCGCCGCGGCGACGGACACGTCCAGCGCCACCTCCGCCGTGACGTCGCGGTTCGCGAGACCCCGCACGCCGTCCGTGCCGAACAGCCGACCCATCACCCGACTCCTTCGCCCGACGGGCGCGGTGCTGCCGCCGACCGTCGCATCGTTCGTCCTGCGCCGCCGGCGGGTGCCGCCGCGACGTCCCTGGGCATGCCGATGGCCCCGGCGGTCTGTCGACCGGCCGGGGCCATCGGGCCGAGGCGCTGGGTCAGCGCTTCGAGTACTGCGGCGCCTTGCGGGCCTTCTTGAGACCCGCCTTCTTGCGCTCGACCACACGCGCGTCACGCGTGAGGAAGCCGGCCTTCTTGAGGGCCGGGCGGTTGTTCTCGGCGTCGATCGCGTTGAGCGCGCGGGCGATGCCCAGGCGCAGCGCACCGGCCTGGCCGGAGACGCCACCACCGGTGATGCGCGCGACGACGTCGAAGCGACCCTCGACGTCCACGGTCTTCAGCGGCGAGTTGACGAGCTGCTGATGCACCTTGTTCGGGAAGTAGTCCTCGAGGGTGCGGCCGTTGATCTTCCACTGGCCGGTGCCGGGCACCAGGCGGACGCGGGCGACGGCCTCCTTGCGGCGACCGAGCGCCTGGCCCGGTGCCGTCAGGGACTGGCCACGGCCGACGGGGGCAGCGGTCTCGGAGGTGTAGCTGGTGGGCGTGTCGTCGCCCTCGTACTCGGTCTCGACGGTGGTCTGAGCCACGGGATCCTCGCGTTCTGGTTTCTCTGCCGCAGCAGCCGAAGGCTTACTGCGCCACCTGGGTCAGCTCGAACGGCGTCGGCTGCTGGGCCGCGTGCGGGTGCTCGGGGCCGGCGTAGACCTTGAGCTTGCTCAGCTGCTGACGACCGAGGGTCGTGTGGGGCAGCATGCCGCGGACGGCCTTCTCGATCGCACGCTCGGGGTGCTTCTCGAGGAGGTCGACGTAGCGGGTCGCCCGCAGACCGCCCGGGTAGCCCGAGTGGCGGTAGGCGAGCTTGGTCTCACGCTTGTTGCCGGTCAGCGCGACCTTGCCCGCGTTGATGACGATGACGAAGTCACCGCCGTCGACGTGGGGGGCGAAGGTCGCCTTGTGCTTGCCGCGCAGGAGCGTGGCCACGTGGCTGGCAAGACGGCCGAGCACGACGTCGGTCGCGTCGATGACGTACCAGTTCCGCTCGACGTCGCCGGGCTTCGGGGTGTACGTGCGCACGGTGTGCCTCTGTCTCGTGATGCGTGTCGTTGGTCGGTCGCACGCTGGTGACCGGCCGAGGATGGCTGCCGGAGCATCCCGCCCGGCGAGTGGGATCGCACCAGGACGGCCATCGGCACCCGGTGGTGAGAAGCCACCGGTGCGCGACAGGGGACGCACAACGACACAACAGAGTACCGGCACGCCCGACGGAGGGCAAAACTCGTGAGCCGCGTCTCATGACAGCCGCACCGGAGGCCCGCGGCGTCGCCCGCGGGCACGCGTCAGCGCACGCGCTGCACGCGCCCCGCGTCCCACACCGGCTCGGGCGTCTCCACCACGGTGCCGTCCGACGAGAACACCAGGAACCGGTCGAACGTGCGCGTGAACCACCGGTCGTGCGTGACCGCGAGGACCGTGCCGTCGAACGCCGCGAGCCCCGCCTCGAGCGCCTCGGCCGAGTGCAGGTCGAGGTTGTCCGTCGGCTCGTCGAGCAGCAGCAGGGTCGCTCCCCCGAGCTCGAGGAGCAGGATCTGCAGGCGCGCCTGCTGCCCGCCCGAGAGCGTCTCGTACGGCTGCTCGGCCGAGTCGACCAGCTCGTACCGGTCCAGCGCGCGGCTCGCGGCCTCACGCCCCAGGCCCGCCCGGTGGCCGTCGCCGCGGTGCAGGATCTCGAGCAGCGTGCGCCCGACCAGCTCGGGGTGCGCGTGGTTCTGCGCGAACCAGCCCGGTCGCACGCGCGCGCCCAGCACGACCGCCCCGGTGTGTGCCACCGGGTCGACCGGGACGTCGCCGGCGGGTGCGTGCTCGGGGTCCGAGCCACCCGCGGCCAGCAGCCGCAGGAAGTGCGACTTGCCCGAGCCGTTGGACCCCAGGACCGCCACCCGCTCGCCGTACCAGACCTCGAGGTCGAACGGCCGCATGAGACCCGTCAGCTCGAGCCCCGTGGCGACCACGGCGCGCTTGGCGGTGCGCCCGCCCGCGAGACGCACGCGCACGTGCTGCTCGCGCGCCACGACCTCGGGCGGGCCGGCCTCCTCGAACTTGCGCAGCCGCGTCTGCGCGGCCTGGTAGCGCGAGGCCAGTCCGTCGTTGAACGCCGCCTTGGTCTTGAGCGTCAGCACGAGGTCGCGCAGCTTGGCGTGCTCCTCCTCCCACCGCCGCAGCAGCTCCTCGAGCCGCGCCTGCCGGTCGGTCCGCGCCTGCGCGTAGGTCGCGAACCCGCCGCCGTGCACCCACACGCGCGCGCCGACGGCCGTCGGCTCGAGGGTCGCGACGTGCGTCGCGACCCGGGCGAGCAGCTCGCGGTCGTGGCTGACGAACAGCACGGTCTTGCCGCTGGCGACCAGACGCTCCTCGAGCCACCGCTTGGTCGGCACGTCGAGCGCGTTGTCGGGCTCGTCGAGCAGCAGCACCTCGTCCGGGCCCCGTAGCAGCGCCTCGAGCGCGAGCCGCTTCTGCTCGCCGCCGGACAGGGTGCGCAGGTACCGGTGCTGGGCGCGCTCGAACGGGATCGAGAGCACCGCGTCGGTCACACGGTCCCAGCCGGCCTCGGCCTCGTAGCCGCCGACGTCGGCCCAGTCGGCGAGCGCCTGCGCGTAGCGCAGCTGGGTGGGCTCGTCGTCGACCTCCATCATCGCGAGCTCGGCCGCCGTCAGCTCCGCCGCCGCCGCCCGGACGGCGGGTGCCGCGAGGTCGGCGAGCAGGTCACGCACGCTGCGGTCGTCGTCGATCCGCCCGACGTCCTGCCGCATGACGCCCAGGCCGCCGCTGCGCTGCACCGAGCCCTCGTGCGGCACGAGGTCACCCGTCACGATCCGCAGCAGCGTCGACTTGCCGACGCCGTTGGGCCCCACGAGCGCGACCCGCGCGCCGTCCGCCACCCGGAACGTCACGTCCGACAGCAGCGGCCTGCCGTCCGGGAGCGTGTACCCGACACCACCGACGTCCAGATGACCCATGCGCCCAGTGTCGCCCGCCGCCCACGCACCGGTGTACCTGATTGCGGCCGGCCGCCCCGGGTCGCCCCGTCGCGCCGGGCGCCCCACGTGGTCGACCGCTACGGTCGGACGCAGGGGGTTCACACGTGTCACGACTGCTCACGATCCGCGTCCTGGTCGCCCTCACGCTCGCACTGGGCTGGACGTACGTCGGCTGGCGATGGTCCGCGTCGCTCAACCTCGCCGCGTGGTGGATCGCGGTGCCGCTGGTGGTCGCCGAGACCTACTCCCTGATCGACGTGACGCTGTTCGGCGTGACGATGTGGCGAGCCCGCGAGCGCCCGGCGCCGCCGCCGCCCGCGCCGGGCACGACCGTGGACGTGCTCATCACCACCTACGACGAGCCGGTCGACCTCGTCATGCGCACGGCGCTGGCCGCGCAGCGGATCCGGTACCCGCACACCACCTGGGTCCTCGACGACGGCGCACGCCCCGCGCTGCGGGACGCCGCGCTCGCTGCCGGCATCGGCTACGTCGTGCGCTCACCCGACTGGGAGGGTCGCCCGCGCCACGCCAAGGCCGGCAACCTCAACAACGCCCTCCTCGCGACGGACGGCGAGCTCGTGCTGGTGCTCGACGCGGACCAGGTGCCCGACCCCGCGATCCTCGACCGGACGGTGGGGTACTTCGACGACCCGCGCGTCGCGATCGTCCAGACGCCGCAGGTCTTCGACAACGTGCCGGTCGAGGACCCGCTCGGGAGCCAGGCGCCGCTCTTCTACGGACCGATCATGCAGGGCAAGGACGGCTGGAACGCGGCCTTCTTCTGCGGCTCGAACGCCGTCCTGCGCCGTGACGCGCTCATGCAGCTGGGCCTCGTCGGGTACGTCGACGCGTCCCGGCTCGCTGTCCGCCGCGCGCTGCGCACCGCGCGCACCGTCCTGGCCCGCGCCGCCCGCGGGGCCGCCGACCCGACCGTCGCCGAGGCCCTGACGAGCGTGCGCGGCGCGGCGACCCACGCGCTGCGGCGCCTCGACACGGGTGACCCGCTCGGCCCCGTCACCTACGAGTTCCAGCGCGCGGTCGACGCCGCGTCGGGCACGCTCGTCGACGCGGACGTCGCGCGGATGCGGGCCGACCTCGCGCAGATCGCCGACCTGCGCGACGCCGACGGCACGCTGCCGCTGGACGAGTCCGTGCTCACGCGGCTCGCGGCCCGCGACTGGTCACCCCTCGGCGCGCTGGAGTCCGTGCGCGACCTGCTGCGCGCCGTCGACGTCGACCGCCACGACGAGGCACAGGCGGTGCAGCCCGTCGCGACCGTGTCGGTCACGGAGGACATGGCGACCGCCATGGCGCTGCACGCGCTGGGGTGGCGCACGGTCTACCACCACGAGACGCTCGCGCACGGCCTCGCCCCCGAGGACCTCCCGACGATGCTGACGCAACGCCTGCGGTGGGCCCAGGGCACGATCCAGACGATGCTGCGGCGCAACCCGTTGCGCGTGCCGGGGCTCACGGCGGGCCAGCGCCTCATGTACTCCGCGACCATGTGGAGCTACCTGTCGGGCTTCACCGCCGTCGTCTACCTCGTGGCACCCGTCCTGTTCCTTTTCTTCGGGGTCATGCCGGTCACCGCGTGGAGCGCGGACTTCTTCGCGCGGTTCGTGCCGTTCCTCGTCGCGAGCCAGCTGCTCTTCCTCGTCGTCGCCCGCGGCCTCACCACCTGGCGCGGCCAGCAGTACGCTCTCGCGCTCTTCCCGGTCTGGATCCGCGCGTGCGTCACCGCCGCCGCGAACGTCTGGTGGGGCCGGCCGCTCGAGTTCGCGGTCACGCGCAAGGACGGCCGGTCCAGCGCCGTCGCGTGGCGCCGGGTGCTGCCGCAGCTCGTCGCGACGGTCGTGCTGGTCGTCGCGGTGCCCGTCGGGCTGGCGCGTGCGGCGCTGGGCCTGTCCGCGTGGAGCGGCACGCTCGTCAACGTCGCGTGGGTCGGCTACGACCTCGTCGTCCTGGGCGTCGTCGTCCAGGCGCTGCGGTACCGCGGGTACCGGGCCACGGCAGCCACGGAAGGAGACGGGTGATGGACCTCGACCTGGAGCTGCGGGGCGACCGCACGGCGGTCCTGCGGATCACCGGCCGCCTGACCATGGTCGGCGCAGGCGACGTGCGCGCCGCCGTCGACCGCGCCGTCACCGCGGGGCACCCGCTCGTCGTCGTGGACCTGACGGACGTGCCGTTCATGGACTCCTCGGGCCTCGGCGCACTCGTCGGCGGGCTGCGAGCCACGCGAGCGGCGCAGGGCGACCTGCGGATCGCCGGGGTCGGCGAGCAGGTCCGCACGGTCCTCGAGCTCACGACCGTGGACCGCGTGCTGCGGCCGTACGCGCACGTGGACGACGCGCTGCGCGGCGAGTAGCCCGCGCCGCCCGTGGTGCCGCAGCGTGGCGCGCGGCCGACGCGGCGCCGCACCTCCCCCGCGTCCCGCCCTGCTGTGGCGGGCCGCGACCCGCGGTGCTTGGCTCGTGCCATGAGCGAGGACACCCCAGCCACCAGCACCGACCCGGCTCTCGGCTCGGAGGGCGACAGCGACCAGCTGCCCGGCGAGGACACGCTCGTCGAGCGCGGCGTCGACGACCCGCTCGACGAGGGCGTCACTCCCCCCGAGCGGCCCCGGCCGCAGTCGACGCGGTTCGGCGAGACCGCGTGGGAGGAGTCGCGCGGCGAGACGCTCGACCAGCGCGTCGCGCAGGAGGAGCCCGAGGTCTGGGAGGCCGACGACGCCCCGCCGCCGCCGCACCGCGACGAGCTGCGCGCGGGCCGCCTGGTCGAGGACGACGACGCCGTCGAGGCCGGCGGCACCGACGAGTTCGCGATCGACGCGGGCGTCGCCGGTGGCGCGGCGTCCGCCGAGGAGGCCGCCGTCCACCTGGTCGAGGAGGACTACGTCGGCGCCGCGCCGACCGATGACGACGACGACCTCACGAGCGACGACGAGGGCGCACGGTACTGAGCGCACGCCGAGTGGCCTGAGCGGTCCGCGACCGGTCCCCGCCGTGCGCGGGGACCGGTCCCGCACGCTCGGTGCCCGCGCCGACCGGCGACGGCGTCGTCCGGCGACGGCGCACCTCCGGGCCCCGTCAGTCGCAGCAGCCGCGCGCCGGCGGGCCGTCGTCGTCGGTCGCGGCGTCGTGCGGACCGTCGACCTCGTGCGCACCCCGGCGGGCCCGGGTGCGCTCGGCGCGCTCCGCGAGCTCGGCCTCGGGCGGGTAGCCGACCTCCTCGAGGGTCAGTCCGTGCGCGGCGACGACGGTCGCACCACCCTCGCGGCGGCGCGCGTCGAGCAGGTCGCGCGGCCAGGTGACCGCCCGCCGACCCTCCCCCACGGCGAGGCTCGCGCCGACGAGCGCACGAACCATGGAGTGGCAGAACGCGTCGGCCTGGACGTGCGCGACGACGAGACCCGCGTCCGCGCCGTCCGCCGGTCGTGACCAGGCGAACTCCTCCAGGGTGCGGATCGTCGTCGCGTCGGGTCGCGGCTTGCAGTAGGCCGCGAAGTCGTGCCGCCCCACGAGCGCGCGGGCCGCGGCGTCCATCGCGGCGACGTCGAGCGGCCGTCGGTGCCACAGCACCGCGGTGCGCCGCAGCGGGTCACGCGCGGCAGGCTCGTCGCACACGCGGTAGGCGTAGCGCCGCCGCAGCGCCGAGAACCGCGCGTCGAAGCCTGTCGGCGCACGGGTCACGGCACGCACCACCAGGTCGCTCGGCAGCACGCCGGCCAGTCGCGTGGTCAGCGCCTCGACGTCGGCACGGTCCGAGCGTCCGCGCGCCGCAGCGAGCGCGTCGGCGACGACGTCGACGTGCGCGACCTGGCCCCGCGCATGCACCCCCGCGTCGGTGCGTCCCGCGACCGTGACGCGCGGTGGCACGTCCCCGCGCGGCGCGGACCGCAGCACGGTCGCGAGCCCGTCCTCGAGCACGCCCTGCACGGTCCGCAGCCCGGGCTGCCGCGCCCACCCGGCGTAGCCCGTGCCGTCGTACGCGAGGTCCAGGCGCAGGCGGACGAGGTCGGCGGGCACGCTGGTCACGGGCCCACGGTAGCGGTGGGGCTACCGTGGTGACGTGCCCGCCGAGCCCTACACCCTGGCCGTCGACTGCGGCGGCAGCGGCATCAAGGCGTCGGTGCTCGACGCCGCCGGAACCCTGCACGCTCCCCCCGTGCGCGTCCCGACGCCGTACCCGCTGCCCCCGCAGCGCCTGGCCGAGACGATCGCGGGGATCGCGGCCGCGCTGCCGCCGGCGCAGCGCGCGACGGTCGGCGTTCCCGGCATGATCCGGCACGGCGTGGTCGTCGCGACGCCGCACTACGTGACGCGCTCCGGGCCCCGCACGGCGGTGGTTCCCGAGCTGCTCGCGGCGTGGGAGGGGTGCGACGTGCGAGCCCTGCTCGCCGGGCGCCTGGGCCTGCCCACGCTCGTGCTCAACGACGCGGAGGTGCACGGCGCCGGCGTCGTGTCGGGGACGGGTCTCGAGCTCGTCCTCACGCTCGGGACGGGCCTGGGGTCGGCGCTGTTCGACGGCGGCCGGATCGCCCCGCACCTCGAGCTCTCGCACGCCCCGGTGCGGTGGGGCACGACGTACGACGCCTACGTCGGCGAGCACGAGCGCGCCCGGCTCGGCGACGGGCTGTGGTCGCGCCGGGTGCGCAAGGTCGTCGAGGGCTTCCGTCCCGTCTTCCGCTGGGACCGCCTCTACCTGGGCGGCGGCAACTCACGACGCATCACGGCGACCACGCTCGACCGGCTCGGGGACGACGTCGTCGTCGTGCCCAACCAGGCCGGCATCGTCGGCGGCGTGCGCGCCTGGGAGCTGGCGGGTCCCCACGGCTGACGCCTCGCGCGCGTCGACGTCGTCGAGCACGTCGAGCAGCACGCGTGTGAAGCGCACCGGCTGCACGAGGCTCACGAGGTGCGTCGCTCGCGGCACGACGCTGAGGCGCCCGTCGCGGCACGCCGCCAGGAACCGCCGCTCGTCGCCGCGGAAGTGGTCCCAGCGCCCGTTGACGAGCCGCACGGGCGCCGCGACGCGCGCAAGGTCCGTGATCGGCGTCGCCGCCCGCATGGCCCGCATCGCGTCGCCCACGACGTCGAGCGCGAAGCCGCCGGCCGCGACGTCGGCGGCCGCCTGCGGCGGCAGCACGCGGTCCACGAGCGCCTGGTTGATCGCCGCCCCGCGGTCCGGCAGGCGTGCGAAGAAGGCGTCCGCCGCCAGCCCCCAGGCACGGACCACCGCGGCGCGCGGCACCGTGCAGCACGCGGCCGCGACCAGCCCCGCCACCTGACCCGGGTGACGCGCCGCGTGCGCGATCGCGGTGTACCCGCCGAGGGACAGGCCGACGACGACGGCGCGCCCTCCCACCGCGTCGACGCCGTCCACGACCGCGTCCACCGCGCCGTCGAGCGTGAACGTCTCGTCGACGCGACGACCGTGCCCGGGCAGGTCGACCGCGTGGGCCGTGCGCCCCGTCGCCGTGAGCGCCTCGACCTGGGCGCGCCACATGGTGCGCGACGTGCGCAGGCCGTGCACCAGCACCACCGGGACCTGCCGCTCCGCCATGCGGACGACGCTAGTCCGCGTGGCGACGGTGTGCCGGGCACCGCGTGCGCAGGACGATGCCGGGCAGGACGACGCAGGGCCCGGACACCGTGCGGCGTCCGGGCCCTGCGGGGTGCGACGTGGCTCAGGCCTTGTCGTCGGCCTTCGCGTCCTCGACGGGCGCGTCCTCGACGGGCGCGTCCTCGACGGGCGCGTCCTCGACGGGCTTCGCCGCCTTCGGCGCCGCCTTGGCGGTGGCCTTCGTGGCCTCCTTGACGACGGCCTGCTTGGGCGACAGCGGCTCGAGGACGAGCTCGATGACGGCCATGGGGGCGTTGTCGCCCTTGCGCGGACCGATCTTGGTGATGCGCGTGTAGCCGCCCTGACGGTCGGCCACGGCGGGCGCGATCTCCGTGAACAGGGCGTGCACGACGCCCTTGTCCTTGACGACGGTCAGCACGCGACGACGCGCGTGCAGGTCACCGCGCTTGGCGAACGTGATGAGGCGCTCGGCCAGCGGACGCAGGCGCTTGGCCTTCGTCTCGGTCGTCGTGATCCGCTTGTGCTCGAACAGCTGCGTCGCGAGGTTCGCGAGGATCAGCCGCTCGTGCGCCGGGCTGCCACCGAGACGGGGGCCCTTGGTGGGCGTGGGCATGGTCTCTACTCCTTGAGTTCTCAGTGAGGGCGACGCCCCGGGGCCGGCGCGTCAGCGCCTGGCCCCGGGCAACGGCTGCGTCAGTACTGCTCGTCCTCGACGAAGTCGGTCTCGTCGTCCCCGTAGTACGCGCCGGCGGCCGTGGGGTCGAAGTCCAGCGGGCTGTCCTTGAGCGTCAGGCCCAGCTCGGCCAGCTTCTCCTTGACCTCGGTGATCGACTTCGCACCGAAGTTGCGGATGTCCAGCAGGTCCGCCTCGGACCGCGCCACGAGCTCGCCCACCGAGTGGATGCCCTCGCGCTTGAGGCAGTTGTACGACCGGATCGTCAGCTGCAGGTCCTCGATCGGCAGCGCGAGGTCCGCGGCGAGCGCGGCGTCCGTCGGCGACGGGCCGATCTCGATGCCCTCGGCCTCGACGTTGAGCTCGCGCGCCAGGCCGAACAGCTCGACGAGCGTCTTGCCGGCCGACGCCAGCGCGTCGCGCGGGCTGATCGCCGGCTTGGTCTCGACGTCGACGATGAGCTTGTCGAAGTCCGTGCGCTGCTCGACACGCGTCGCCTCGACCTTGTAGGTCACCTTGAGGACCGGCGAGTAGATCGAGTCGACCGGGATGCGGCCGATCTCGGTGTCGAAGGACTTGTTCTGGTTCGCCGAGACGTAGCCGCGGCCGCGCTCGACCGTCAGCTCGATCTCGAGCTTGCCCTTCTCGTTGAGCGTCGCCAGGTGGAGCTCGGGGTTGTGCACCTCGACACCCGCGGGCGGGACGATGTCCGCACCGGTGACGTCACCCGCGCCCTGCTTGCGCAGGTACATCACGACGGGCTCGTCGTTCTCCGAGGAGACGACGAGGTTCTTGATGTTGAGGATGACCTCGGTGACGTCCTCCTTGACGCCCGGGACCGTCGAGAACTCGTGCAGCACGCCGTCGATGCGGATCGACGTGACGGCAGCCCCGGGGATGGACGACAGGAGGGTCCGGCGCAGGGAGTTGCCGAGCGTGTAGCCGAAGCCGGGCTCGAGCGGCTCGATGGAGAACCGCGAGCGGTGCTCCGAGATGACCTCTTCGGTCAGGGTGGGGCGCTGTGCGATCAGCACGGTGGGGTTTCCTCTCCGCGAGCGTCCGCCATATGACGCTTTCGCAGGTGCTACGTGCCTGGACGTGCCTCGGTCCGCATGTCCGGGCGGAAGGTGCGGGTGGTGTCCGACGTGCCGTCACGGACCGCCCGCGGGCGGCTCGACGACGGACGCGCGAGGGCCGGGACGGGTGCGCGGACGCACCGTCCCGGCCTGCTGCGTGTCAGACGCGGCGACGCTTCGGCGGACGGCAGCCGTTGTGCGCCTGCGGCGTGACGTCCTGGATCGAGCCGACCTCGAGGCCGGCGGCCGTCAGCGAGCGGATCGCCGTCTCGCGGCCCGAGCCCGGGCCCTTGACGAAGACGTCGACCTTGCGCATGCCGTGCTCCTGCGCACGACGCGCGGCGGCCTCGGCGGCGAGCTGCGCGGCGAACGGGGTCGACTTGCGCGAGCCCTTGAAGCCCACCTGACCGGACGACGCCCAGGCGATCACGGCGCCCGACGGGTCGGTGATGGACACGATGGTGTTGTTGAACGTGCTCTTGATGTGCGCCTGGCCGTGGGAGACGTTCTTCTTCTCCTTGCGGCGCGGCTTGCGCACGGCGGTGCGGGACTTGGGAGGCATCTCTTCTTCTCTCGAGGTCTGCGGGTCGGTGGGCCGACGGGCGGGCGGTCAGCGACGGGCGCGACCAGCCCGCGACGTCACTTGCGCCCGGCCTTCTTCTTGCCGGCGACGGTGCGCTTGGGGCCCTTGCGGGTACGCGCGTTGGTCTTCGTGCGCTGACCGCGCACCGGGAGGCCGCGGCGGTGACGCAGACCCTCGTAGCTGCCGATCTCGACCTTGCGGCGGATGTCGGCGGCGATCTCGCGGCGCAGGTCGCCCTCGAGCTTGAAGCTGCCCTCGAGGAAGTCACGGAGCGCGACGAGCTCGGTGTCGCCGAGGTCCTTGACCCGGACGTCGGGGCTGATGCCGGTGGCGGCCAGGGCCTGGTGCGCACGCGTGCGACCGACCCCGAAGATGTAGGTGAGTGCGACCTCGACCCGCTTGTCGCGGGGAAGGTCGACGCCGATGAGACGTGCCATGTGCCTGGTGGCTCCTGTACTGCGTTCGGAGGTCTGCCGCACCGTCCTCCCGCGTCTTCTCGCGGGCCCCAGCCTCCGAGCGGGGGGTTCACCGTGGTCGCGACCCCGAGGGGTCTCGTTCACGGAGCGGCGGTGCGCTTGCTGCCCCGGTCAGGGGCGGTGGTGCAGGTGGCTGCTCAGCCCTGGCGCTGCTTGTGGCGCAGGTTCTCGCAGATCACCTGGACGCGACCGTGCCGGCGGATCACCTTGCACTTGTCGCAGATCTTCTTGACGCTCGGCTTGACCTTCATCGCTCGTTCCTCCGCCGCCGTGCACCGGGCGGACCCGGGGAGACGGCGTGTCGATGGGGGTGGTTACTTGTAGCGGTAGACGATGCGCCCGCGGGACAGGTCGTACGGGCTGAGCTCGACGACCACCCGGTCCTCGGGGAGGATCCGGATGTAGTGCTGGCGCATCTTGCCCGAGATGTGGGCGAGCACCTTGTGGCCGTTCGCGAGCTCCACACGGAACATCGCGTTGGGCAGCGCTTCGACAACGCTGCCCTCGATCTCGATGACGCCGTCCTTCTTGGCCATGTCCTCCGCTAACTGTCGTACTGACGGGTGCTGCAGGCACGCCTCGCGACGGGCCGACGAGCCCCGCGCCGCCAGCGGCTCCGGACGTGCCGGAAGCCGCGCGACGGTCGTGGGGCGGCTGGGCACCGATCCCGCCACCGACAGGTGGGTATCACGGAACGCACAACCAACGAACCATCATACGCCATCACGGCGACGAACCGGAACGGGTCCCGCACGGGTGCCGCCGTCCTGCCGGGTCGCGACCCCCGGGACCACGGATCCCTGCGCCGCATCGCCCGGACGCCGCGGGTCGGCGCAGGCCTCACCGGCCGACGGGGCGCCCCGCCCCACCCGCGCACGGTCGACGTCAGAGCGCGGCGATCTCGACCCCGAGCGCACGCAGGCGCTCCGCTCCCCCGTCACGCGCGGTCAGCACGACGATCCCTGCCTCGAGGATCGCGACGGTGTGCTCCCAGTGCGCGGCCCGGGAGCCGTCGTCCGTCACGACCGTCCAGTCGTCGGCGAGCACGTGGTTCGCCTCCGCACCGCGCACGAGCATCGGCTCGACGGCGACGCACAGGCCGGCGCGCAGCTTGGTGCCACGATCCTTCGTGCGGTAGTTCGGGACGTCGGGCGGCTGGTGCATGGCGGTGCCGATGCCGTGGCCTACGTAGTCCTCGACGATGCCGTAGGGCGCGCTCGCCGACTCGACCACGTCCTCGACGGCCTCCCCGACCGCACCGAGCCGACCCCCCGGTGTCGCGAGCGCCGCGATGCCGGCCCAGAGCGCGTCCTCGGTGGCGGTCACGAGGGCGACGTCGGCGGGATCGGCCGGCTCCAGGACCGCCGAGAACGCCGAGTCGCCGTGCCAGCCGTCGACGATCGCCCCGCAGTCCACGGACACCACGTCGCCCGGCTGCAGGACGCGGCTGCCCGGGATGCCGTGGACGATCTCCTCGTTCACCGAGACGCACAGGCTCGCGGGGTACCCGTGGTAGCCCAGGAACGACGGCGTCGCACCGGCGGAGCGGATGACGTCCTCCGCGACGGCGTCGAGCTCGGCCGTCGTCACGCCGGGAGCGAGCGCACCGCGCACCGCCTCGAGCGCGTCGGCGACCACCATCCCCGCTCGGCGCATGATCGCGACCTGCTCGGGCGTCTTGTACTCGATCTTCTCGCGGCCGAACACGGGCACCGCCTCAGGACAGGACGGGGGCCAGCGCCGCGACGAGACGCTCGGTGACCTCGTCGACCTCGCCCAGCCCGTCGACCTGCGCGAGGACGCCGCGTGCGGCGTAGACCTGCGAGATGGGCGCGGTCTGCTCGGCGTAGACGTCGAGGCGATGGCGGATGACGTCCTCGGTGTCGTCCGCGCGGCCCTCGATCTCGGCCCGCTTCGTCAGCCGCTCGACCACGACCTGGGGGTCGACCGTCAGCTCGAGGGCGAGGTCGATCGCCTGACCGGCCGCGGCCAGCATCTCGTCGAGCGCCGCGACCTGGGCGACGTTGCGCGGGTACCCGTCCAGCAGGAACCCGTCGACCGCGTCCGCCTGCGCCAGACGGTCGCGCACGAGCTCGTTCGTGAGCTCGTCCGGCACGAGAGCGCCGGACGCCGTGATGTCCTGCACGCGACGGCCGAGCTCGGTGCCGTTCTTGATGTTGGACCGGAAGATGTCGCCGGTCGAGATGGCCGGGACGCCCAGCCGCTCGGCCAGGCGGACGGCCTGCGTTCCCTTGCCGGCTCCGGGGGGGCCGAGCAGGACCAGACGTGCGCTCAACGGAGGAACCCTTCGTAGTGCCGCTGCTGGAGCTGCGACTCGATCTGCTTGACGGTCTCGAGCCCGACGCCGACGACGATGAGGATCGACGCACCGCCGAACGGGATGTTGCTGCCGACGTCGAGCACGATGAAGGCGATCGTCGGGATCAGCGCCACGAGCGCGAGGTAGATGGAACCCGGCGCCGTGATGCGCGTGATCACGTAGTCGAGGTACTCGGCCGTGGGACGGCCTGCGCGGATGCCGGGGATGAAGCCGCCGTACTTCTTCATGTTGTCGGCGACCTCGTCCGGGTTGAACGTGATGGCCGTGTAGAAGTAGCAGAAGAAGATGATCAGCAGCACGTAGATGCCGATGTGCAGCGGCGCCTCGGGGGCGGCGACGTAGCGCGTGATCCACTGCACCCAGCCGGCCGTCGGGTCGCCGAACTGCGCGATCAGCGTCGGCACGGCGAGCAGCGACGACGCGAAGATCACCGGGATGACGCCGGCCATGTTGATCTTGATCGGGATGTAGGTGCTCGACCCGCCGTACATGCGCCGCCCGACCATGCGCTTGGCGTACTGCACCGGCACGCGGCGCTGCGACTGCTCGACGAACACGACCAGCGCGATCACCAGGACGATGATGCCCATCACGGCGAGGAACTTGCCGATGCCGCCGGCGCCGCCCGCGATCGACCACATGGCGCCGGGGAACGACGCGGCGATCGACGTGAAGATGAGGAGCGACATGCCGTTGCCGACGCCGCGCTCGGTGATCATCTCGCCGAGCCACATGATCAGGCCGGTGCCGGCCGTCATGGTGATGACCATGATGAGGAGCGTCATCGGCGAGTCGTCCGGGATCACGTCGACGGGGCAGCCCTGGAACAGGTTGCCGCTGCGCGCGAACGTGATGATCGTCGTCGACTGCAGGACCGCGAGGCCGATCGTGAGGTAGCGCGTGTACTGGGTGAGCTTGGCGGTGCCCGCCTGGCCCTCCTTGTGGAGCTCCTCGAACTTGGGGATCACCACGCGCAGCAGCTGGATGATGATGCTCGCCGTGATGTACGGCATGATCCCGAGCGAGAAGACCGACAGCTGCAGCAGCGCCCCGCCGCTGAACAGGTTCACCAGCCCCAGCAGGTCGTTCTCGGCCGAGCGGTCGATGCACACCTGCACGTTCGGGTAGCTCACCCCGGGCGTGGGCAGGAACGAGCCCGCACGGAACACCACCATGATCCCGATGGTGAAGAGCAGCTTGCGCCGCAGGTCGGGCGTCCTGAACGCCCTCGCGAATGCACCGAGCACCTGTCGTCCTCCTGCTGTGTGGGCCGTCCACCGACCCCGTCGCCGTCGATGAGCGGGACGGACCGCCGGGAAAGCCTACCCTGCGGCTCACGCGGTCCCGCACGGAGTCCGTGCCGGCGGCTCCGCCGACCCGATCTGAAACGTTCCGGTACGCGTCGACCAGGCACGACGCGCCTCCCGGAAAGACAGCGGGCGGCCCCGGAGAACCGGGACCGCCCGCTGGCAGTGCTGTGCGCCTCGGGCGCCGTCAGGAGGTCAGTCCTGAGCGACGCTGCCGCCGGCGGCCACGATCTTGTCCTTCGCGGACGCGGAGTACGCGTCCACCGCGACGGACACCTTGACCGTGAGCTCGCCGGTGCCGAGCACCTTGACGGGGCGGCCCTTGCGGACCGCACCCTTGGCGACCAGGTCGGCGACCGTCACGTCGCCGCCGTCCGGGTACAGCGCCGAGAGCTTGTCCAGGTTGACGACCTGGTACTCGACGCGGAACGGGTTCTTGAAGCCGCGGAGCTTGGGCAGCCGCATGTGCAGCGGCATCTGCCCGCCCTCGAAGCGGTCCGGCACCTGGTAGCGGGCCTTCGTGCCCTTGGTGCCACGGCCCGCGGTCTTGCCCTTGGACGCCTCACCACGACCCACGCGGGTCTTGGCGGTCTTGGCGCCGGGGGCCGGACGCAGGTGGTGCACCTTGAGGGTGCCACCCGCACCGGGCGCCGCGGCGGCCTCGGCCGCCGCCTTCGCGGCAGCGGTGGGGGCCTTCTTCGCCGGAGCCTTCTTCTCGGCCGCAGCCGAGGACTCCGTCGTGGCGGTCGCCTTGGCCGTGGCCTGCTTGGCGGGAGCCTTCTTCGCCGGAGCCTTCTTCTCGGCCGCAGCCGTGGTCTCCGTCGCCTTCTCGTCGGCCTTCTTGTCGTCGGCCATGGTCACTCGACCTCCTCGACCGCGACGAGGTGCGTCACCGTCTTGACCATGCCGCGGATCTCAGGACGGTCCTCCTTGACGACGACGTCGCCGATCCGCTTGAGGCCCAGGGTGCGCAGCGTGTCGCGCTGGTTCTGCTTGCCGCCGATGGCGGACCGGGTCTGGGTCACCTTCAGACGCGCCATCACGCACCCGCCTTCGCGGCCGCCGAGGCGGCACGGCCCTCGGCCTGCGCCCGCAGGAGCGGGGCCGGGGCGACGTGGTCGAGAGCCAGCCCACGACGGGCGGCGACGGCCTCGGGCTCCTCGAGGGAGCGCAGGGCCTCGACCGTGGCGTGCACGATGTTGATCGCGTTGGACGACCCGAGCGACTTGCTGAGCACGTCGTGGATGCCGGCGCACTCGAGCACCGCACGCACCGGACCACCGGCGATCACGCCGGTACCCGGGGACGCGGGACGCAGGAACACGACACCGGCGGCCTTCTCGCCCTGGACGGGGTGAGGGATGGTGCCCTGGATGCGGGGGACGCGGAAGAAGCTCTTCTTCGCCTCCTCGACACCCTTGGCGATCGCCGCGGGCACCTCCTTGGCCTTGCCGTAGCCGACGCCGACCGTGCCGTCACCGTCGCCCACCACGACGAGCGCGGTGAAGCTGAACCGGCGGCCGCCCTTGACGACCTTGGAGACACGGTTGATGGTCACGACGCGCTCGACGAACGCGCTCTTCTCGGCGGCGTCACCGCGCCGCCCGCCGTCACGACGGCCGCCGTCCCGGCGGTCGCCGCCGGTGCCGCCGGCACCGGTGTTGCTGCGCTGAGGAGCAGCCATCAGAAAGTCCTCTTCTTCGATGCGGAGTTCGTCGTCACAGGGCCAGACCACCCTCACGGGCGCCGTCGGCGACCGCGGCCACCCGGCCGTGGTACTTGTTGCCGCCGCGGTCGAACACGACCGCCTCGACACCCGCAGCCTTGGCGCGGGCGGCGACGAGCTCGCCGACCTTCTTCGCCTTGGCGGTCTTGTCGCCGTCGTGGCCGCGCAGGTCGGCCTCGAGGGTCGACGCCGACGCGACGGTCTTGCCGATGGCGTCGTCGACGACCTGGGCCGTGATGTGACGCGCGGAGCGGGTCACGACGAGGCGGGGACGCGCAGCCGTGCCGACGACCTTCTTGCGCAGACGCAGGTGGCGGCGGCGACGGGCGATGGTCGTGCCCTTGCCCTTGATGCTGATCGCCATGGCTTACTTCCCAGCCTTTCCGACCTTGCGGCGCACGTTCTCGCCCGCGTACCGCACACCCTTGCCCTTGTAGGGCTCGGGCTTGCGGATCTTGCGGATGTTCGCGGCGACCTCGCCCACCTGCTGCTTGTCGATGCCCTCGACCGAGAACTTCGTCGGCGTCTCGACGACGAACGCGATCCCCGCGGGCGGCTCGACGACGACAGGGTGGCTGAAGCCGAGCGCGAACTCGAGGTTGCTGCCCTTCGCCGTGACGCGGTAACCCGTGCCGACGATCTCGAGCTTCTTGATGTAGCCCTCCGTGACGCCGGTGACCAGGTTGGCCAGGAGCGTGCGGGTCAGGCCGTGCAGCGAGCGCGACGCGCGCTCGTCGTCGGGACGCGTCACCACGAGGGCGCCGGCGTCGTCGCGGTCCACCGCGATGGGGGCGGCGACCGTGTGGGTGAGCTGACCCTTGGGGCCCTTCACCGTCACGAGGTTGCCGTCGATCGTCACGTCGACACCCGAAGGCACCGGGACGGGGATCCTGCCGATTCGAGACATGGCTGTTCTCCTCTCCGTCTCGGGCTTACCAGACGTAGGCGAGGACTTCCCCACCCACGCCCTTCTTGGCTGCCTGCTTGTCGGTCAGCAGACCGGAGGACGTGGACAGGATCGCCACGCCCAGGCCGCCGAGCACCTTGGGCAGGTTGGTCGACTTGGCGTACACGCGCAGGCCCGGCTTGGACACGCGCTTCACACCGGCGAGCGCACGCTCGCGGTTGGGGCCGTACTTCAGGGTGATCGTGAGGTTCTTGCCCACGGGGGCGTCCTCGACGGTCCAGCCCGTGATGTAGCCCTCCGCCTGGAGGATCTCCGCGATGTGGCTCTTGAGCTTCGAGAACGGAATCGTCACCGTGTCGTGGTGAGCCGAGTTCGCGTTCCGCAGACGCGTCAGCAGGTCTGCGATCGGGTCGGTCATGGTCATCGGGCGTCTGCCCTTTCTCGCCGGGGTATCCGCGGCCCCCGGAGGGGCCGCGGACCTACCGACGTCCGGTGGTACTTACCAGCTGCTCTTGGTCACGCCGGGGAGCTCGCCGCGGTGGGCCATCTCCCGCACGCAGATCCGGCACAGGCCGAACTTGCGGTACACCGAGTGCGGGCGACCGCACTTCTGGCAGCGCGTGTAGCCACGGACCGCGAACTTCGGCTTCGCGGCCGCCTTGTTGATGAGGGCGGTCTTCGCCATGGTCAGTTCTCCTTGAACGGGAAGCCGAGGAGCTTGAGGAACGCGCGCCCCTCGTCGTCCGTCGTCGCGGTCGTGACGACCGTGATGTCCATGCCGCGGACCCGGTCGATCTTGTCCTGGTCGATCTCGTGGAACACCGACTGCTCGGTCAGACCGAACGTGTAGTTCCCGTTGCCGTCGAACTGCTTCGGCGACAGGCCGCGGAAGTCGCGGATGCGGGGCAGCGCGATGTTCAGCAGGCGGTCCAGGAACTCCCAGGCGCGGTCGCCGCGCAGCGTGACGTGCGCGCCGATCGGCATGCCCTCACGCAGCTTGAACTGGGCGATCGACTTGCGGGCCTTGGTGACCTGCGGCTTCTGGCCCGTGATCTGGGTCAGGTCGCGGATCGCGCCCTCGATGAGCTTGGAGTCCTTGGCGGCGTCGCCCACACCCATGTTCACGACGACCTTGACGAGCCGCGCGACCTGGTTGATGTTCTCGTGGCCGAACTGCTCGAAGAGCGCCGGCTTGATCTCCTCGGCGTACCGCGTCTTCAGACGGGGCAGCGCCGGGGCCTCGATGGTGGTCTCGGTCATCAGATGTCCTTACCGGAGCGCTTGGCGACGCGGACGCGCACCGTGCGCGTACGCCCGTCGCGCTCGACCTGCTCGGTGCGGTAGCCGACCCGGGTGCCCTTCTTGGTCTCCGGGTCCACCAGCATGACGTTGCTGATGTGGATGGGGGCCTCGACGGTCTCGATGCCACCGGTGCGGGTGCCACGGGCCGACTGGCCCGCCTTGACGTGCTTCTGCACGCGCTGCACGCCCTCGACGACCACGCGCTGCGTCTCGGGGAGCACCTCGAGCACACGGCCCTGCTGCCCCTTGTCGCGGCCCGAGATGACGACGACCAGGTCGCCCCTCTTGATCTTCGCCATGGTCAGAGCACCTCCGGCGCCAGCGAGATGATCTTCATGAACTTCTTGTCGCGCAGCTCGCGACCCACGGGGCCGAAGATGCGCGTGCCGCGCGGCTCACCGTCGTTCTTGAGGATCACCGCGGCGTTCTCGTCGAACTTGATGTACGAGCCGTCGGGACGCCGGCGCTCCTTGCGGGTGCGCACGACGACCGCCTTGACGACGTCGCCCTTCTTGACGTTGCCGCCGGGGATCGCGTCCTTGACGGTGGCGACGATGACGTCGCCGATACCGGCGTAGCGACGGCCGGAGCCGCCGAGCACACGGATGCAGAGAATCTCCTTCGCACCCGTGTTGTCGGCGACACGCAGTCGCGACTCCTGCTGGATCATCTAGCTACTCCTGTCGTCTGGCGGGTTCTCGGTCAGCCGTGGCGCCGAGCCTGGCCATACGGATGGTTGCCGTGGTGCACACGCCGCGGGCGGGCGGACCCGCCCGCGCCGTGGGCAACTGTGGTGGTGCTGTCCTGCGTGCCGTGCCGGCGCCCCGGCAGGGGCGCCGGCACGTGTCACTTCGCCTTCTCGAGGATCTCCGTGACGCGCCAGCGCTTGGTCGCCGACAGCGGCCGGGTCTCCATGATCTCGACCAGGTCGCCGATGCCGGCGGCGTTGAGCTCGTCGTGCGCCTTCACCTTGCTGGTGCGGCGGATGACCTTGCCGTACAGCGGGTGCTTGACGCGGTCCTCGACCTCGACGACGACGGTCTTGTCCATCTTGTCGGAGACGACGTAGCCACGACGGGTCTTGCGGTACCCGCGGGGGTCCGTCGTCGCGGTGGTCTGCTCGTGCTTCGTGCTCATGAGTGCCTCACTCCGCGCTCGGGGCGGTCCGGATGCCGAGCTCGCGCTCGCGCAGGATCGTGTAGATGCGCGCGATGTCCTTGCGGACGGCCTTGAGGCGCCCGTGGCTCTCGAGCTGACCGGTCGCGGACTGGAAGCGGAGGTTGAACAGCTCCTCCTTGGCCTTCTTCAGCTCGGCGACCAGCTTCCCGTCGTCGAAGGTGTCCAGCTCGGTGGGAGCCAGCTCCTTGGTTCCGATAGCCATCAGTTACCACCCTCGCGCACGATGAAACGTGTCTTCATCGGGAGCTTGTGCTGCGCGCGACGCATGGCCTCGCGGGCGAGCGGCTCCGGGACGCCGGCGAGCTCGAACATCACTCGACCCGGCTTGACGTTGGCGATCCACCACTCGGGCGAGCCCTTGCCGGAACCCATGCGGGTCTCGGCGGGCTTCTTCGTGAGGGGACGGTCCGGGTAGATGTTGATCCAGACCTTCCCACCACGCTTGATGTGGCGGGTCATGGCGATACGTGCAGCCTCGATCTGCCGGTTGGTGACGTAGGCCGGCTCGAGAGCCTGGATGCCGAACTCACCGAACGAGATCGTGGTGCCACCCGTCGCGGCGCCGGAGCGCCCGGGGTGGTGCTGCTTGCGGTGCTTCAGCCTGCGCGGGATCAGCACGGCTCAGGCCTCCGTTCCGGACTCGGTGGGCGCCTCCGCCGCGGGCGCCTGCTCGGCGGCCGGGGCGGGTGCGTCCTGACGCTCGGGACGGCGTCCGCCGCCGCGAGGACCACGGTCCCCACGGTCGCCGCGGTCGCCGCGCGGGCCACCACGCGAGGGACGGGGAGCCTGCGAGGCCTGCTCGCGCGCCCACTCCTTCTCCGTGACGTCACCCTTGTAGACCCAGACCTTCACGCCGATGCGGCCGAAGGTCGTGCGGGCCTCGAAGAAGCCGTAGTCGATGTTCGCGCGCAGCGTGTGCAGCGGCACACGACCCTCGCGGTAGAACTCCGTGCGGCTCATCTCCGCGCCGCCGAGGCGGCCCGAGACCTGCACGCGGATGCCCTTGGCACCCGCACGCTGGGCCGACTGGATGCCCTTGCGCATGGCACGGCGGAACGACACGCGGCTCGCGAGCTGCTCGGCGATGCCCTGGGCGACCAGCTGAGCCTCGATCTCGGCGTTCTTGACCTCGAGGATGTTCAGCTGGACCTGCTTGCCCGTGAGCTTCTCGAGCTCGCCGCGGATGCGGTCGGCCTCCGCACCACGACGCCCGATGACGATGCCCGGGCGGGCGGTGTGGATGTCGACGCGGACGCGGTCACGCGTGCGCTCGATCTCGACCTTGGCGATGCCGGCGCGCTCGAGACCCGTGCTCATGAGCTTGCGGATCTGCACGTCCTCGCGCACGTAGTCGCGGTACCGCTGGCCCGGCTTCGTCGAGTCCGCGAACCACCGCGACCGGTGGTCGGTCGTGATGCCGAGGCGGTACCCGAGCGGGTTGACCTTCTGTCCCACTAGCGGGTCCCTCCCTTGGTGGAGGTCGCCTTCTCGCGCTGCGAGATGACGACCGTGATGTGGCTCGTGCGCTTCATGATCCGACCGGCGCGACCCTGCGCGCGCGGGCGGAAGCGCTTGAGCGTCGGGCCCTCGTCGACGAAGACCTCGGAGATGTAGAGGTCTGCCTCGTCGAGGCGCTCGGAGTTGCGCTTGGCCCCCTCGACCGCGTTCGCGACCGCGGACTGCACCGTCTTGAGGACGGGCTCCGCCGCGGCCTGCGGCGCGAACTTCAGCACCGCCACGGCCTCCGCCGCCTGCTTGCCACGGATGAGGTCCACGACGCGGCGGGCCTTCTGGGGCGTGACGCGGACGAACCGCGCCTTCGCCTTGGCTTCCATCGCTGTCCTGCTCTCTTGTCTCTGCCGTCAGGGCGTCACCAGGCTGACCCGGGGGTCAGCGGCGACGGCCCTTCCGGTCGTCCTTCTCGTGGCCGCGGAACGTCCGCGTCGGGGCGAACTCGCCGAGCTTGTGCCCGACCATCGACTCCGTCACGAACACCGGGGTGTGCTTGCGGCCGTCGTGGACCGCGAAGGTGTGGCCGAGGAAGTCCGGCGTGATCATCGAACGACGCGACCACGTCTTGATGACGTTCTTCGTGCCGGCCTCGTTCTGCGCGTCGACCTTCTTCTGCAGGTGGCCGTCGACGAACGGGCCCTTCTTGAGGCTGCGAGGCATTCTCTCGGGCTCCTATCAGCGCTTCTTGCCGGTGCGCCGACGGCGCACGATGAGCTTGTCGCTCGGCTTGTTCGGACGACGGGTGCGACCCTCGGGCTGACCCCACGGGCTCACCGGGTGGCGACCACCGGAGGTCTTGCCCTCACCACCACCGTGCGGGTGGTCGATCGGGTTCATGGCGACACCACGGACGGTCGGGCGCTTGCCCTTCCAGCGCATGCGGCCGGCCTTGCCCCAGTTGATGTTCGACTGCTCGGCGTTGCCCACCTCGCCGACCGTGGCGCGGCAGCGCAGGTCGACGTTGCGGATCTCGCCGGACGGCATGCGCAGCTGCGCGTACGGCCCGTCCTTGGCGACGAGCTGCACCGACGCACCGGCCGAACGGGCGATCTTCGCGCCGCCACCGGGCTTGAGCTCGATGGCGTGGATGACCGTACCGGTCGGGATGTTGCGCAGCGGCAGGTTGTTGCCGGGCTTGATGTCGGCACCGGGGCCGGCCTCGAGCACGTCACCCTGCTGCACCTTGTTGGGGGCGATGATGTAGCGCTTCTCGCCGTCCGCGTAGTGCAGGAGCGCGATGCGCGCCGTGCGGTTGGGGTCGTACTCGATGTGCGCGACCTTGGCCGGCACGCCGTCCTTGTCGTGACGACGGAAGTCGATCACGCGGTAGGCGCGCTTGTGCCCGCCGCCCTGGTGACGCGTCGTGATGCGACCGGTCGAGTTGCGGCCACCCGTCTTGTGCAGCGGGCGGACCAGCGACTTCTCAGGCGTCGAGCGCGTGATCTCCACGAAGTCGGCGACGCTCGAGCCGCGGCGGCCGGGCGTCGTCGGCTTGTACTTACGGATTCCCATGGGAGTTCGTCCTCTTCGCTCTCGGTCAGCCGACCGGTCCGCCGAAGATGTCGATCGAGCCCTCGCGGAGGGTGACGATCGCACGCTTCGTGTTCTTGCGGCGGCCGATGCCGAAGCGGGTCCGGCGGGCCTTGCCCTGACGGTTCGCGGTGTTGACCGACTCGACCTTGACGCCGAAGACCTGCTCGACGGCGATCTTGATCTCGGTCTTGTTGGCCCGCGGGTCCACGAGGAACGTGTACTTGCCCTCGTCGAGCAGGCCGTAGCTCTTCTCCGAGACGACCGGCGCGATCAGGATGTCGCGCGGGTCCTTACCGACGGCGGTCACTTCGTCTCCTCGTTGGCCTCGGCCTCGGTGGCGACGGCCTTCGCACCCTTGGCAGGGCCGGCGAGGAACGCGTCGAGCGCACCCTGCGTGAAGACCACGTCGTCCGAGATGAGGACGTCGTAGGTGTTGAGCTGGTCGGCGACGAGCAGGTGGACCCGCTCGACGTTCCGCAGCGACTTCCAGGTGATCTCGTCCTGGCGCTCGACGACCACGAGGACGTGCTTGCGACCGGAGAGGTTGTCGAGCACCGCGAGGGCGGCCTTGGTCGACGGGACCTCGCCCGGGGCGAAGCCCGTGACGACGTGGACGCGGCCGGCACGCGCGCGGTCCGAGAGAGCACCGCGGAGCGCCGCGGCCTTCATCTTCTTCGGGGTCCGCTGCGAGTAGTCGCGAGGGGTCGGGCCGTGGACGGTGCCACCGCCGGCGAACTGCGGCGCGCGGGTCGAGCCCTGACGGGCGCGGCCGGTGCCCTTCTGCTTGTACGGCTTCTTGCCACCACCGCGGACCTCGCCGCGGGTCTTGGTGTCGTGGGTGCCCTGCCGCGCGGCGGCGAGCTGGGCGACGACGACCTGGTGGATCAGCGGGACGTTCGTCTGCACGTCGAAGACGTCACCGGGCAGGTCGGCCGTGCCGGCCTTCTTGCCCTTCTCGTCGAGGACGTCGACGGTCAGCGTGTCGCTCATCGAGGTCACGCACCCTTCGCAGCGGTACGCACGACGACGACGCCGCCCTTGGGGCCGGGAACCGCGCCCTTGACGAGCAGCAGACCCTTCTCTGCGTCGACCGCGTGCACGGTCAGGTTCTGGGTGGTCTGACGGGCGACGCCCATCCGACCGGCCATGCGCAGGCCCTTGAAGACGCGCGACGGGGTCGAGGCCCCACCGATCGAGCCGGGCTTGCGGTGGTTGCGGTGCGCACCGTGGGAGGCGCCGACGCCGGAGAAGCCGTGACGCTTCATGACACCGGCCGTGCCCTTGCCCTTGGTGGTGCCGATGACGTCGACCACCTGGCCGGCCTCGAAGGCCGTCGCGGTGATCTCCTGGCCGAGCGTGAACTCGGAGGCGTCCGACGTGCGGATCTCGGCCACGTGCCGACGGGGGGTGACCCCCGCCTTCTCGAAGTGACCCTTGAGCGGCTTGGTGACCTTGCGCGGGTCGATCTGGCCGTAGGCCAGCTGGACCGCGGCGTAGCCGTCGCTCTCAGCGGAGCGGACCTGCGTCACGACGTTCGTGCCGACGGCGATGACCGTGACGGGCACGAGGCGACCGGCCTCGTCCCACAGCTGCGTCATGCCGAGCTTGGTGCCGAGCAGCGCCGTGACGGGGCGCGCGTTCTGCTGGGTAGCCATGAAAGATCAGTCCCTTCCCAGCGAATCAGAGCTTGATCTCGATGTTCACGTCCGCAGGCAGGTCGAGACGCATGAGCGAGTCGACGGCCTTCGGCGTGGGATCGATGATGTCGATGAGCCGCTTGTGCGTGCGCATCTCGAAGTGCTCGCGGCTGTCCTTGTACTTGTGGGGCGACCGGATGACGCAGAAGACGTTCTTCTCCGTCGGCAGCGGCACCGGACCCACGACCGACGCACCAGCGCGAGTCACCGTGTCGACGATCTTGCGCGCCGAGCTGTCGATGACCTCGTGGTCGTAGGACTTGAGCCTGATGCGGATCTTCTGTCCCGCCATGGCGTCGTCTACTTCTCTCTCTCGAACCGGTCCTGTCCGACCCCCGCACTCGGGCGTGTCGCTCTGCGCGACGCACCTCGGCGCTCGCGCACCGAACCCGGACGGGGGCCGTGGTTGTCGTCCGCCCCCCGTCGGGTGACCCCGAGGGTCTGGGCGTCCGCCACGTCTGTTCGCCCAGCGATGGGCGCGCGTGAACGCACACCCCAGCGGGCAACCCCGACAGTCTGCCAGACACGGGCCGCAAAGGCCAACTTCCGAGGTGAGGACGCCGCCGCCCACGCCGCACGACCGGCGCCGGGGACGACGCAGGGCCCGGGAGCCGAAGCTCCCGGGCCCTGCGTGGTGGATCAGCCCCGAAGGGCGGGGATCACTTGGTGATCTTGGTGACGCGGCCCGAGCCGACGGTGCGGCCGCCCTCGCGGATGGCGAAGCCGAGGCCCTCCTCCATCGCGATGGGCTGGATCAGCGTCACGGAGATCTCCGTGTTGTCGCCGGGCATGACCATCTCGGTGCCCTCGGGCAGCGTGATGACACCGGTGACGTCCGTCGTCCGGAAGTAGAACTGGGGACGGTAGTTCCCGTAGAACGGGTTGTGACGGCCACCCTCGTCCTTGGACAGGATGTAGACCTGGCCCTCGAACTCGGTGTGCGGCGTGATCGAGCCGGGCTTGACGACGACCTGGCCGCGCTCGACCTCCTCGCGCTTCGTGCCGCGCAGGAGCAGACCGACGTTCTCGCCGGCCTCGGCGTAGTCGAGCAGCTTGCGGAACATCTCGACGCCGGTGACGGTGGTCTTGATCGCCTTCTCCTTGATGCCGACGATCTCCACCTCCTCGTTCACCTTGAGCTGACCGCGCTCGACGCGACCGGTGACGACCGTGCCACGACCGGTGATCGTGAAGACGTCCTCGATCGGCATGAGGAACGGCTTGTCGATGTCGCGCACCGGGTCCGGCACGTTCTCGTCGACGGCGTCGAGCAGGTCCTCGACCGACTTGACCCACTGCGGGTCGCCCTCGAGCGCCTTGAGGCCCGAGACGCGCACGACGGGAGCGTTGTCGCCGTCGAACTCCTGCGACGACAGCAGCTCGCGGACCTCCATCTCGACGAGCTCGAGGATCTCCTCGTCGTCGACCATGTCGGACTTGTTGAGCGCGACGAGCAGGTAGGGCACGCCGACCTGACGGGCGAGCAGGACGTGCTCACGCGTCTGGGCCATCGGGCCGTCGGTCGCCGCGACCACGAGGATGGCGCCGTCCATCTGCGCCGCACCCGTGATCATGTTCTTGATGTAGTCGGCGTGACCGGGGGCGTCGACGTGCGCGTAGTGACGCTTCTCGGTCTGGTACTCGACGTGCGCGATGTTGATCGTGATGCCGCGCTGCTTCTCCTCGGGCGCCTTGTCGATCTCGTCGAAAGGCGTGAAGGGGTTCAGCTCCGGGTACTTGTCGTGCAGCACCTTCGAGATCGCGGCGGTCAGCGTCGTCTTGCCGTGGTCGACGTGACCGATGGTCCCGATGTTGACGTGCGGCTTGGTCCGCTCGAACTTCGCCTTGCCCACTGGGTGTCCTCCTCAGGACTTGGTAGAGATTGCCCGACGGCAGCCACCTGACGGTACCTGCGCGGCGTGCGGTCCTACGGGTCGGATGTGTAGCTGGAACTGCAGGGTTCGACCTGTGGGACTACTCGCCCCGGGTCTTCTTGATGATCTCGTCGGCAACGTTCCGAGGAACCTCGGCGTAGCTGTCGAACTGCATCGAGTAGACGGCACGACCCTGGGTCTTCGACCGCAGGTCACCGACGTACCCGAACATCTCGGAGAGCGGCACCTGGGCGCGGATGACCTTCACGCCCGTCGCGTCCTCCATGGACTGGATCATGCCGCGTCGCGAGTTGATGTCGCCGATGACGTCGCCCATGTAGTCCTCGGGCGTGCGCACCTCGACGGCCATGATCGGCTCGAGGAGAGCGGGGTCCGCCTTGCGGACCGCCTCCTTGAGGATCATCGAGCCCGCGATCTTGAACGCCATCTCCGAGGAGTCGACGTCGTGCGCGGCACCGTCGAGCAGGATCGCCTTGACGCCCACGAGCGGGTAGCCCGCGAGGACGCCGAGCTGCATCGCGCTCTGGATGCCGGCGTCGACCGACGGGATGTACTCGCGCGGGACGCGGCCACCGGTGACCTTGTTCTCGAACTCGTACAGCTCGCCCTCGGCGGGGTCGAGCGGCTCGAAGGTCATCTGGACCTTCGCGTACTGGCCCGAGCCACCGGTCTGCTTCTTGTGCGTGTAGTCGATCTTCTCGACCGCACGACGAATGGTCTCGCGGTACGCGACCTGCGGCTTGCCGACGTTGGCCTCGACCTTGAACTCGCGCCGCATGCGGTCGACGAGGATGTCGAGGTGGAGCTCGCCCATGCCGCCGATGACGGTCTGGCCGGTCTCCTCGTCGAGCTTGACGCGGAAGGTCGGGTCCTCCTCGGCGAGCTTCTGGATGGCCGTGGAGAGCTTCTCCTGGTCGGCCTTCGTCTTCGGCTCGATGGCCACGTCGATGACGGGCTCCGGGAAGGTCATCGACTCCAGGATCACCGGCGCGGCCGGGTCGCACAGGGTGTCACCCGTGGTGACGTCCTTGAGGCCGATGAAGGCGTAGATGTGGCCGGCCTGCGCCTCGGGGACGGGGTTCTCCTTGTTGGAGTGCATCTGGAAGAGCTTCCCGATGCGCTCCTTCTTCCCCTTGGTCGAGTTGAGCACCGCGGCGCCCGACTCGACGCGACCCGAGTACACCCGGACGTAGGTCAGCTTGCCGAAGAACGGGTGCGCGGCGACCTTGAACGCGAGGGCCGAGAAGGGCTCGGTCGCGTCGGGGTGACGCTCGACGACCTTCTCGGGGTCCTTGACGTCGTGGCCCTCGACGGCGGCGACGTCCAGGGGCGTCGGCAGGTAGTCGATGACGGCGTCGAGCATGGGCTGCACGCCCTTGTTCTTGAACGCCGAGCCGCACAGGACGGGGTACGCCGACGAGGTGACCGTGAGCTGGCGGATGCCGGCCTTGATCTCCGCGACCGTCAGCTCCTCGCCGCCGAGGAACTTCTCGAGCAGCTCGTCGCTGGTCTCGGCGACGGCCTCGAGGAGCTCGGCGCGGTACTGCTCCGCCTTCTCCTGCAGGTCGGCCGGGATGTCCTCGATCTCGTACTTCTCGCCGAGGGCGGTCTCGCCGCGCCACACCAGGGCGCGCATCTCGACCAGGTCCACGACGCCGATGAAGTCGTTCTCGGAGCCGATCGGCAGCTGGATGACCAGCGGCTTGGCCTTGAGGCGGTCGACGATCGTCTTGACCGTGAAGTAGAAGTCCGCGCCGAGCTTGTCCATCTTGTTGACGAAGCAGATGCGCGGGACGTCGTACTTGTCGGCCTGGCGCCAGACGGTCTCCGACTGGGGCTCGACGCCCTCCTTGCCGTCGAACACGGCGACCGCGCCGTCGAGGACGCGCAGCGAGCGCTCGACCTCGACCGTGAAGTCCACGTGGCCGGGCGTGTCGATGATGTTGATCTGGTTGTTCTTCCAGTAGCAGGTCGTCGCGGCCGACGTGATCGTGATGCCGCGCTCCTGCTCCTGCTCCATCCAGTCCATCGTCGAGGCGCCGTCGTGCGTCTCACCGATCTTGTAGTTGACCCCCGTGTAGAACAGGATCCGCTCGGTGGTCGTCGTCTTGCCGGCATCGATGTGCGCCATGATGCCGATGTTGCGGACCTTCGTGAGGTCCGTCAGCACGTCCAGTGCCACGTGAATAGCCCCTTGTCGGTTGGCTTGCGGTGGGGTGCCGTCCGCGCCGCCGCGGGTCGACCCGTGAGGGTCGACCCGCCGCGGCGCACGGGATCACCAGCGGTAGTGCGCGAACGCCCGGTTGGACTCGGCCATCTTGTGCATGTCCTCACGGCGCTTCACCGCGGCACCGAGGCCGTTGGACGCGTCGAGGATCTCGTTCATGAGGCGCTCGGTCATGGTCTTCTCGCGACGGGCGCGCGAGTAGTCCGTGAGCCAGCGCAGCGCGAGCGTCGTGGCGCGCACGGGACGCACCTCGATCGGCACCTGGTAGGTGGCGCCACCGACGCGACGCGACTTGACCTCGAGCGCGGGGCGCACGTTGTCCAGCGCGCGCTTGAGCACGACGACCGGGTCGGACTGCGTCTTCTCGCGGACGCCCTCGAGGGCGCCGTAGACAATCGACTCCGCGACGGTCTTCTTGCCGTCGAGGAGGATCTTGTTGATGAGCTGCGTGACGACGGGCGATCCGTAGACCGGGTCGACGACGAGCGGCCGCTTCGGAGCGGGACCCTTGCGAGGCATCTGTCTCAGCCCTTCTTCGCGCCGTAGCGGCTGCGCGCCTGCTTGCGGTTCTTGACGCCCTGCGTGTCGAGCGCGCCGCGCACGATCTTGTAGCGGACGCCGGGGAGGTCCTTCACACGACCGCCGCGCACGAGCACGATCGAGTGCTCCTGCAGGTTGTGGCCGACACCCGGGATGTACGCCGTGACCTCGATGCCCGAGGAGAGGCGGACGCGCGCGACCTTGCGGAGCGCCGAGTTCGGCTTCTTCGGGGTCGTCGTGTAGACGCGGGTGCACACACCGCGTCGCTGGGGGGAGCCCTTGAGGGCAGGCGTCTTCGACTTGTTGGTCTTCGCCTGCCGGCCCTTGCGGACCAGCTGCTGGATCGTAGGCACTACGTCTCCGTCTGTCGGTGTTCTCTGGTCTGACCGGCACCCGTCACCCAGGACGGCCGGCTCGGCCCGGATCGCCGCCCGTCGCGCGGCTACCCCGGAGGTCTCGAGTCCCGCACCGACCCCCGCGCCCGGGCGTGTCGCTCGCTCTCCTCCGCACGAGACTGTCCCGGAGGACGATCCGTGGGGAGGGTGGCGAACCACCCGGTGCCGCGCGACCACCCCGCAAGAGGGCCGACCGCGTGCACGCACAAGGGCCCGACGGCGCGGGCACGGTGTCCTACGTTACCCGCCACGGAAGGGAGCGTCAAAGGACCAGGCAACGGGACGACGCCACCCCGACGCACGCCTCCGCGTACGCGCCGCGTACGCGCCGCGTACGGGCTCGTGCACGCCGTCGCGAGCACAGCGACGGCCGGCGCCGCACCCGTGGCACGCCGCGACGGACGACCGGCGCCCAGGGGCGCGACGCCCGGCCACGGGTGCACCCCGTTCGCGCCCCCGCAGGCCGGGACGGCCCGAGGGGCCCGTCGGACGAACCGACGAGCCCCTCGAGGGTGGTGCTGGGAGGTGGTCGACCTCAGCGGTAGTCGCCGAAGTCGATGTCCTCGAGCGGGATCGCGTCGCCGCTGCCCAGGCCGAGCGCGGGGAAGTCGATCTCGTCGTAGCCGAAGGCCGGGTACAGCTCGGCCTTGGCCTCCTCGGTCGCCTCCACCGCGATGTTCCGGTAGCGGGGCAGGCCCGTGCCGGCGGGGATCAGCTTGCCGAGGATGACGTTCTCCTTCAGACCCAGCAGCGGGTCCGAGCGGCTCGACATCGCGGCCTCGGTCAGCACCTTGGTCGTCTCCTGGAAGGACGCGGCCGACAGCCACGAGTCCGTCGCGAGGGACGCCTTGGTGATGCCCATGAGCTCGGGACGACCCGAGGCCGGCTGCCCGCCCTCGGACACCGCACGACGGTTGAAGTCCTCGAAACGACCGCGCTCGGCCAGCTCGCCGGGCAGCAGACCCGTCTCGCCGGAGTCGAGCACCGTCACGCGGCGCAGCATCTGCCGCACGATGACCTCGATGTGCTTGTCGTGGATGTCCACGCCCTGCGAGCGGTAGACCTCCTGGACCTCGTCCACCAGGTGCTTCTGCGTGGCGCGCGGGCCGAGGATGCGCAGGACCTTCTTGGGGTCCACCGCACCCTGGACCAGCTGGGTGCCGACCGACACGTGGTCGCCGTCGCCGATCAGCAGGCGCGAGCGCTTGGTGATCGGGTACCGGATCTCCTCGGAGCCGTCGTCCGGCGTCAGGACGATCGCCCGCGAGCGGTCGCCCTCCTCGATCGTCACGCGGCCCGAGAACTCCGCGATCGGCGCCTCACCCTTGGGGGTGCGGGCCTCGAAGAGCTCCTGGACACGGGGCAGACCCTGCGTGATGTCGTCGGCCGAGGCCACACCACCGGTGTGGAAGGTACGCATCGTGAGCTGCGTGCCGGGCTCACCGATCGACTGGGCCGCGATGATGCCGACGGCCTCGCCGATGTCGACGAGCTTGCCGGTCGCGAGCGACCGGCCGTAGCACTTGGCGCACGTGCCGACCCGCGACTCGCAGGTGAGCACCGAGCGGATCTTGAGCTCGGTGACGCCCGCCTCGAGCAGCCGGTCCAGCAGCACGTCGCCGACGTCGTCGCCCGCGTGGCCGACGACCTCGTCGCCGACCGACACGTCGGTCGCGAGCGTCCGGGTGTAGACGGACGTCTCGACCTTGTCGTGCCGGCGCAGCGTCCCGTCGGCCGCGGCCACGCCGATCGGCATGGTCAGGCCGCGCTCGGTGCCGCAGTCCTCCTCGCGGACGATGACGTCCTGCGAGACGTCCACCAGACGACGCGTGAGGTAGCCCGAGTCGGCGGTCCGCAGAGCGGTGTCCGCCAGCCCCTTGCGGGCACCGTGCGTCGCGATGAAGTACTCGAGGACGGACAGGCCCTCGCGGTAGTTCGCCTTGATCGGGCGCGGGATGATCTCGCCCTTCGGGTTGGCGACGAGGCCACGCATGCCCGCGATCTGGCGGACCTGCATCCAGTTGCCTCGCGCGCCCGAGCCGACCATGCGGAAGACGGTGTTGCGGGCCGGGAAGTTGGCCTGCATCGCCTTCGCGACCTTGTCGGTGGCGTTCGTCCAGATCTCGATGAGCTCCTGACGACGCTCGTCGTCGGTGATGAGGCCCTTGTCGTACTGGCCCTGCACCTTCGCCGCGCGCGCCTCGTGCTCCTCGAGGATCTCCTGCTTGATCGCCGGCGTGGCGACGTCGGAGATCGCGATGGTCACGCCCGAGCGGGTGGCCCAGCGGAAGCCGGCCTCCTTCAGCGCGTCCAGCGACGCCGCGACCTCGACCTTGGGGTACCGCTCGGCCAGGTCGTTGACGATCGCCGAGAGGCGCTTCTTGTCGACCACGCCGTTCTCGTACGGGTAGTCGACCGGCAGCAGCTCGTTGAAGAGCGCACGGCCGAGCGTCGTCTCGAACAGCAGCGGCTGACCGGGCTCCCAGCCCTCGGGCGCCGTCTCCTCGTCCAGGACCAGGTCCTCGAAGCGGATCTTGACGACCGCGTTGAGGTCCAGGCTCCCCTGGTCGAACGCCATGATCGCCTCGGACACCGAGCTGAAGGAGCGGCCCGCACCCAGCGGGTCCTCCTTGTCGGAGGTGAGGTGGAACAGGCCGATGATCATGTCCTGCGAGGGCATGGTCACCGGACGGCCGTCCGACGGCTTGAGGATGTTGTTGCTCGAGAGCATGAGGATGCGGGCCTCGGCCTGCGCCTCGGCGCTCAGGGGCAGGTGGACGGCCATCTGGTCACCGTCGAAGTCCGCGTTGAACGCGGCGCAGACGAGCGGGTGCAGGTGGATCGCCTTGCCCTCGACGAGCTGCGGCTCGAACGCCTGGATGCCCAGACGGTGCAGCGTGGGCGCACGGTTCAGCAGCACCGGGTGCTCGGTGATGACCTCCTCGAGCACGTCCCACACCACGGGGCGGGCGCGCTCGACCATGCGCTTGGCCGACTTGATGTTCTGCGCGTGGTTGAGGTCCACCAGGCGCTTCATCACGAACGGCTTGAACAGCTCGAGCGCCATCTGCTTGGGCAGACCGCACTGGTGCAGCTTGAGCTGCGGGCCGACGACGATGACCGAGCGGCCCGAGTAGTCGACGCGCTTGCCGAGCAGGTTCTGGCGGAACCGGCCCTGCTTGCCCTTGAGCATGTCGGAGATGGACTTGAGCGGCCGGTTGCCGGGGCCCGTCACCGGGCGGCCACGACGACCGTTGTCGAACAGCGAGTCCACGGCCTCCTGGAGCATCCGCTTCTCGTTGTTGACGATGATCTCCGGCGCGCCCAGGTCCAGCAGCCGCTTGAGGCGGTTGTTCCGGTTGATGACGCGGCGGTACAGGTCGTTGAGGTCCGACGTGGCGAAGCGGCCACCGTCGAGCTGGACCATCGGGCGCAGGTCCGGCGGGATGACCGGGACCGCGTCGAGGACCATGCCCGTCGGCGAGTTGTTCGTCGTGAGGAACGCGTTGACGACCTTGAGGCGCTTGAGGGCACGCGTCTTGCGCTGGCCCTTGCCGCTGCGGATGGTCTCGCGCAGCGACTCGGCCTCGGCGACCAGGTCGAACGCCTCGAGGCGCTTCTGGATCGCCGCGGCGCCCATCGAGCCCTCGAAGTAGTTGCCGTACCGGTCCTGCAGGGCGCGGTAGAGCATCTCGTCGCCCTCGAGGTCGGCGACCTTGAGGTTCTTGAAGCGGTCCCACACCTGCGCGAGGCGGTCGAGCTCGGCGTCGGCACGCTTGCGCAGCTGCGCCATCTCGCGCTCGGCCGAGTCGCGCACCTTGCGGCGCGCGTCGGCCTTGGCACCCTCGGCCTCGAGCTCGGCCAGGTCGGCCTCGAGCTTCTGGGCGCGGGCGTTGATGTCGTTGTCGCGGCGGTCCTCGATCTCCTTCTTCTCCAGGTCGATCTCGTTCTGGAGGTTGGGGAGGTCCTCCTGGCGACCGTCCACGTCGACCCACGTGATCATGTAGGCCGCGAAGTAGATGACCTTCTCGAGGTCCTTGGGCGCCAGGTCCAGCAGGTAGCCCAGCCGCGACGGCACACCCTTGAAGAACCAGATGTGCGTGACGGGGGCGGCCAGCTCGATGTGGCCCATGCGCTCACGGCGCACCTTCGAGCGCGTCACCTCGACGCCGCAGCGCTCGCAGATGATGCCCTTGAAGCGCACGCGCTTGTACTTGCCGCAGTAGCACTCCCAGTCCCGGGTGGGACCGAAGATCTTCTCGCAGAAGAGCCCGTCCTTCTCCGGCTTCAGGGTCCGGTAGTTGATGGTCTCGGGCTTCTTCACCTCACCGTGCGACCAGGCACGGATGTCGTCGGCCGTGGCCAGGCCGATGCGCAGCTCGTCGAAGACGTTGACGTCGAGCAAGGTTCCTACTTCCTTCGCGTTCCGGGGCCTGACGGCTCACCGGCGAATCTGCAACAGGGGTGTCGGCGCCCGGCCCGGACCCGCTGCCCCGCGTGCGCGGGGTGCGGTACCGGGCCGGGGCTCGGCCTCAGATCTCCTCGATGCTGCTGGCGTTCGGACGCCGCGACAGGTCGATGCCGAGCTCTTCCGCCGCGCGGTAGACCTCGTCGTCGTTCTCCTTCATGTCGATGGACACGCCGTCGGACGACAGCACCTCGACGTTCAGGCAGAGCGACTGCATCTCCTTGAGCAGGACCTTGAACGACTCCGGGATGCCGGAGTCCGGGATGTTCTCGCCCTTGACGATCGCCTCGTAGACCTTGACGCGGCCCGGGACGTCGTCCGACTTGATGGTGAGCAGCTCCTGCAGCGTGTAGGCGGCGCCGTACGCCTCCAGGGCCCACACCTCCATCTCGCCGAACCGCTGGCCACCGAACTGCGCCTTACCACCCAGCGGCTGCTGCGTGATCATCGAGTAGGGGCCGGTCGACCGGGCGTGGATCTTGTCGTCCACGAGGTGGTGGAGCTTGAGGATGTACATGTAGCCGACCGACACGGGCTCGGGGAACGGCTCGCCGGAGCGGCCGTCGAAGAGCCGCGCCTTGCCGTCACCCTTGACCATGCGCTCGCCGTCCCGGTTCGGCAGCGTCGAGGACAGCAGACCCGTGAGGGTCCCCTCGGGCACGCCGTCGAAGACGGGGGTCGCGACGGGGTTGCCGGGCTCGGAGCGGTGCGCCACCTCGGGCACGCCGTCCCGCCACTGCACGTCGCCCTCGGCGAGCTGGATGTCCCAGCCCTGCTTGGCGATCCACCCGAGGTGGACCTCCAGCACCTGGCCGACGTTCATGCGCCCGGGGACGCCCATCGGGTTGAGGATGATGTCGACCGGCGTGCCGTCCTCGAGGAACGGCATGTCCTCCTGCGGCAGGATCGTCGAGATGACGCCCTTGTTGCCGTGACGGCCGGCGAGCTTGTCGCCCGCGGTGATCTTGCGGCGCTGCGCGATGTACACGCGGACCAGCTCGTTGACGCCGGCGGGCAGCTCGTCGCCGTCGTCGCGGCTGAACGTGCGCACCTCGATGACCGTGCCGGACTCGCCGTGGGGCACCTTGAGCGACGTGTCGCGCACCTCGCGCGCCTTCTCGCCGAAGATCGCGCGGAGCAGGCGCTCCTCGGGGGTCAGCTCGGTCTCGCCCTTGGGCGTGACCTTGCCGACGAGGATGTCGCCCGCCGCGACCTCGGCGCCGATGCGGATGATGCCGCGCTCGTCGAGGTCCGCCAGGACCTCCTCGGAGACGTTCGGGATGTCCCGCGTGATCTCCTCGGGGCCGAGCTTGGTGTCGCGCGCGTCGACCTCGTGCTCCTCGATGTGGATCGAGGACAGCACGTCGTCCTGCACGAGGCGCTGCGACAGGATGATCGCGTCCTCGTAGTTGTGGCCCTCCCACGACATGAACGCGACCAGCAGGTTGCGGCCGAGCGCGAGCTCGCCCTCGTCCGTGGCCGGGCCGTCGGCGAGCACCGAGCCGGGCTCGACGCGCGCGCCCTGGTCCACCAGCACGCGCTGGTTGTAGCTCGTGCCCTGGTTCGAGCGGCGGAACTTCGCCACGCGGTAGGTCGAGGTGGTCGCGTCGTCGTTGGCGACGGTGACCAGGTCGGCCGACACCTCGGTGACGACACCGGCCTTGGTCGCGACGATGACGTCACCGGCGTCGACCGCGGCGCGGCGCTCCATGCCGGTGCCGACCAGCGGCGCCTCGGACCGCACGAGCGGCACGGCCTGGCGCTGCATGTTCGCGCCCATGAGGGCGCGGTTGGCGTCGTCGTGCTCGAGGAACGGGATCAGCGCGGTCGCGACCGACACCATCTGGCGCGGCGAGACGTCCATGTAGTCGACGGTGGCGCCGGGCACGAGGTCCGGCTCGCCGCCCTTGGTGCGGACGAGGACGGCGTCCTCGACGAACGAGCCGTCGCCGTGCAGCGGCGCGTTGGCCTGCGCGATGATGTGCCGGTCCTCGTCGTCCGCGGTGAGGTAGTCCACCTCGTCGGTGACCTTCCCGTCGACGACGCGACGGTAGGGGGTCTCGACGAAGCCGAACGGGTTGATGCGCCCGTACGTCGCGAGCGAGCCGATGAGACCGATGTTCGGGCCCTCGGGGGTCTCGATCGGGCACATGCGGCCGTAGTGCGAGGTGTGGACGTCACGGACCTCCATGCCGGCGCGGTCGCGGGACAGACCACCCGGGCCGAGGGCCGACAGACGCCGCTTGTGCGTCAGGCCCGCGAGCGGGTTGTTCTGGTCCATGAACTGCGACAGCTGGCTCGTCCCGAAGAACTCCTTGATGGAGGCCACGACGGGGCGGATGTTGATCAGCGTCTGCGGCGTGATCGCCTCGACGTCCTGGGTCGTCATGCGCTCGCGCACGACGCGCTCCATCCGCGACAGGCCCGTGCGGACCTGGTTCTGGATGAGCTCGCCGACCGCACGGATGCGACGGTTGCCGAAGTGGTCGATGTCGTCGGGCTCGACGCGGATCTCGATCGCCTCGCCGCCGCGCGTGCCGGGCAGCGACGGGCGGTCGATGTGGAGCGCGGCGAGGTACTTGATCGTCGCGACGACGTCGGAGAGCGTCAGGACCGAGTCCGACAGCGGCGCGTCCTGGCCGAGCTTCTTGTTCAGCTTGTAGCGGCCGACCTTCGCCAGGTCGTAGCGCTTGGGGTTGAAGTAGAAGTTCTCGAGCAGCGCGCGGCCGGCCTCGACGGTCGGCGGCTCGCCCGGGCGGATCTTGCGGTAGAGGTCGAGCAGCGCCTCGTCCTGCGTCTGGACGCTGTCCTTCTCGAGCGTGTCGATGACGGCCGGGTAGTCCGCGAACTCCTCGCGGATCTCGCCCTCGGTCATGCCGAGCGCCTTGAGCAGCACGGTGGCGTTCTGCTTGCGCTTGCGGTCGACGCGGACGCCGACGTTGTCGCGCTTGTCGATCTCGAACTCGAGCCACGCGCCGCGGCTCGGGATGACCTTGGCCGTGAGGACGTCCTTGTCGGACGTCTTGTCGGCGACGCGCTCGAAGTAGACGCCGGGCGAGCGCACGAGCTGCGAGACGACGACGCGCTCGGTGCCGTTGATGATGAACGTGCCGCGCTCGGTCATGAGGGGGAAGTCACCCATGAACACGGTCTGCGACTTGATCTCGCCGGTCGTGTAGTTGACGAACTCGGCCGTCACGAACAGCGGCGCGGCGAAGGTGAAGTCCTTCTCCTTGCACTCCTCGGCCGTGTACTTCGGCGGCTCGAAGCGGTGCTCGCGGAAGGAGAGCGACATGGTGCCGCCGAAGTCCTCGATCGGCGAGATCTCCTCGAAGATCTCCTCGAGGCCCGCGGTCTCCGGCACGTCGTTGCGACCGAGCTCGAGCGCGGCGGCCACTCGGGCCTGCCACCGCTCGTTGCCGAGCAGCCAGTCGAAGCTCTCGGTCTGCAGGCCGAGCAGGTCGGGGACCTCGAGCGGCTCGTGGATCTTGGCGAAGGAGACACGACGAGATGCGGTGCGGTTCGCGATGGCGTCGGCGGACGGTGCAGAAGGGATGCGCGAGGCAGCCAAGAGGGGTCCTTCCCTGCGGATCGTGGCACGCTGCGCGGCCAGGCGATGCGCGACCCCCCGCCACGACGCCCGGTGCGACGCGCACGTACGTCGTCACCGTGGTCGGGATATCTGAGGTCGCGGGCACAGGCCAGCGCAAAGCGACAGCATACCCGCGCAGGCACGCGAAGTAAACCCCGTCCGACGACCGCTCCCTCGCGGTCGTCGTCGACGACGAACCCGTCGGTCAACATGGTGGCACACGCCGCCCGCGCACGGTAGCCGGGCCGGCGCGCGCCGGGCTGCGCGACCGGTCGAGGCGCGGCTGCCCCGGTGTCGCGGGCCATCCGACGGGCGGACGGCTCCGAACCACCGTCGAGGGAGCCGCACCGCGCACCCTCCCGGCGCACGCCGGCCCGGGCACCCGCCCGCGACAGAAGGGCCCCGCCATGACCTCGTCCCCGAACCGGCTCGTCGCCACCGTCTTCGGCGCCGTCTACCTGCTCGTCGGCCTCGCCGGCTTCCTCGTCACGGGCGGCCTGCCCTTCGCGGGCCAGCAGGGCAACGCGCTCGTCGTCTTCGACGTCAACCCGCTGCACAACGTCGTCCACCTGGGGATCGGCCTCGCGCTGCTCCTGGCGTCGCGCTCGGTCGCCGGCGCCCGCGCGACCACCACGACGATCGGTGCGGTCTACCTGCTGGTCGGCGTCCTCGGCCTGTTCCTCATCGGCTCGGGCGCGAACATCCTGGCCCTCAACGGCGCCGACAACGTCCTTCACCTGGCCAGCGCGGTCCTGCTGCTCGCGGTCGGGCTCGGTGCGGACAAGGCGCCCGCCGCCCGCACCGCGACGGCGTGACGACCACCGCGGGCCGCGCCGCGGCGGCCGCGCCCCCGGCGCCGTCCGGTCCGCGCGGCGCATCCGCGCGGGCCGCGTGGCCGGACGAGGGCGGGACGTCGTTCGGCGCGCGCTCGTGGGGCGCCCTCGCGGTCGGCGGCGGCGCTCTCGTGACCGTGGCCGTCGCGGTCCCCCACCTCGCGAGCCACGTGCTGCTCGCCACGGCGCTGCTGCTGCTCGCCGCGGCCACCGCCGTGGGGTCGGTCGCCACGTTGCGGGGACCCGGCCGGGCCGCTCGCGCCGCCGCAGGGGCGGCCACGGCCACGGGGGCGGCCGTGCTGCTCTCGGCACCCAGCTGGGGCCTCGTCGGCACCGCGGCCGTCACGGCGGGCGCGCTGACCCTGGGCGGGGCCGTCCTGCTGGGCGTCGCGGCGCGCACCCCGGTGGGGCGCGCGGACCGCACGACGCCCGGGCCGTGGGCACGGCTCGGCGTCCTGACCGTCGGCGCGCTGCTCGCGTCCGCCGCGACGGTGCACGGACTGGCGGCCACCGAGGCGGGCGCGCACGCGGTGCCCCACGGCAGCCACGGCCTGCTGCTCGACCCCGGGACGCACGGCCACCACGGCTGACGCGTCCGCTCCCCCGGCACGCACCACCGCACCACCGCCCGGGACGCGGTCGCCGCGGACAGCACGAAGCCCGGCCCCCACGAGGGGGCCGGGCTTCGTGCCGTGCTCGACCGGTGAGGGCGTCAAGCGCCCCGACCGGGTCGGATCACTTGAGGCCGACGGTCGCGCCGGCGCCCTCGAGGGCAGCCTTCGCCTTGTCGGCGGTCTCCTTGTTGACGCCCTCCAGGACCGGCTTCGGCGCGCCGTCCACGAGGTCCTTGGCCTCCTTCAGGCCGAGGGACGTGAGCGTGCGCACCTCCTTGATGACCTGGATCTTCTTGTCACCGGCGGCCTCGAGGATGACGTCGAACGAGTCCTTCTCCTCCTCGGCCGGGGCGTCCGCGCCGCCACCGGCGGCGGGGGCGGCGACCGCGACGGCGGCCGGAGCGGCAGCGGTGACCTCGAAGGTCTCCTCGAACGCCTTCACGAACTCCGAGAGCTCGATGAGCGTGAGCTCCTTGAACGCGTCGATGAGCTCGTCGGTGGTGAGCTTCGCCATGGTGGCGCTTCCTTCCGTTCGGACCCGCCGTCCGGTCGTCGGCGGCGGGGGGTGCTGGGCTTGCTACGAGAGCGTGCGGCCGGAGCGTCGGGCTCAGGCTGCGGCGTCGGACTCCTGCTTGGCACGCAGGGCCTCGACGGTGCGCACGGCCTGCGAGGCAGGAGCCGTGAACAGGTACGCGGCCTGGTAGAGCTTGGCCTTCATCGCGCCGGCCGCCTTGGCCAGCAGCACCTCGCGGGACTCGAGGTCCGCGAGCTTGGTGATGTCCGCAGCGGTCAGCGGGCGCCCGTCGAGCACACCCGCCTTGATGACCAGTGCGGGGTTCGCCTTGGCGAAGTCACGCAGTCCCTTGGCCGCCTCGACCGGGTCACCGGTGACGAAGGCGATCGCCGACGGGCCCGCGAGCGCGTCGTCGAGGCCCTCGAGGCCGGCTTCCTTGGCCGCGATCGCGGTCAGCGTGTTCTTCACCACGGCGTACTGCGCGTTGCCGCCGAGCGCCTTGCGCAGCGTCTTGAGCTGCGCGACGGTGAGCCCGCGGTACTCGGTCAGCACGGCCGCGTTCGCGCCGCGGAAGCGCTCCGCGAGCTCCGCGACAGCGGCAGCCTTGTCCGGCCTCGCCATGGCAATCCTTCCGATGGTGGTGCCACCGGGCGTCTGCGTCGCACCCCCAGAACGACAGAGAGCCCCGCGCAGGCGCGGGGCTCGGAGCAGGGCGGGACGCACTCGAGCCGTGAGGCTCGGACGTGCGGACGTGCCGTGCGGTGAACTCTCGCCTGCGCTGGCCCCCGCGTTCTCGCGGAGCTTCGGCCTGTCCGACGAGCGGACCGACGACCGGCGGTCTTGGGCCCCACGAGACTACGGCAGACCGCCTGTGGCGCCAAATCGCGCCACGGGCGGACGTCGGGGAGGTGCGCCGTGGCCGGCGGGCTCGCGCCGCGCGACCGCGCTCGTCCTCACGCGGCCCCGTGCGCCCCGAACGTGCACCAGTTGACGAAGCCCGCCGGGGACGTGCGGTCGACCTCCGCCCGCGCCGCGTGCAGCGCACGCGCCATCGTCTCGCCGCGCGCCAGTCCGCGGTGCAGCCCCACCATGAGGTCGACCACCTCGACGTCCGGCACCGCCGCGATCGAGGCCACGACCCCCCGCGTGCCGCGTGCGAGCATCGCCGACACGAAGCCCAGCACCTCGTCGCCGTCGTACGCGACGTCGGCACCCGCGTGGCACGAGGCCAGGACCAGCCGCCGGGGCGCGACCCCCGCCGCGTGCAGCTCCTGCACCGTCACCGCCCGGTCGGCGAGCACGAGCGCGGAGTACATGGGGTTGTCGCCCCGCGGCACGCCGTGGCACGCGAGGTGCGCCAGGCCCGCGCCGCGGACGGCCGGCAGCACGGCCGCCGCCGTGCTGCCGGCCGCGCCCAGCACGTGCGGCGCGTCGTGCAGCCGTGCGAGCGCGTCGACCTCGTCCTGCGCACCCCGCAGGTCGGGACCGGCCACGAGGACCACCGGCCCCGGCGGCGGCGCGGCGCCCGCCGCCGCGGTGGCCCACCACACGGTGGCCGACGGCGCGAGCGCGAGCGGCGCGTCGTGCAGCGCCGCCCACGGGACCTGGTGCAGGTCTCCGACGGGGACCACGACGAGCTCGGCGCCCCCGACGTCGAGCGGCTCGAGCAGCAGCGCCCGCAGGCGGCGCAAGGACAGCTCCGCGCTCGCGCGGGCCGCCGTGCCCGCCGCGGCCGACCGCGGGTCGGCGAGCCGCCGCAGCGCGAACACCAGGGGCCGCAGCGCCGCCGCGACGTCGGCCGTCGCCGCCAGCGGGACGACGCGCGCGCCGCGCCGGTCCACCACGACCGCGACGTACCGGCCGTCGCACGTCCCGAGCTCGACCAGCACGCGGCCGTCCAGGGCCGACCGCAGCGCCGCACCGGACGGGACCGGGAGCGTCGTGAGGTCCTCCGGCAGGGTGGTCGGCGCGTCGGGGCCGACAGGTGCCGGTGGCGCCGCCGCACGAACCACGCCCCGCGCGACGACGTGCAGCGCCCGCTCCTGCCCGCCGGACGGGGCGGCGACCTCACGGCCGCCCGCCGCACCGCTCCCCACCGCCGGGCCGGGCTCGTCGTCACCCGGCGGCACGCGCGGCGCCTCGTCGCCCGGCGGCACCACGGGCAGCCGCGCCGCGAGCGCCGCCGCGCGCGTGCGCTCCATCCACCGCAGCACGCGGGACGGCCCCGCGGTGCGCAGCAGGACGCGCAGGCCGATCTCCCCCAGCTCGCCGCCGTGCCCCGACGCGAGCGCCCGCAGCTCCATGGTCGGCAGCGACGACCGGTGCGACGCGAGGTCCCGCAGGCCCGCGCGCGCCTCGCGGAGCGCGCGCGCGTCGTCGGCCCGCACGAGCGCCGCGGTGGCGGAGGCGACCCGTCCCCGCACGCGCAGCAGCAGCGGCCCCCGCACGGCCAGGCGCGCCGCGGTCGCCAGGTCGTCGTACGCCCGGTCCGGCCGCGGTCCCGTCAGCGCGGCGCGCCCCGCCGCCAGGTGCGCGTCGACGGCCGCGACCAGGTCGCCGTGGCGCTGCAGCCCGCTCGCCGCCCGCCGGAGCGCGGACGCGTCCGACGACACGTCCTCGCCGAGCGCGGCACGCGCACGCGAGTCCAGGACGCGGGCGCGCGCGAGCCACGCGTCTCGACGCTGGCTGCGGCTGCGGGCCAGCACGGCCGCGGCCGCCGTGCGCGCCCGTGCCGCGTCACCACCGGCGAGGTGCAGGTGCGCGAGCCGCGTCTGCGCCTCCACCCACATCAGCCAGGTCCCCGACCGCGCGTGCTCGTCGGCGGCGGCCTGGGCTGCGGCGACGGCCTCGGGCAGCAGGCGCAGGTCGGCCATCGCGTCGGCCACCTCCACGTGGTGCTCGCCGAGCGGCACGCCCGCGCGCCGGTAGGCGTCGGCGACCTGCGCGAGCTCCGCGAGGCCGTCGGCGAGCCGGCCCTGGTGCACCGCGATCCACGCGTGCGTCTGACGCGTGACCGCGTGCGGCACCGGGCCCAGGTCCGCCGCGACCTCGACGGCACGCGCCGACCACGTCAGCGCCTCGGCGTGACGGCCCCGGGCCGCCAGGACCAGCGCGAGGTTGTTCGCGACGCGCACCGTCACGTCCTGCGACGCGCGACCCGAGGCCAGGACCCGGCGGTACCGCGTCTCAGCGTCCCGCAGCCGGCCGGCGTTGTGGTCGAGCGCCGCACGCTGCAGCTCGAGGTACGCGCGCAGCCCCTCCCGCTCGGCCACGGACGCCCGGTGCGCGCGCCCGAGGGCCGCGAGCGCCGCGTCGACGTCGCGCGCGGCGCCCAGCACCCGCCCCTGCCCGTGCCGGACCGCCGCACGGGCTCCGAGCACCTCGGCGTCCACCAGCGCGTCGCCGTGCCTCGACCCCAGGCGCAGCGCCCTGCCCAGCAGCCGTGCCGCCTCGGCGTGCTCCCACCGCACGCGGTGGACCGCGGCCAGCGCGCGCAGCGCGACCGCGTGCGCGGCGTGCGCACCGACGCCCCGCGCGTGGTCGGCCAGGGCCCGCGCCTCCGCCTCGACCGGGCGCGGGTCCGCGGCCGCCCGCTCCGCGAGCGCCCGCGCACGTATCAGGAGCGCGTCCGGGCCCTCCTGGTGCGTGGGCGCGTCGGGCTGGTGCGACGTCCCCGTCATGACCCTCCACCCCAGGCACCACGCCCCCGAAGGAGCCCGACGATGAGCACGTCCGACGCTACCGGTCAGCCGCAGGGCGACCACGAGCGGTCCGCCGCGCGGACGAAGGTCCGCCGCCAGGTCACCGAGCTGGTCCGCACCGCGCAGGACCCGGCGCTGCGACGCCAGGCCGCGCGGTCGATCTCGCGGCGCTACCGCGCGCGCACCGACCAGCGCATCGGGACCGTCGGCGACGGCGCGCCGCACGTCCTGGCGGTCGAGGGCGAGCTCGTCGTCACCGCCGCGACGTGGTCCGACCGCGGCGCCCGGGCCTACCTCGAGGCGCGGGGGCTGCGACGGGCGCGCGTCGACCTCGACGGCATCGCCGAGCACGTCGTCCTGCTGCGCGCCGACGACGTGTCGCTCGACGACCTGGACGACACCGTCGCCGAGCTGCGCCTGCGGGGTTTCGCCGCCTCGCAGAACCAGGTGCTGCCGTGCGACCCCGTCATGAAGAACCTCGGCGGGCCGGCGCTCGCGGAGCCCCTGCCCCCCGTGACCCAGCAGCCGGCCGACGACGCGCCGCACGTCGCCGTCGTCGACACCGGGATCGACGCGCGCGTGCGCGGCGACGGCTGGCTCGCGTCCGTGCCCCGCCACCGGCGGGGGCGCGACCGCAACGTCGACCCGCTCGACGTCGAGCCCGACGACGGCTACCTCGACCTGTGCGCCGGCCACGGCACGTTCGTCGCCGGTGTGGTCGCCCGGGTCGCGCCGCGCGCACGGCTCACGGTCCACCGCGCGCTGCTCGGCGGCGGGGTGGGCAGCGAGGTGGACGTGGCGACCGCCATGGTGCGCGCGGCCCGGCAGGGCGCCGACGTCATCAACCTCTCGCTCGGCTCGAGCACCCGGTTCGACCAGCCGTCGCTGGCGGTCGAGGCCGCGCTCGACGCGATCGACCAGATCGAGGACGAGACGGGCCGCGAGATCCTCGTCGTCGCCGCGGCGGGCAACGCGGGCACCGCCCGACCGGTGTGGCCCGCCGCGTTCCGTCAGGTCGTGGCCGTCGCCGGCCTGACGCCCGACGGCCGACCCGCGCCGTGGTCGAGCCACGGGTTCTGGGTGGACTGCTCGGCCGTCGCCGAGGGCATCCGCGCGCCGTTCGTCGAGGGTCGCGAGTCGTACGAGTTCACCGCCGACCCCGACGACTTCCCGGCCGACGCGTTCGCGTGGTGGTCCGGCACGTCGTTCGCCGCGCCGCAGGTCGCCGGCGCCGTCGCGAACCTCATGCTCGAGCACGGCGTGGGTGCGCGACGCGCCTACGCCCGGCTGCGCGCGACCGGGCGTCCGCTCCCCGACTACGGCCGCGCGCTGCACGTGCTGGACGGGCTGTGACGCCCACCCGCGACCCGGCCGGCCCGCCGAGGTATCACGGCGCCCCCCGCCGGTCTCTCACCAGGCGGACGCGCCGGCCACCGCCCGGCGCCCGGACCGAGGAGCGCCCGTGCCACGACCCACGCCCCGCGACCCACGGGCCACCCGGTGCACCGGGCCGTCGACGCCCGGTGCGCCGGACGCGCGCCACCGAGGTGCCTGACGTGCTGGGCACGTGCCTGCCGGCACGCCATGATGGCCTGCGGGAGCGACCGGACGGGCGAGGGAGGCGTGCTGTGAGCAGCCGTGAGCAGCTGGGCGGTCCGTACCACGAGCGCACGACCTCCCAGCTCGTCACCGGCGCCCTGACGGGTGACGAGGCGTCGTGGTCGGAGATCGTGCGCCGCCACACCGGCCTCGTGCTCGCGCGCGTCCGGCAGTTCCGGCTCACGCCGCAGCAGGCGGAGGACGTCGCGCAGACCGTGTGGCTCAACCTGCTCGAGCACCTGGGCTCGCTGCGCGAGCCCGAGGCCCTGCCCGGGTGGATCGCGACGGCCACGCGTCACGAGTGCATCCGCACCGCGAACCAGGCACGGCGCTCGGTGCCCGTCGACCCGGCGACCGGCCGCCTCGACGTGCCCGCCGACGCCGACGTCGACGGCGAGCTGCTGCGCGACGAGCGGCGCGCGGCGCTGCGGGCCGCCCTCGACGAGCTGCCCGCCCACCAGCGTGACCTGCTGCTCCTGCTGTCCACCGACCCGGCGCCGAGCTACCAGGAGATCTCGGCACGGCTCGGCGTCCCGGTCGGGTCGATCGGCCCGACGCGTCAGCGCGCGCTCGCGCGCCTGCGTCGGACCGACGCGATCCGCCGCTACCTCGCGGTCGGAGCCGCGCTGCACGAAGGAGGCCACGATGCCCTGGCGCTCGGATGACGTGAGGCCCCCGGGGTCGGCGCGGCGCTGGCACGACGACGACGTCCTCGCGGACGAGCTCGCTCAGGCGCTCGCGGAGGACGACGTCCGCCGTCGGGTCGAGCACGCGGGCGCCACGGCGCTGCGCGCGCACCGCGGCATGCTCGCGCTGCGCGAGGAGCTCGACACCGAGCTGCTGCTGCTCACCCTCGTGCACGACTCCCGCACGTCCGCGCGCACGGCGGGCGTCCGGGACCGCAGCGGTCAGCCCTCACGGACGCTCGTGTTCGAGGGCGACGGCGTGGCCGTCGAGGTCGAGGTCGGCGAGGCGGGGGTCGAGGGACAGCTGATCCCCGCACGGCAGGGGCGGGTCGTCCTGCGCACGCCGGACGGTGACGTCGGCGCGGTCACGACCGACGAGGTCGGCTACTTCCGGCTCGACGCGCCACCGACCGGCCCCGTCCGTCTGGTCTGCGAGAGCGCGGACGGCGTGTGCGTCACCGAGTGGCTGCCGTGGTGACGCGGACGTCGTGAGGCCCGTCGGGGTGCTCCGTACCCGCGCGGTGCGGTCCGCAGGGGGGACCGCACCGCACGCCGACCCGGGGCATCCGCCCCTCCCGGACCACGGCCCGGGACGCACGACGGCCCGGCACCCTCGTGGGGTGCCGGGCCGTCGTCGCAGGGGGGGCAGCCGTCAGGCGGCGTCCTCCTCCGTGAGGTTGCGCGTCTTGCTCTGGTCCAGCGCGATGCCGGGGCCGTTCGTCGTCGAGATGGTCGCCTTGCTGATGTAGCGACCCTTCGACGACGCGGGCTTCAGACGCAGGATCTCCTCGAGCGCCGCGGCGTAGTTCTCCACCAGCTGGACGTCGGAGAACGACGTCTTGCCGATGATGAAGTGCAGGTTCGCGTGACGGTCCACGCGGAACTCGATCTTGCCGCCCTTGATGTCGGCGACGGCCTTGGCGACGTCCATCGTCACGGTGCCGGTCTTCGGGTTCGGCATGAGACCACGCGGGCCCAGGACCTTGCCGAGTCGACCGACCTTGCCCATGAGGTCCGGCGTCGCGACCGCGGCGTCGAAGTCCGTCCAGCCGTCGGCGACCTTCGCGATGAGCTCGTCGCCGCCGACCTCGTCGGCGCCGGCGGCGCGGGCCTGCTCGGCACGCTCGCCGTTGGCGAACACGATGACGCGCGCGGTCTTGCCGGTGCCGTGCGGCAGGTTGACCGTGCCGCGGACCATCTGGTCGGCCTTGCGGGGGTCGACGCCGAGGCGGAACGCGACCTCGACGGTCGCGTCGTACTTCGTGGTCGACGTCTCCTGGGCGAGGCGCACGGCCTCGAGCGGCGAGTAGATCCGGCCGGCCTCGATCTTCTCGACGGCGGCGCGGTACGCCTTGCTGTGCTTGGGCATCTGCCTGTCTCCTTCTCAGCAGTCGTGGTCGAACGGGCCGCACACGGGCCCTGCCACAGGGGTGGTGCTGGGCGGCACCCGGCGGGTGCCGCCCCTCGGGGTCTCAGTCCTGGACCGTGATCCCCATGGAACGCGCGGTGCCGGCGATGATCTTCTCGGCGGCGGCCAGGTCGTTCGCGTTGAGGTCCTCGAGCTTGGTCGACGCGATGTCACGGACCTGCTCGCGGGTGAGGCTCGCGACCTTGGTGGTGTGCGGCGTGGGCGAGCCCTTGGCGACGCCCGCAGCCTTCTTGATGAGCTCGGCGGCCGGCGGCGTCTTCGTGATGAAGGTGAACGAGCGGTCCTCGTACACCGTGATCTCGACGGGGATGACGTTGCCGCGCTGCGACTCGGTCGCCGCGTTGTACGCCTTGCAGAACTCCATGATGTTGACGCCGTGCTGACCGAGCGCGGGGCCGATCGGCGGCGCGGGGGTGGCCGCACCGGCGTTGATCTGGAGCTTGATGAGGCCGGTGACCTTCTTCTTCGGGGGCATGATGCCTCCCTCTCTTCCTCGTGGGCCGACGCCGTGGGCGATGACCCGGTTGCAGGGCCCCGCGGCGCGGGGCGGTCAGCAGGTCAGATCTTCGAGACCTGGCTGAAGGACAGCTCGACCGGGGTCTCCCGGCCGAAGAGCGAGACGAGGACCTTGAGCTTCTGGCTCTCGGCGTTGATCTCGGAGATCGTCGCGGGCAGCGTGTCGAACGGGCCGCCGTCGGTGACGGTGACGGACTCGCCGACCGTGAAGTCGACCTCGATGGGCTTGGCGGCCGCCTTGGTGGCGGTCTGCGCCGGCGTCTTCGCCTCGATCACGGGCGCGAGCATCGAGAAGACCTCGTCGAGCGTGAGCGGCACCGGCTGGTGCGTGTGGCCGACGAAGCCGGTGACGCCGGGCGTGTGGCGCACCGCGCCCCACGACTCGTCGGTGAGGTCCATGCGCACGAGGACGTAGCCGGGGATCCGCACGCGCTTGACGACCTTGCGCTGCGCGTTCTTGATCTCGACGACCTCTTCCATCGGCACCTCGACCTGGAAGATGTAGTCCTCCATGTTGAGGCTCTGCGTGCGCGACTCGAGGTTCGTCTTCACGCGGTTCTCGTAGCCCGCGTACGAGTGGATGACGTACCAGTCGCCGGGCTGACGGCGCAGCGCGGTCTTGAACGCCTCGACCGGGTCCTCGTCCTCGTCGTCCTCGTCGTCGTCCGACTCGTCGGGCTCGGCGTCGGACTCCTGGACGTCGGACCCGTCGGCGTCGACCTCGTCGTCGCCGGTCACGTCGTCGAGCTCGGTCGCCTCGACGTCCGTGCCGTCGACCTCGTCACCCGCGGTCGCCTCGACCGACTCGACCGACGCGATGGCGTCCGCGAGCTCGTCCTCGGCGCCCGGCGTGGGCTCCTGCGACTCCTGCGACACGTGCAACCTGCTTTCTCCGATGGTCGGCCCGCGGGCCGGCGGTGCGCGGCCCGGGGCCGCGCGGGTGGGGTGGGTGCCGGCCCGTGGCCGGCGCGCGTCACCCGAAGACGAGGAACGTCAGCTGGCCGAGGCCCAGGTCGACGACCGTCACGAAGGCCATGACGACCGCGACGAAGACGAGCACGACGCTCGTGTAGGTCACGAGCTCCTGACGCGTGGGCCGGACGACCTTCTTGAGCTCGGCCACGACCTGGCGCACGAAGAGCGCGATGCGCGCGAACAGCCCGCGCTTCTCCTCGCCACGACGCGGTGCGTGCTCGCCCTTGCGGGCGGCCGAGCCCTCGGCGTCGGACGCCGCTGCGGCTGCGGTATCGCTCACGTCTGGCCCCTGTCTCGTGACTCGTCGTGCGACTCCCGGGTGGGCGCCGCGGGTCGAGGACGTGCCGACAGGCCGACGCGTCGCGCCGGACCGTCCGGCGGTCCTGCTCACGGCGGGCGACCCCGACCCGACCGACCCGCGGGGGGTGGTCGGGCCGCGGCCGCTCCGCGTGCGCAGGGCAGACAGGACTCGAACCTGCAACCTGCGGTTTTGGAGACCGCTGCGCTACCAATTGCGCCACTGCCCTACGACGGCCTGGTTCGTCACGGGTCCGCCCGACCCTCGCGCGAGGGCGTGCTTCATCATGACGGACGTCAACCGCCGGGGGATCACTGTACGCGACCCGCGGCGCGTGGTCGAACACGTCGGCCCCCGAGGTCCGGGCGGGGTCCGCGCGGACGTCCGGGCAGGGTCCGCACGCGACCGGGGGGACGGCCGCCGGGACCTCGCGTACCACGTCGTGACACCCCGGGCGCACGCGAGGGCGGCTCTGCTTGGATGGACCTCGTGAGCGAGCACAGCGCACCGACCTCGTCCCCCCGCGCGCGGGTCTCCACCCGCGTCGCCGCCATCGCGGAGTCCGCGACGCTCGCGGTCGACGCCAAGGCGAAGGCCCTCAAGGCCGCCGGCAGGCCCGTGATCGGGTTCGGCGCCGGCGAGCCCGACTTCCCGACACCCGACTACATCGTCGAGGCCGCGGTGCGCGCCGCGCAGGACCCCGCGAACCACCGCTACTCCCCCGCCGCCGGCCTGCCGGTGCTGCGCGAGGCCATCGCGGCCAAGACGCTGCGTGACTCCGGGTACGAGGTGCGCCCGTCCGACGTGCTCGTGACCAACGGCGGCAAGCAGGCCGTCTACCAGGCGTTCGCGGCGATCCTCGACCCGGGCGACGAGGTGCTGCTGCCCGCGCCCTACTGGACGACCTACCCCGAGGCGATCCGCCTCACCGGCGCGTCCCCGGTCGAGGTGTTCGCCGGCGTCGACCAGGGCTACCTCGTCACCGTCGAGCAGCTCGAGGCCGCTCGCACGCCGCACACCAAGGCGCTGCTGTTCAACTCGCCGTCCAACCCGACGGGCGCCGTGTACTCGCCCGAGCAGACGGCCGAGATCGGGCGCTGGGCGCTCGAGCACGGCATCTGGGTGATCACCGACGAGATCTACGAGCACCTCACGTACGACCACGCCGTGTTCACGCCCGTCGTGCGCGTGGTCCCCGAGCTCGCGGACACCACGATCGTCCTCAACGGCGTCGCCAAGACGTACGCGATGACGGGCTGGCGCGTGGGCTGGATGATCGGGCCGTCGGACGTCGTCAAGGCCGCGACCAACCTGCAGTCGCACCTGACGTCGAACGTCGCGAACGTGTCGCAGCGCGCGGCCGTCGCCGCGCTCACGGGAGACCTGTCGGCCGTCGAGACGATGCGCGCGGCGTTCGACCGCCGCCGCCGCACCATGGTCGAGATGCTCGAGGCGATCGACGGCGTGCGCTGCCCCGCACCGCAGGGTGCGTTCTACGCGTACCCGTCGGTCGAGGGCGTGCTGGGCCGCACGATCCGCGGCGTCACGCCGACGACGTCGGCCGAGCTGGCCGCGCTCATCCTCGACGAGGCCGAGGTCGCGGTGGTCCCGGGCGAGGCGTTCGGCCCGAGCGGGTACCTGCGACTGTCGTACGCGCTGGGCGACGACGACCTGGTCGAGGGCGTGCGCCGCATCCAGGCCCTGCTGGGCGAGGCCGTCTGACGTCGGTCGCCGCGCCGCGCTGAGCCGGGGGGTCCACCGATCGGTGGACCCCCGGCCCCGTCTCCCGGTCGTCCCGCGCGGGCCGACCCGGCGGCCACGCTGGGCGCATGACGACGACGAGTGCCCCGGCCGTCCTGGTCGAGGGCCTGCACAAGAGGTACGGCGCCAAGCGCGCCGTGGACGGGCTGGACCTGCGGGTCGAGCACGGCGAGATCGTGGCAGTGCTCGGCCCCAACGGCGCGGGCAAGACGACGACCGTCGAGACGCTCGAGGGGTTCCGCCGCGCGGACGCCGGGCACGTGCGCGTGCTCGGCGAGGACCCGGCGCACGGCGACCGGCGGTGGCGGTCGCGGCTGGGCGTCGTGCTGCAGGACAACCACGACATGGCCGAGGCGACCGTGCGGGAGATCGTGCACCACGTCGCGGGCTTCTACCCCGCGCCGCGCGACCCCGAAGCCGTGATCGACGCCGTCGGGCTGCGCGAGAAGAGGTCGGCGCGCACGCGCGCCCTGTCGGGCGGGCAGCGGCGCCGCCTCGACGTCGCGCTCGGCGTGGTCGGCGACCCCGAGCTGCTGTTCCTCGACGAGCCGACCACCGGGTTCGACCCGCAGGCCCGCCACGAGTTCTGGGACCTCGTCCACGCGCTGCGCGACGAGGGCACGACGATCCTGCTGACGACGCACTACCTCGAGGAGGCCGAACGCCTCGCGGACCGCGTCGTCGTGGTCGCGGACGGGCGGGTGGTGGCCGAGGGCACGCCCGACGGCCTCGGGGGACGTCAGGCGCGTCGCGCCCGCGTCCGCTGGACCGAGGACGGCGCACCCCGCGAGGAGGCCACCGAGACCCCCACAGCGCTCGTCGCGCACCTCACGGACCGGCTCGCCGGACCGGACGGCGAGGTCGCCGGGCTGCAGGTGCTGCGCCCCACGCTCGAGGACGTGTACCTCGGCCTCATCGCCGCCGCCGACGGCACCGGCGCCACGACGCACGAGGAGACGGACCTGTGAGCGCGACGACACCTCCCACGACACCCGCGACGACACCCCGGACGCCTCCGCCGGCGGGCGCCGCGGCCCACGCGACGACGCGCCGTGCGGCGCCCCCCGCACGGCTGCCCGGCACGACGCGGCTCGCGTGGTCGCGCACCGCGTTCGAGGTGCTGACCTTCTTCCGCGAGCGCGACGCCGTGGTGTTCGTGTTCGCCTACCCGATCCTCATGCTCGCGATCTTCGCGACGGTCTTCGGCACCGACGACGAGGTCGTCGCCGGGTCGGGCGTGCACTTCCCGCAGTACTTCCTGCCCGGGATGGTCGCGACGGGCGTCATGCTCTCGAGCTTCCAGAACCTCGCGATCTCGATCGCGGGCGAGCGCGACGACGGCACGCTCAAGCGCTTGCGCTCGACACCGCTGCCGCCGGCTGCGTACTTCCTCGGCAAGACCGGGCAGGTGCTCGTGACCGCCGGCGTGCAGACCGCGCTGCTGCTCGCGGTCGCGGCGCTCGTGTTCGACGTGCCGCTGCCCGACGACGCGGCACGCTGGGGCACGTTCGCGTGGGTGTTCGTGCTCGGCACCGCCGCCGGTGCGGTCTGCGGGGTCGCGTACTCGTCGGTCCCCCGCACCGGGCGTTCCGCGAGCCCCGTCGTCATCCCCGTGGTGCTGGTCCTGCAGTTCGTGTCGGGCGTGTTCTTCCGGTTCGACCAGCTGCCGACCTGGATGCAGCAGGTGGCCTCGGTGTTCCCGCTCAAGTGGATGGCCCAGGGCATGCGCTCGGTGTTCCTGCCCGACGCCGCGGTCGTGGTCGAGCCGGCGGGGACCTGGCAGCACGGCGCGACCGCCGCTGTGCTCGCGGCGTGGCTCGTGGTCGGGCTCGTGGTGGGCGTGCGCACGTTCCGCTGGCGGCGCCGTGACGACGGCTGACGACGCGTGCCGCCGCGGGACCCGCCGGGTCCTGCGGCGGCGGGCTGCCGCGCGTGTGGGAGAGTCCCGGTCATGAGCACGTCCGCGGCACCGGCGCACGAGCCCGTCGGCCGGCACGAGTTCTGGCGGCGCACGTTGCGCATGTGGGACCTGGGCTTCGGCGTCATGGTCGTGCTGTCGGCCGCGGCGATCGGCCTGGACACGATGCCGGCGCCGCGCAAGGTCGTCGCCGTCGCGCTGCTCGGCGTCCTGGCGGTCGCGTACGCGGCGCTCGGCCACACCGGCGCCGTGCGCGGCGACGCCCGCCGCGCGGACGCCTACCTCGCGGTGCTCACGGCGGTCGGCACGGCGCAGGTCGTGCTGGGCGGGATCGGGACGGTGCTGCTGTTCCTGGCGTACTCGCAGATCTGGTTCTTCGCGCGCACGCGGCCCACCGGCATCGCGTGGTGCACCGCGCTGACGTTCGGAGTCGCGGCGGCCTCGGCCTGGCGCACGGGCGCCGACGCCGGGGTGGCCGCGCAGATCGCCGGGCAGTTCGGCATCGCGCTGCTGTTCGCGGTCACGCTCGGGCTGTGGATCACGCACGTGGCCGAGCAGAGCGAGGAGCGCGCCTACCTGCTCGACGAGCTGCGGGAGACGCAGGACGCGCTGGCGGCCTCGCACCACGCCGCGGGCGTCGTCGCCGAGCGCGAGCGGCTCGCCGCCGAGATCCACGACACGCTCGCGCAGGGCTTCACGTCGGTCGTCATGCTCGCGCAGGCGGCGGCGGCCGAGCTCGAGCGCGGCCACGCGGACCGCGCCGCCGACCGGCTCGCGCACATCGAGGACGTCGCGCGCGACAACCTCGCCGAGGCGCGCGCGCTGGTCGGGGCGTTCGCACCGCCGGGGCTGGGCGACGGCACCCTGGCCGACGCGCTCGGACGGCTCGCGCAGCGGTTCGGCGCCGAGACCGGCGTGCGGGTCGACGTGGTGGACGACGCCCCCGACGGCGTGCCCGGCCGGGAGGCGCAGGTCGTGCTGCTGCGGGCGGCCCAGGAGTCGCTCGCGAACGTGCGTCGGCACGCCGGCGCGTCGCACGTGACGCTGCGGCTGGTCCGCACGGGTGACGAGGTCGTGCTCGAGGTCGTCGACGACGGCCGCGGCCTGCCGCCGGACGCGACCGAGGGCGCCGGCGTGCGCGGCATGCGTGCCCGCGCCGACGCCGCGGGTGGTCGCCTCGAGGTCACGGGCACGCCCGGCGACGGCACACGCGTGCGCGTGCGCGTGCCCGTGGGTGGCGCACCCGACCCGGACGGCACGGGCGTCGTGCGCGGCCCGGGCGGTGCTGGGCACGGGGGCGACGCCGGACCCGCCACGGGTGCGCCACGCGGGACGGAGGAGCGGTGAGCGTGCGGGTCGTGGTCGCCGACGACCACCCGGTGGTGCGCTCGGGGCTCGTCGCGCTGCTCGGGCTCGAGGCGGACCTGGAGGTGGTGGGCGAGGCCGACGACGGCGCCCAGGCCGTGACGCTGGCGCGCGAGCTGCGGCCGGACCTCGTGCTGATGGACCTGCGCATGCCCGGCACCGACGGCGCCGAGGCGACCGCGCGGATCGTCGCCGAGCTGCCCGACGTCCGCGTGCTCGTGCTGACGACCTACGAGACCGACACCGACATCCTGCGGGCCGTCGAGGCGGGCGCGACGGGCTACCTGCTCAAGGACACGCCGCGCGCGCAGCTCGTCGCGGGCGTCCGGGCGGCCGCGCGCGGCGAGTCCGCGCTGTCGCCGTCGGTCGCGCGCCGGCTCGTGCAGCAGGTCCGCGGCGACGGCGGGGAGCGCCTCACCCCCCGCGAGCGCGAGGTGCTCGCGGGCGTCGCGCGCGGCCTGTCGAACGCCGCGATCGGGCGCGAGCTGTTCATCGCCGAGGCGACGGTCAAGACGCACCTGCTGCGCGCGTTCGCCAAGCTCGGCGTGGACGACCGCACCCGCGCCGTCACGGTCGCGATCGAGCGCGGGATCCTGCCGGGCGCCTGACGACCGCGCCCGACGACCGGGCCGCTGCGCCACGTCGCGGCACGTCGTGGTCGCCCGCGTGTCCACGGCCGGGACGTCGCGGTGGACGTCCCTTCTGCGGCGGTTCGACCGCCCCCATACTGAGCGCCATGCGCAACGGTCCGGCGTCGACGGGAGCCCCCGTCACCCCGTCCGACCCGCTGCGTGCGGTGGGGCGCCGCGCCACCGTCCGGGGCCGGCTGATGACCGCCGTGGTCGCGCTCACGGCGACCGCGATGACGGTCGCGGGCGTCACCGCGCTGGCGCTGCAGCTGCGCGCGAGCGACGCCCGCACGGACGACGCGCTGCGCCGCTCGGTGCAGGCGTTCCGGGCGTTCGAGTCGGCTGGGCGCGTCGACGCCGACGACTCGTCCGCGACCTCGCCGGACCCGTCCGGCCCGACCGAGCGGTGGACGTCGGTCTCGACGCTGCTGCGCAAGGCCGTCGAGAACCGCGTCCCGGGCGAGAACGAGGGCATCGTGTCGTTCGTCGGCGGCGAGCTCGCGTGGCGGCCGGCCAACGAGACGGGCGCGGTCCGCATCGACCTCGACACCGAGCTCATGACGTTCCTGCGCGACCTCCCGCCGGACGACCCGCTCACCGGGGAGCCGCGCAGCGTGCGCACCGACGTGACCGAGTACCGGCTCGCGACCGTCCCGGTGCACCTCGAAGCCGATCCGGGCGCGGACGGCCTGATGGTGTTCGCGTTCGACCGCGGCGCCCAGAACGCCGCCGTGTGGCGCATCTTCTCGACCTACTCGGCGGTCGGGGTCGCGGCGCTCGCCGTGACGTCGGCGGTCGCGTGGTTCGTCGTCGGAGGCATGCTGCGGCCGGTCCGCGTGCTGCGGGACACCGTGCGACGCGTCACCGAGTCGGACCTGTCCGAGCGGATCGAGGTCGGGGGGCGCGACGACCTCGCCGACCTGGCGGCGTCGGTGAACTCGATGCTCGAGCGCCTCGAGCGCGCGTTCGGCTCGCAGCGCGAGCTCCTCGACGACGTCGGGCACGAGCTGCGGACGCCCCTGACCATCGTGCGCGGCCACCTCGAGCTGCTCGACCCCGCCGACGAGGCCGACGTGCGCGCGACGCAGGCGCTCGCGCTCGACGAGCTCGACCGCATGCAGCGCCTGGTCGACGACCTCGTGACTCTCGCGACCGCCGACCGCCCCGACTTCGTGCGGCCCGCACCGGTGGACGTGGGTCGGCTCACCGACGACGTGCTCGAGAAGGCCCGCGGGCTGGGCGACCGGCGCTACGTCGTGGTGTCCCGCGCGGACGTCGTCGCGCACGTCGACGCGCAGCGCGTCACGCAGGCCTGGCTGCAGCTGCTCGCCAACGCCGTGCGGTTCTCGGCGCCCGGCTCGACCGTGCGGCTCGGCAGCGAGGTCGCCGCGGGACGGCTGCTGCTGTGGGTGCGCGACGAGGGGCCGGGCGTGCCCCGCGAGGAGGAGGCGCGGATCTTCGAGCGCTTCCACCGTGGGCAGGCCGACCGCGTGCAGCACGGCGCCGGCCTCGGCCTGCCGATCGTCGCGGCGATCGCGGCCGCGCACGACGGCCGCGTGTTCCTCGAGCACCCGCCGCCCGCGTCCGGGCCCGGCGTCGTGTTCGTCCTCGACCTGCCCGCCGTCGGCCTCGTCGACGGCGGGTCCGAGTCCCCCGAGCTCGTGGAGCCGCACCGATGACACACATCCTGATCGCCGAGGACGAGGAGCGCATCGCGGCCTTCGTGGCCAAGGGGCTGCGCGCGCACGGCTACGAGACGACCGCGGTGCCGACCGGCACCGCGGCGCTGCAGCGCGTCGCGGCCGGCGGCGTCGACCTGCTCGTGCTCGACCTGGGCCTCGCGGACATGGACGGGTTCGAGGTGCTGCGGGCGCTGCGGGCGTCGGGGCGCGACCTGCCCGTCGTCGTGCTGACGGCGCGCTCGTCCGTCACCGACACGGTCGCGGGCCTGGAGTCCGGGGCCGACGACTACATGGCCAAGCCGTTCCGGTTCGAGGAGCTGCTGGCGCGCGTGCGGCTGCGGCTGCGCAGCCAGCCGACGGCCGGTGCGGCTCGCGGCAACGTGCTCGTGCACGGTCGCCTGCAGCTCGACCTGCGGACACGTCGCATGCGGGTCGACGACACGGAGGTCGACCTGTCGGCCCGCGAGTTCGCGCTCGCCGAGACGTTCATGCGCAACCCCGGCGACGTGCTCACGCGCGAGCGCCTGCTGTCCGAGGTGTGGGGCTTCGACTTCGACCCCGGGTCGAACGTGGTCGACGTGTACGTGCGCTACCTGCGCCGCAAGCTCGGCGCCGAGCACTTCGACACCGTCCGCGGCGTCGGGTACCGGCTGGTCGACGCGAGCGCGTGACGTGCGGCGTCGGCTGGCAGACTGGCGCGCGTGCGTGACCTGACCCTGCTGCCCAAGGCGCACCTGCACCTGCACTTCACGGGCTCGATGCGGGTCGCGACGCTCGCCGACCTGGCGCAGCACCACGGCATCCGGCTGCCGCACGTGCTGCTCGACGCGGACCCGCTGCGGGTCCCGGCGGGCGAGCGCGGCTGGTTCCGCTTCCAGCGGCTGTACGACGCGGCCCGCGCGTGCGTGCGCTCGGAGGCCGACATGCGGCGGATCGTGGCGGAGGCCGCGGCCGACGACGCCGCCGAGGGCTCGGGGCGCCTGGAGATCCAGGTCGACCCGACGTCGTACGCGCCGTTCGTCGGCGGGATCACGCCCGCGCTCGAGATCGTGCTCGACGAGGCGCGCGCCGCGCAGGAGGCGACGGGCGTCGAGGTGGGGGTGGTCGTCGCGGCGTCGCGCATGCGCCACCCGCTGGAGGCGCGCACGCTCGCGCGGCTCGCGGCCCGGTACGCCGGCGACGGCCCCGGCGAGGTCGTGGGCTTCGGGCTGTCGAACGACGAACGGCGCGGCAGCACCGCCGAGTTCGGGCGCGCGTTCGCGATCGCCCGCCGCGCGGGCCTGCGAGCGGTGCCGCACGGCGGCGAGCTGCTGGGCCCCGCGCACGTCGACGAGGTCCTCGACCACCTGCACCCGGACCGGCTGGGGCACGGCGTGCGCAGCGCCGAGGACCCCAGGGTCCTCGAGCGCGTGGTCGCGCACGACGTCGCGCTCGAGGTCTGCCCGGCGTCGAACGTGTCGCTCGGGGTGTACGCGTCGGACGGCGACGTGCCGCTGCGCACGCTCGTCGCCGCGGGGGCACGGGTCGCGCTCGGCGCGGACGACCCGCTGCTGTTCGGGTCCCGGCTGGTCGAGCAGTACCGCGTCGCGCGCGACGTCCACGGCTTCACGGACGACGAGCTGGCCGCGCTCGCCCGGTCGTCGGTGCTCGCGAGCACCGCGTCGCCCGGGGCGCGGGCCCGGCTGCTGGCCGGGGTGGACGCGTGGCTCGCGGCCCCGGACCCGGTCGGCGTCGCGGGCTGAGGAGGCGGCGACGCCCCCGGGACGCGTGACGGCCCGGGCGCGGCACGACGCCGGCCCGGGCCGCGGCGACGTGCGGGGCCCGGCGCCCGGGCCCCGCACGTCGTCATGCGCGGTCCGTCACGGCACGCGCGGCGGCGCCCCCGGCACCGGCGGCACGACCGGCGGCAGCATGCGCGGCGTCTGCGCCGAGCGCTGCTCGGGCGTCGGCGCGAACGGCTGCACGTCCCCGACGCACGACGTGCCCTCGGCGGGCAGCTCGCCCGCGACGAGGTACCGGTCGACGGCACCGGTCGCGCACCGCGACGTGCCGTACGCGGTGTGGCCCCAGCTGTCGGACGACAGCAGCCGGCTGCGCGGCAGGACCGCGGCCGCGGCGACCGCACCCTCGTACGCGGTCGCCGGGTCCCACAGGTTCCCGACCACGAGGACGGGCGCGGAGGTGCGGGCGTCGAACCGCCCGGCCCACGCGTCGTCGTCGCGCGCGGTCCACGCGCGGGACGCGCACTGCGGCGACGCCCACGTCCACGACGGCCCGAACCCGGGCGCGGCCGCGTCCTGGCGCGCGGACGCCGCGACCCAGTCCTCGGGGCGGCGCGGGTTGAGCGAGTCGGTGCACAGGACGGCCGAGAACGCCTCGAGCCCGTTGGTGTAGGGGAACCCGAGCCCGAACGCGTCGGCGCGCGCCGCGCGGGTCGCGTCCCGCTCCGCGTCCGCGTCCCGCTGCGACCGCTCGAAGCCGAACAGCGCCGCGAGCGCCTCCGCGCGCTGCTGCGCGTTCTCGGGCGTCTCGGGCTGCAGCAGCCACCACAGCGCCCACACCACGGTGTCGACCGCGTCGTACCCGCTCGGGGCGTACATCAGCGACAGCACGGCGCCGACCGTGTCGTCCCAGTCGAACGTGCCGAGCGGCTCGCCGGTCGCGGGGTCGGTGAGCTCGACGCCGCCCGCACGCATGCCGGACTCCACCTCGGCCCACACGGTCCGCGGGTCGCCGAGGCCCGCGGTCCGGCAGAGCGCCGGGCCCGCCTGCGCGCAGCGGTCGAGGATCTCCTGGGCCGCGCGCCAGGCGGCCTGGCCGGACGCGATGCGCTCCGTCACGGGCACGTCCGCCGTGCGTCGGGTCCCCGCCCACGCCACGGGGTCGAGGACGCCGTCGATCGCGACCGCTCGCACCCGGTCCGGGAACATGTTGACGTAGACCTGACCGAGGTAGCTGCCGTACGAGAACCCGAGGAACGTCAGGCGGTCGTCGCCCAGCGCCCGCCGCACGACGTCCATGTCGCGCGCGACCTGCGCGGTCGACATCGACGCGCTCAGCGGCGCACCGGTCGTCGAGCAGCCCTGGCCGAGCGCACGCGCCGACGCGACGAACGCCGCGGTCTGCTCGTCGCCCTGGGGGAAGCGGACGTTCATGCCCGCGAGCGCGACGCCCTGCTCCCCCGCGTCGCGGAAGCAGCGCACGTTGGCCGAGTAGTTGGTGCCGCGCGGGTCGATGCCGACGACGTCGAAGTGCGCCAGCAGCTCGGGCGACAGGAACGCCGACGCCATGGCGGCCATCTCGACGCCGGAGCCTCCCGGTCCGCCGGGGTTCACGAAGAGCGTGCCGATGCGTCGCGCGGGGTCGGTCGCCCGCACGCGCAGCATCGCGACCTCGGTGGTGCCGCGCCGGGGCTGGTCGTAGTCGAGCGGCAGCTCGACCGTGCCGCACTCGGTGCCGGCACCGAACAGCGACGTGCAGTCGAACCAGCCCGGGTCCGGCGTCGGCACGCGGTCGACGCGCACGGCCTCGGCGCGGCTCGTGCGGTCGTGGCCCGGCCCGTGACCGGGCCGGTCGGGACCGTGCGCGGCCGCCGACGTCGCGGTCAGCGTCGCCACGAGGCTCGTGGCGACGGCCGCCGCGAGGACCGCGCGGCTCAGGTGTGGTCGTCTCATGGTGCTCCCCCTGGACGGCGCCCGCCGGAGCCCCTGCGCCCCGGCCGTCGGCGCCCGTCCACCCTCCCGGGAGCACGGTCGACGACGCATCGGCCTCGGGGACGGGCCACGGACCCGTCGCGAGGGGGACGCGCCACCCCGCACGCCGGCGCTAGGGTCGCGCCCGCGACGCGCTCGGGGCGGCGTGTCGTGCACGGCGCGTCCCGGGCGGCGCGCTCAGAGCGTCGCGCCCACCAGGACCGGCTCGGCCTCGAGCGTCACCCCGAACCGCTCACGGACGCCGTCGCGCACCTCGCGCGCGAGCGCGAGGAGGTCGGCTGCCCGCGCCTCGCCGCGGTTCGTCAGGGCCAGCGTGTGCTTGGTCGACAGCGACGCGGGCCCCGGGGCGCCGTGACCGCGCGCGAAGCCCGCGCGCTCGATGAGCCAGGCGGCGCTGGTCTTGACCGTGCCGTCGTCCAGGGGCCAGCGGGGTGCGTCGTCGGGCAGCCCGGCGGCCTGCGTGACGGGCAGCACCGGGTTGGTGAAGAACGAGCCCGCGCTCCACGTGTCGTGGTCGGCCGGGTCGAGCACCATGCCCTTGCGCCCCCGCAGCGCGAGCACCGCGGCACGCACGTCCGCGAGCGGTGCACGCTCCCCCACGGCGACGTCGAGCGTGCGCGCGAGCTCGGGGTAGGTCACGGGCGCGGACAGCGAACCCTCCTTGAGCTGGAACGTCACGTCGAGCACGACGTAGCGCGGGGTCGGGCCCCACGGCGCGCCGGGGTCGGACGGGTCGGGGCGCAGCGACCGCTTGAGCAGCGACGACCGGTAGCCGAACGCGAGCGTCACGTACGGCAGGGTGCGCACGCGGCCGCGCCCGCGGTCCCAGACGCGGACCTGCGAGACGGTCTGCGCGACCTCCTGCCCGTACGCGCCGACGTTCTGCACGGGGGTCGCCCCGGTCGAGCCCGGGATCCCGGACAGCGCCTCGACGCCCACGAGCTCGTGCGCGACCGCGTACGCGACGACGTCGTCCCACACCGTGCCGGCCGGGACGGTGAGCGTGACGCCCGCGCACGCGGTCGCGTCGGGGACGCTCACGCCGCCGCGCACGTCCCGCACGACCACGCCGGGGAAGCCCGCGTCGGCCGCGAGCACGTTGGACCCGCCGCCGAGCACGAGCACGGGCTCGCCCGCGGCGTCGGCCTCACGGACGGCGGCGACGAGGTCGGCCTCGCTCGACGTCTCGACGTACCGCCCGACGGGCCCGCCCACACGCAACGTCGTCAGGTCGGCGAGGGTCGGCGTGCCGTGGTGCGTCGGGACGCCGGTGGCGGCCGGTTCGGG
>NZ_LNTD01000130.1 GCF_001462455.1 Cellulomonas sp. B6
GGACGACGCGCCGGTGCGCGCGCTGCGCGTGTACCGGCCGAGCGGGGTGACGACGACGCCGGGGGTCTTCGTCAACCTGCACGGCGGTGGGTTCGTGCTCGGCGACGGCGGCGGCGACGACCCGTACTGCCGGTTCCTCGCCGAGGCGGCAGGGTGCGTGGTCGTCAACCTGGACTACCCGCTCGCGCCGGAGCACCCGTACCCGGCGGCGGTGCACCACGTCACGGACGTGCTCGCGTGGCTCGCGACGCACGGGGCGGTGCTCGGCGTCGACGGCGGGCGGGTCGCGGTCGGCGGGCACAGCGCCGGTGGCAACCTCGCGGCGGCCGCGTGCCTGCTGGGTGCCCGCCGCGGAGGGCCGCGCCCGGTCGGGCTGGTCGTGGACTACGCGCCGCTGGACCTCGCGCGGCCGCCGGCCGAGAAGCTCGCGGCGACACACGGCGCCGGGGCCGCCGAGCTCGCCGAGGTCGGTGCGCGCTTCAACGCGTGGTACCTGCCGGACGCGGCGCGGGGTGCCGAGGAGCTCGCGTCGCCGCTGCTGGCCGAGGACCTCACGGTGCTGCCGCCCACGCTGGTCGTGACGGCGGCGCTGGACCTGCTCGCGGCGGAGGGCGACGCGTTCGCGGAGCGGCTGCGGGCGGCCGGCGTGGCCACGACGCACGCGACGTTCCCCGGCGTCGACCACGGCTTCACGCACGCGGGACCGGTCCGCGAGGCGGTCGCGGCGTGGCACCTCATGGGCGGGTTCCTGGCGGGCGTGCTGGCACCCGACCCGTCCTGAACCCCGGCGCCGGAGCGCGGCTCAGCAGCGAAAGTGTCGGAGCGCAGGATGGAGCGCTCCCACTGCGGATCGGCCTGTGCGTTGCCGTGCACCCGTTGAGAGGCCTCAAACACGCCTGCTTCATCGATCAACGTCACCCTCAGGAGTGCTGAAACGTTTCCGACCAGCGATCGAAAGTACCGATCCACCGGAGAGCGGTTGACCCCCCGAGGGACCCCGGCGAGGGTGAGGCGCGCCGGTCACAGCCGGCGCACCAGATCGAGGAGGATCAATGACGACCCCACGTCAGAGGTACCGTCGCGGCCGGCTCGCCGCAGCCTTCGGCGGGCTGGCCGCCGCCACGCTCGCCGTGACGCTCGCGGTCCCCGCCGCCGCCGCCGGCAGCACGCTCCAGGCTGCCGCCGCCGAGAGCGGCCGCTACTTCGGCACCGCGATCGCCGCGAGCCGCCTGAACGACGGCACCTACACGACCATCGCGAACCGCGAGTTCAACATGATCACCGCCGAGAACGAGATGAAGATGGACGCGATGCAGCCCAGCCGCGGCCAGTTCAACTGGTCCTCGGGCGACCGCATCGTCAACTGGGCACGCCAGAACGGCAAGCAGGTGCGCGGGCACGCGCTGGCGTGGCACTCGCAGCAGCCGGGGTGGATGCAGAACATGGAGGGGTCCGCGCTGCGGACCGCGATGCTCGACCACGTGACCCAGGTCGCGTCGTACTACCGCGGCAAGATCTACGCCTGGGACGTCGTGAACGAGGCGTTCGACGACGGCTCCTCGGGCGCGCGCCGCAACTCGAACCTGCAGCGCACCGGCAACGACTGGATCGAGGCCGCGTTCCGCGCCGCACGCGCGGCCGACCCGGGCGCCAAGCTCTGCTACAACGACTACAACACCGACAACTGGCAGCACGCCAAGACGCAGGCCGTCTACAACATGGTCAAGGACTTCAAGGCCCGCGGCGTCCCGATCGACTGCGTCGGCTTCCAGGCGCACTTCAACTCCGGCAACCCGGTGCCGTCGAACTACCACACGACGCTGCAGAACTTCGCCGACCTGGGCGTGGACGTGCAGATCACCGAGCTCGACATCGAGGGCTCGGGCAGCTCGCAGGCGCAGCAGTACCAGGGCGTCGTGCAGGCGTGCCTCGCGGTCGCGCGCTGCACGGGCATCACGGTGTGGGGCGTGCGCGACACCGACTCGTGGCGTGCCAACGGCACCCCGCTGCTGTTCGACGGCTCGGGCAACAAGAAGGCCGCGTACACGAGCGTGCTCAACCAGCTGAACCAGGGCGGCACGCCCGTCCCCAACCCGGGCAACCCCACCCCGACGCCCACGCAGCCCGGCACCACGCCGACGCCCACGCCGACCCAGAACCCCGGCACGGGCAGCTGCACCGCGACCTACTCCGAGGGTCAGAAGTGGAACGACCGCTTCAACGGCACCGTCACGATCCGCGCGAACGGCGCGATCAGCGGCTGGTCGTCGACCGTCACCGTCCGCCAGCCGCAGCGCATCATCGCGACCTGGAACGGCAGCCCCACGTGGGACGCCAGCGGCAACGTCATGACCATGCGCCCGAGCGGCAGCGGTGCGCTCGCCGCGGGGCAGACGGTCTCCTTCGGGTTCACGGTCCAGCACAACGGCGACTGGACGTGGCCGACGCTGACCTGCTCGGCGTCGTGACGCGCTGAGCACGCACGACGCTCGGGCCTGACCGCGCACGCGCAGGGGGTCGCCCCAACGGGCGGCCCCCTGCGTCGTCGAGGTGGGCCGAGCCTGCGGCCTGCGGGTTCGGCGCCTGGGCGCGCGTGACGGGGGCGCCCCGCCTAGCGTCGAGAGCGGCGGGGCACGACGGCCCCGTCCTCGCACCGGCGGAAGAAGCCCGTCGGCGCCATCCCGGTCGCCGGGGGGCCGCCGATGGCGCCCGTGCGTGACCGAGGCACCCACGCCGCACCGTCACGCGACGTCCCGGCACGCCCGGGGCGCGGAGGTCACCCATGTTCTTCCACCGCCAGGAGCTCCAGCACCAGGCCAGCCCGGACAAGCCCGACGCCGTCTACGCGCGCAAGCTGCAGGAGGTGCTGGGCGGTCAGTACGGCGAGATCACCGTCGCCATGCAGTACGGCTTCCAGTCCTGGAACACCCACCTGCCCGGCAAGTACCGCGACCTGCTGTACGGCATCGGCGCCGAGGAGTTCGGCCACGTCGAGATGCTCGCGACCATGATCGCCCAGCTCCTGGAGAAGGCGCCCGTGGGCGTCACCGAGGACGCGATCCAGCAGGACCCGACCGTCGCAGCCGTCATCGGCGGCACCGACCTGCAGCACGCGATCGTCGCCGGTGCCGGTGCGCGCCCCGTCGACTCGATGGGCAACCCGTGGAGCGCGGGCTACATCACGGCGAGCGGCAACCTGCTGGCCGACTTCACGGCCAACGCGAACGCCGAGATGCAGGGCCGCGTCCAGGTCGCCCGGCTCTACCACATGACCGACGACCACGGCGTGCGCGACCTGCTCGCGTTCCTGCTGGCACGCGACACGATGCACCAGAACCAGTGGCTCGCGGCGGCCCGCGAGCTGCAGGAGGAGGGCCTGGAGGGGATGCCCGTGCCCAGCAGCTTCCCGCTCGACGAGGAGCACCGCGAGGTGTCCTACCAGTACATCAACTTCTCCGACGGCACCGACGCCGACAAGGGCTCGTGGGCGTCCGGCCCGACGCCCGACGGGCTCGGCGAGTTCACCTACGTCGCCGAGCCGCCCGCCGGCGTGCCCATGCCGCCGCCCACGCAGCCCGACCCGCGGTTCTACGGCACGACGCCGCAGCCGAACGTCGTCGAGAAGGCCACGGGCAAGATCAAGGACGCGCTCTCGAGCGAGTGACGCGACGCGACGCCGGGGACGGAGCGCCGTCCCCGGCGTCGTGGGTTCGGGCCCCCGGCGCGCGCGCCCGGCGGCGCGCTCCCATGCTCGTGCGTTGACCACGACCCCCGAGACCGGCACCCGGGACGGCGCGTCCCTGCGCCGTGCCGTCCGCCCGGACCACCGGCGACCGGAGACGACGCGGACCGCGCCTCCCAGCGCGCACCCCGCCGGAGTCCGGTGGGAGGCTCGGACGCCGCGCGCGTCAGGCGCTGCCCGCGGGCGCGTCGACCTCGTCCGCGTCCGGCGCCGGGCGATCCGCGGCCGGCCCGCTCAGACCGCGCGGCGGCGCACCCAGCCGGTACGACATGTGCCCACCGAGGTAGCCCCCCGCACCGACCGCACCCGTCGCGAGCAGCGACACCGCGACCCCGGCCGTGCGCGCCCCGCGCCGCCGCAGCAGCCACGACAGCCCGAACAGGCCCAGCCCGGCCCCGTTGAACGCCGCGTGCACCACGCCCACCCGGCGGGTCCGGCGGCCCGACCGCGCCCAGTCCGCGACGCCCGTCGCCGACGTCGGGAGCGCCGTCAGCACGCCGAGACCGACGAGCCGGTCGGCGTGCGGACGCGCCGACTCGCCCCCCAGCAGGTCGAGCACCGTCGCGCTCGCCCAGAGCCCCAGCGGCAGGTCCGTCATCAACGGGTGCACCGCGTGCCCCAGCGGGCGGCCGTGCAGCAGCGCCGCCAGCGCGGGACGGTCCGCCAGCGCGGCGACGACGCGCGGCCGGACGCGCTCGACGACGCCGTCGAGCGCCCGTGCGTCCTCCACCGTGCGGGTCAGCCGGAGCGCGGCGGACGTGTCGGTCGCGGTGCGTGGCATGGGCCCTCCTCGGTGCAGACCGGTCGCTCCGAGCCTCGCACCGGCACCACGACGCCGCCCGTCCGGGGCGCAGATCGGCGCGCTCGCGGGCCGCGGGTCGTGGTCGTCAGCGCGCCGGGGGAGTGCGCACCATCGGCACGTGCGGGATGCCGTCCTCGTCGTACGTGTCGCCGGTGCGGACGAACCCGAAGCGCTCGTACCACCGCTCGAGGTGGGCCTGCCCGTGCAGCTCGACCGGTGCGCCCGCGCGGCACAGCCCGAGCGCGCGCTCGATGAGCGCCCCCGCGACGCCGCGACCGCGCGCCGCCGGGGCGGTCGCGACGCGGCCCACGACCGGCCGGTCGCCGTCGACGTCGAGCACGCGCACGGTGCCGAGCAGCTCGCCGCCCTCGTGCGCCCACAGGTGCCGCGTCCCGGGCTCCAGGTCACGGCCGTCGAGCTCGGGGTAGGGGCACGCCTGCTCGACGACGAAGACGTCGACGCGCAGCCGCAGCAGCGCGTACAGCTCGGCGGGCGTCAGCTGGGCGGGGGTGCGGGTCTCGATCGTCGTCGGCACCGCAGCAGCCTAGGTGCCCGGACGGCGGGTCAGTCCTGCAGGCCGTCGCCCAGCACCGACAGCGCCGCGGCGCGGGCCGCACGGCCGCGTTCGCCGCGGTGCGCCACGAGCAGCTCGACGACCTGCTCGACGAGCAGCACGAGCGCGGCGCGGGACGTGTGGACCAGCTCGTCGTGGAACCCGTCGGTGATGGGCGGCACGACGAGCGTGACGTCGGCGCCCTCGGCGACGGGCGAGCGCGCGAACGAGGTGAGCGCCAGCACCCTTGCGCCGCTCGCGCGCGCCGCTCGCACGGTGTCGAGCGTCGCGCGGTTGACGCCCGAGCCGGACAGCACGACGCACGCCGACGCGGCCCCGAGCTGGCGGGCCGCGATCTGCTGCGCCAGCGCGTCGCCCAGCAGCTCGGCCGGCCGGCCGGCGGCGGTCAGCCGCAGCTGGAGGTCGAGCCCGAGCGGCGCCGACAGGCCGTTCGCGACGACGAGCACGCGCTCGGCGCGGTCGAGCGTCGCCACGACGTCGACGAGCGCCTCCTCGGTGAGCGCGGCCATGCTGTGCGCCAGCCGCGCGGCGAAGCGCCGGGTCGCGGCGTGCACGGCACCGGTGAGCGACGTCCCCGCGTCCGCGGGCGGCGCGGACGACTGCTCGAGCGCGATCTCGCGCGCGAGCGCGACCCGCAGCTGCGGGTAGCCGTCGTACCCGAACGCCTGCGCGGCGCGCACGACGCTCGCGCGCCCGACGCCGACCGCCTCGGCGAGCTCCTGCGCGGTGCGTTCGACCGTCCCCGCGCGGTCGGCGACGACCGCCTCGCCCACGCGTCGCTCGGTGGCCGGCAGCGACGGGAGCAGCGCGACGATGCGGGTGCTCGGCGGTGCGTCAGGCGCCCCTGCCCACGTCACGGACGCGTGCCCCCTCCATGATGCGGCGGCGGATCGCGCCGGAGACCGTGTCCATCAGCATCGTCGCGGCGACGACGACGATCAGGAGCATCCCGACGGTATCCCACTGCCGGAAGTTGGTGTAGTTCGACAGCATGCTGCCGATGCCGCCCGCGCCGACCAGGCCGAGCACGGCCGACGTGCGGATGTTGATCTCGAACCGGTAGAGCGCGAACGACAGCACCGTGGGCGAGATCGCGGGCCAGATCGCCCACCGGGTGACGTGCGCGGCGGTGCCGCCGGCGGCGCGGACGGCCTGCGACGCGCCCTCCTGCACGGACTCGACGGCCTCGTACACCCACCGGGCCTGCGTGCCGATCCCGGCGATGCCGAGCGCGAGCGCACCGGTCAGGGGCGTCAGCCCCGTGACGGTGAGGAGCACGAGCGCGAGCACGACCTCCGGCACGGCACGCAGCACCGCGAAGCACGCCCGCAGACCGAGACGCAGCCACGCCGGGCCGACGCCGCGTGCGGCGAGCAGCCCCAGCGGCAGCGACGCGACCACGCACAGGATCGCCCCCGTCCACGCCATCGAGATCGAGCGCCACGTCTCGAGCAGCGCACGGGGGAGCTTGTCCCAGCTCGGGTCCGCGAACATCAGGCGCAGGTACCCCGCGACCTTGCCGGGCAGCGCCGGGAGCTCGTCCCACGTGATCGACAGGCCGGCCGCGGCCGCGAGCACCACCGCGCCGACCACGAGCGCCCAGAGCGTCGGCCACAGCCGGGACGGACGCGGCGGCAGCGCGGTGCGCGTGACCGGCGGGTCGACGCGCGGCGACGTCACGGTCGCGGCGCTCACACCAGCCTCCGGCGCAGCAGGTTCGACAGCACCTCGATGACGACGACCACGACCAGGATCTCCAGGATGACGACCGACACGTCGCCGTACGCGTAGAACGCCCGCCGCTCGTCGAGCAGCCGGCCGATGCCGCCCGCCCCGACGATCCCGAGGATCGCGGAGATGCGGACGTTGAGCTCGAGCACGTAGAGCCACTGGTTCGCGAACAGCGGCGCGACCTGCGGCAGCGCCGTGACACGGTTGATCTGCGTCTGCGTGCCGCCCGCCGCGCGCCCGGCCTCCATGTACCCGTGGTCGGAGGAGTCGATCGCCTCCGAGACGAGCTTGACCACGATCCCGACGTCGAACAGCACGAGCGTCAGCACGCCCGGCAGCGCGCCCACGCCGACCATCGCGACGAGCACGGTCGCGTACACGAGGTCGGGGACCGCCCGCACGACGTTGACGACCGTGCGCACCGCCACGCGTGCGGGCGTCGACGGGTTGGTCGCGCGTGCGGCCCACAGGGTCAGCGGCACGGACAGCAGCGCCGCGACCGCCGCGCCGACGAGCGCCATCTGCAGCGTCTCGAGCATCGGGGCGACGGTGCGCGGCGCGAACGCGAGGTTAGGCTGCGCGAGCTCGGCCAGCTTGTCGGCGCCGTTGCGCCAGTACCGCGCGATCGACCCCAGGTCGAGCTCCACGCCGCCGATCGCGGGCAGGCACGTCGCGACAGTGAACGCGACGAGACCTGCGACGGCGAGCGCCGTGCGCACGACGTGCCGGGGCCGCGCCGGCACACGTCCGGCGAGGTCGACCGCGGTCACGCGCCGGCCCCCAGCACGTCGCGCGGCTGCACGGGGCGTCCGTAGATCTGCTCGAAGTCCGCGTCCGTCGCATCGGGCGCGGGCCCGTCGTAGACGACCTCGCCCGCGCGCAGCCCGATCATGCGCGTCGTGTACTGCCGGGCCAGGTCCATGAGGTGGATGTTCACCACGACGGTCAGGCCCTGCTCGGCGTTGATGCGGCGCAGGTCCGCCATGACCGCGTGCGCGGTCGGCGGGTCGAGCGAGGCGACGGGCTCGTCGGCCAGCATGACGCCGGGTTCCTGCGTGAGGGCCCGCGCGATCGCGACGCGCTGCTTCTGCCCGCCCGACAGTGAGCCGGCGCGCGTCCAGACCTTCTCGAGCATCCCGACAGAGTCGAGCGCGCGCAGCGCGAGCTCGCGGTCCGCGGCGGACGGCCGCCCCAGCAGCGAGCGCCACGCGGGGGTGTGCGCGAAGCGTCCGACCAGCACGTTGTGCAGCACGTCGACGCGCTCGGCGAGGTTGAAGCCCTGGAAGATCATGCCGACGTGCCCGCGGACCTCGCGCAGCGCCCGGCCGCGCAGCGCCGTGACCTGGTGCGGGCCGACGCGGACCGTGCCGGACGTCGCCGGCACGAGTCCGTTGACGGTGCGGATCAGGGTGGACTTGCCGGACCCCGAGAGCCCGACGACGGCGACCATCTCGCCCGGCTCGACGCGCAGCGAGACGTCCCGCAGCGCGCGGGTGCCGTTCGGGTAGGTGACGCAGACGCGGTCGAGCTCGACCGGCCACGACGAGCGGGCCGTGGGGGCCGGGGCGTGCCCGGCCCCCACGTGCGGTGCAGCGGTGCGCATGCGTGCGTCCTGCTCTCAGCCGGCGAACTGCTGGAGGATCTCGCCGTAGCGCGTGATCTGCTCGGGCGCGGTCTCGGACGTCCAGTCGGACAGGCCGACGAGGTCGAACATGACGTCCTTCGCCTCGGGGGAGGAGTCGGCGTACCCGTCCATGAGCGTCGTGAGCTTCTCGACGAGGTCGTCGGGGAGCGTCGAGGAGACCGCGACGCCGCCGTTGGGGATCATCTCGGTGTACGCGAACGCGACGACCTTGTCGGCGACGTCCGGGGCCTCCTTGACCACCGTCGTGCGTGCGTCCCAGTAGCCGAACGACACCGCGGCGTCGCCGCGGTAGACGGACAGGACGGCGTTGTTGTTGCCCTCGACGGGGATCTGGGCGATGTCGGCGTCGGTGTCGATGCCCGCGTCCCGCAGCGCGACCACCGGGTACTGGTAGCCCGCGGGCGAGGTCGCGGCCTGCAGCGCGACCTTCGTCCCCGGCGCGATCTTCTTCAGCGCGGCGAGGCCGGCGGGGCCCTGGCCGGTCGCGTCCTGCGCGGCCTTCTCGACGCCGTTGCAGTACGACAGCTCGATGCCGCTCGCGGCGTACGTCGCCTTCACGGGGGCGTCCTGGCAGTACGTGTCGGGGTCGTTCGTGTAGGCGACCGAGGCGTACGACGTGGCGCCGAACCGCACGTCGCGCAGGACCAGCCGCGCGTCGTACCGCTCGATCGCGTTGTACAGCGATCCGGCGTCGGTGATGACGACCTGCGCCTGGTCGGCGCCGAGCGCCTCGACGGTCGCGGCGTAGTCGGTCGCGACGACGCCCTGCACGTCGATGCCGAGCTCGTCGGAGAGGTAGCCGGTCAGCGGGTCGAGCGCCTCGGCGAGGTCCTCGCCCTCGACGGACGGCACGAGCGAGATGGTGATCGAGTCGGGCCAGTCGGCGGCACCGGCGGACGCACCGTCGGAGGCGGCGGGGGTCGCGGCCGAGCCGCTCGTGCAGCCGGTCAGGGCGAGCGCGGCCACCGCGAGCGAGCCGGTGGTGACGAGGGTCTTGCGCATGCGCGGGTTCACCTTTCGATGCGGGTGGTGACGCCGACGGGCGTCGGGGTGCTGGACGCCGCGGCGGCGGCCCAGGTCTGGAGGTCCGTGCGGAGGTCCGCGAGGGTCGCGGCCCGCATCGTGACGGGTGCGGTCGTCGTCGCGGCCGTGGGGCCGACGAGCGCGGTGTCGGCACCGAGGTCGAGGGCCGGTGCGAGGTCGAGGGCGAGGACGTCGCCGACGGCCAGGACGGGGCCGTCGGTGAGGGCGTCGCGGAGCACGGGGACGAGGCCCGCGGGTTTGCCCACCGTGAAGTGCTGCGCGTCGAACGACGTCGTGGCACCCCACTGCGCGAGCACGCGGTCGATGCCGACCTGCGGCGCGTTCGTGGCGAGGACGACGCGGGCGTGGCGCCGCAGGTCGGCGAGGAACGCCGGCAGGTCGGGCAGGGTGCTGACGGGGGCCTGCGGGGTGCCGAGGAGCGCACGGCTCGCCAGGTAGGCGTAGGCCAGCGCGTCGGCGGGGACGCGGTCGGCGCGCGCGAGCGACCCGACCACGTCGTAGCCGTCGCGGTGCTCGGGGCTGCCCGCCTCGTGCGCGGCGAGGGCCTCCGTCACGCGGTCGAGGAATCCGGGCCGCGCGTCCGGGGCCAGCAGCCGGGCGTAGGCGAGCACGGGCCCGGGGCCGACGGCGATCGTGCCGTCGAAGTCGAGGATGATGCTCGGGGTCACGCGGTCTCCCTGCGGTCTGGACGATGCGTCCATCGTGACCGAGAGAGATGGACGGAAAGTCCGTCCGGGGTGAACAGTGCGTTACGGCTGCGCGAGCACCACGGCGTTCCACCGCAGCCGGGGCTCCGCCGCGAACTCCGCGAGCAGCGCTCGGGCGTCGCCGTCCACCGGGAACGTCGTCACGAGGCGCATGCCGCGCCCGTCGTCCAGGCCGTGCACGAGCGCCGTCGCCCGCGCACCCGGCGCCCGGAACGTGACGGCGCGGGTGAGCACGCCGTCCACCCATGCGTCCGCCGAGCGCACGGCGGGCCGCCCGGGGGAGCCGACGGCGTCCGGGGCGTCACCCGCGACGGGGCCGCGGTGCCGGGTGCCGAGGAGCGGGCCGACCGCCCGCGTCACGCGCTCCAGCAGCGTCGTGCCCGAGTCGTGGTCGAGGAGGAACGCGTCGCGCGGCAGGCCGAGCGCTGCCGCCAGCTCGCCCTGGGCCCACCGGTCGCGCTTGAACCCGAAGGGCGTCGCGACGTCCGAGAACCAGTAGCCGTACACGTGCAGCAGCCCGGCGTTGCCCACCGGGTGGCGGTGGGGGAGGTCGGCCGCGCGGTGCAGCGCGTCCACGACGTCGCGGGGGACGACCGGCCCGCCGACGTGCTCGTCCTCGACCGTCGACGACGCCCACGCCGCGGTGCGGCCGGCGGCCGCGTCCCGCCGGACGGCCGCGAGCACGGCCGCGAGGTCC
>NZ_LNTD01000131.1 GCF_001462455.1 Cellulomonas sp. B6
GGCCCCCCGGTCCGCGAGGCGACCATCGACGACGCGACCGTCCTCGCGCGCCTCTCCGCGCCGCGTACGGGAGAGGTCTGGAGCGTGCCGCAGCCGGTCGAGGCGCCCACGCGCCTCGGGGCCGACGACGACGGCTCGCTCTACGACTGGTACCTCGTGGGGCACCGCGGCGAGACCCCCATCTACGCCGCGACCCCGGCGGCGGCCGGGCGGTCCGCGTCGGAGCTGCGCCGCAGCACGCTCGACGTCGCGCTGTACGAGGACCAGGGCGGCACGTTGCGCCGCGTCGCGTGCCCGAGCGCCCGCACCGGCGACGCCTGCCAGACGGTCCCCGATCCCGGCGGCGTCGAGGAGGACACCGACACGTTCTACGACACGCTGACCCTGCCGGCCGAGGTGGGGACGGCCGGCGGCTACACGGTGACGACCGCCACGACCCGGAGCGACGGAGCCTGGGCGCTGGGGGCGGGCGACCTCGCCCCGCGGGTGCTCGGGACGGAGCTGCGGGTGCTCGCCGACCTCGGCGGAGGCGTGCAGCTCGTCGAGAAGGTCGTCCCCTCGCCTGCCGGCGCACCGGCCGGCACGACCTCGGTCGTCCTTGCGGTCCGGCTGCCGTACGGCGCGCTCGTCACGCTGGCGGACCAGGACGTGCCCGGTGCCGACACCACCACCTTCCGGTGGGACGACGGCGTCGCCCGCACGCTGGACGAGCCGTGGCTGTCCCGCACGGCCGCCGCGGGCGCGGGCTACTGCGACTTCGCGACGTTCTCCGTCGCGGGGCCCGGCGTCGACCTCACCTCCTGGACGCGGGCGGGCGCGACGGCCGACGGCCGCCCCCTGTACACGCCCCCGTCCGCGCAGGACCCGGTGGCGAGCAGCATCGTGGAGTGGCAGCGGGCGTCCTCCCGGACGCTCGGCGACGACGGGGAGATCAGCGGTCCCGAGGCCTACCGGTTCGCCTCCGTGCAGGACGTCCTCGACGCCCGTGCGCTGTTCGCGCTCCGTGGGCCGGGCGGCGCCTGGCTGCTCGGCCTGCGGAGCGACGCGGTGGGTGACGTCGTCGAGTGCGGCTGACCCCGCACCGACGGCGACGGGCCCTCGTCCACGAGTGGACGAGGGCCCGTCGCCGGTGCTGTGCTCAGGCCAGGCGCGCCGCGAGGTTCTCGTCGAGCGCGGCGAGGAACTCCTCCGTGGTGAGCCACGGCTGGTCCTTGCCGACGAGCATGGCGAGGTCCTTCGTCATCTTGCCGCTCTCGACGGTCGTGATGACGACGTCCTCGAGGGTCTCCGCGAACTGCGTGACCTCGGGCGTGCCGTCGAGCTTGCCGCGGTGCTTGAGGCCACCGGTCCAGGCGAAGATCGACGCGATCGGGTTGGTCGACGTCGGCTTGCCCTGCTGGTGCTGGCGGTAGTGACGGGTCACGGTGCCGTGCGCAGCCTCGGCCTCGACGGTCTTGCCGTCGGGGGTCATGAGGACCGACGTCATGAGGCCGAGCGAGCCGAAGCCCTGCGCGACGGTGTCGGACTGCACGTCGCCGTCGTAGTTCTTGCACGCCCAGACGTAGCCGCCCTCCCACTTCATCGCGGCGGCGACCATGTCGTCGATGAGGCGGTGCTCGTACGTCAGGCCCTTCTCGGCGAACGCAGCGGCGAACTCCGCGTCGAAGACCTCCTGGAAGATGTCCTTGAACGCGCCGTCGTAGGCCTTGAGGATCGTGTTCTTGGTCGACAGGTACACGGGGTAGCCGCGCTGCAGGCCGTACGCGAACGAGGCGCGCGCGAAGTCGCGGATCGACTCGTTGAAGTTGTACATGCCCATCGCGACGCCACCGGCCTCGGGCATCGTCACGACCTCGAACTGCTGCGGCTCGGAGCCGTCGGCCGGCTCGAACGTCATCGTGATCTTGCCGGCGCCGGGCACCTTGAAGTTCGTCGACTTGTACTGGTCGCCGTGGGCGTGACGGCCGATGATGATCGGCTTGTTCCAGCCCGGGACCAGCCGCGGGATGTTGCTGATGATGATCGGCCCGCGGAAGACGACGCCGCCGAGGATGTTGCGGATCGTGCCGTTGGGCGAGACCCACATCTTCTTCAGGCCGAACTCCTCGACGCGCGCCTCGTCGGGCGTGATCGTCGCGCACTTGACGCCGACGCCGTGCTCCTTGATGGCGTGCGCCGCGTCGATCGTGACCTGGTCGTCGGTCGCGTCGCGGTTCTCGATCGACAGGTCGTAGTAGCGCAGGTCGATGTCGAGGTACGGGTGGATCAGGCGGTCCTTGATGAACTGCCAGATGATGCGCGTCATCTCGTCGCCGTCGAGCTCGACGACCGGACCGACGACCTTGATCTTCGCCATGCGCGGGCCTGCCTCCTGTGCCGTGGGTGTGACGCCCAGGTTACTCGACGTCGAGAGATCTCGGTCGGCCGGTCCGCCTGCCGCCGCACAGGCTCGGCTGGCATGCTGAGCCCTGCGTCACCCGTCCGCGCCACCGACGCCCCGCCGGCCGGCCGCTCCGCGGCCCGGCACCCGACGGTGACCCTCCCACCTCGACCGACAGGACCGACATGTCCCAGCAGAAGCCAGAGCCCACCGACGGCACCCCGGAGCCCGAGGAGACCACCGCGGCCGGTGCCGCCGAGGCCCCCGCGGCCGCCGGCACCCCGACGACGTCCGAGCCCGTCGTCGTCGTGGTCGAGGAGGACGAGGACGACGACCCCGCGCTCGGCGCGGACGACGCCTACCTGCTGCCCGCGGGGTCGGTCGTGGCCGCGGGGCCGAGCCTGCTGGCCCGGCTCGGCGCCGAGGCGTTCGGGACGTTCCTGCTCGTGCTCGTGGGCCTGGGCGTCGCGCTGTACTCGGCGTTCAGCAACACCGGCGGTGGCCTCGGCGTCGCGCTCGGCTTCGGCATCGCGGCGCTGGCCGGCATCATCGCGGTCGGCCGCGTCTCGGGCGGGCACTTCAACCCGGCCGTGACGTTCGGCGCGTGCCTCGCGGGCCGCACGCCGTTCAAGGACCTGGTCCCCTACTGGCTCGCCCAGGTCGTCGGCGGCACGCTCGCCGCGGCCGTGCTGTTCCTGACGGTCCCCACGACGCTGCCGGGCCTCGTCAGCCAGGGCGCGCAGACGTCGACGCGCACGTTCTTCAGCTCCGTCGCGAACGGCTACGGCGACCACTCCCCGCTGGCCACGCTCTCGGCCGGCCAGGCGGAGTTCGGGCTCGTCGTCGCACTGCTCGTCGAGGTCGTGGCGACCGCGGTGTTCGTCGGCGTGATCCTGGGCGCCACCGACCGCCGCGCCAACAAGCAGCACGTGCCGTTCGCCGTCGGCCTCGCGCTCGCGGTCCTGCTGCTCGTCGCGATGCCCGTCACGAACGGCTCGCTCAACCCGGCGCGCTCGCTGGCGGCGGCCGCGTTCTCCGACAGCTGGGCGCTGTCGCAGGTGTGGCTGTTCTGGGCGGCCCCGCTGCTCGGCGCCGCGATCGCGGCGCTCGTCTACCGCGCGTTCGCCGCCGAGCCGCCCGAGGACTCGCTGTTCGGCGAGGACGAGCTGTACGTGGCCGAGGAGGACGTGCTCGTCGTCGAGCGCTGACCCCGGACGCCCGAGGGCCCCGCGACGTCGGTGACGTCGCGGGGCCCTCGTCGTCGGAGCGCCGTCAGGCGGTCGGCAGGACCGCGGCCAGCGTCACGAGCGCGACGGCGCACCCCAGCAGGATCGTGACGTCCAGCGCCTTGGACCGGACGGCGACCGCCGCGGGTCCCGGCGGGGCGCCCACGGCCCGCACGACGCCGTAGACGACCAGCAGCGCCGCGAGCACGAGCACGCCCGCGACTGCGTCCCGCACGAAGGCCGCGCCGACCGCGGCACCGATGCCGCCGAGCGTCCACCACAGCGAGCTGTTGCGTCCCGCCGCCAGTGACGCGCGCGCGATCGTCCGGGGGTCGAGTGCCCGCTCCTCGGGCGACACGGACGGGGCGGCCGCCTGGCTCACCGACGCGTCGTCGCCGGGGACGCCGGCCGCGGACGCACCGGGCACGACACCGGCCGATCCGAGCGGCTGCAGCCCGGGGTGCTGCTCGATCGACACGCGCGGTCGTCCGACGCCAGGGGTGTCGGCGGGCACGTCGCGCTGCGGCTCGGCAGCCGCGTCGGACGCGCCGGGACGCGCCGTCCAGGTCGGCGTCCGGAGGTCCGCGCCGGGGATGCGCGCCGCGCTCGACATGCGGCCCCTTTCGTCCGTGACCACCGCGACGAGCCGGGAGGCCCCGCCGGACGGCCCCCTGAGCGGGCCCGGCAGATGGACGCGGTGCGGATCAGCGTACCGCTGCGACCCGTCGTTACGGTGAACCCCGTGACGAGCGACGCACCCCCCTCATCCGGTCCGGTCGGCGACGTGCTCGTGGTCGGTGCGGGCCTCGCAGGGCTGCGCACCGTGGCCGCGCTGCGCGAGCACGGGTACGACGGGGTCGTGCGGGTCCTCGGCGCCGAGGGCGTCGCGCCGTACGACCGTCCGCCGCTGTCCAAGCACCTGCTCGACCGCACGTCGCCCGCCTGGCTGGCCGACGACCTGGGCCACGACCTGCACGCGCTGTCCGACGAGGTGCTGCTGGACCGTCCCGCGCGCGCCCTGCGCCCGCTGGCGGGCGGCGGGGCGGTCGTCACCACCGACGACGGTGACGTGCGGGCGGCCTGCGTCGTGCTCGCGACCGGTGCGGGCGCCGTGCGCGTCCCCGGCTGGGACCGGGCGCGCGCGCTGCACACGGCGGCCGACGCCGACGCGCTGCGGACCGCCCTCGCCGGGCCGCCGCGGCGCCTCGTCGTGGTCGGGGCGGGGTGGATCGGCGCCGAGGTCGCGGGGGTGACCGCGGCCGCCGGGCACGACGTCACGGTCGTCGAGGCACGCCCGACGCCGCTCGCGGCCGCGCTCGGCACCGCCGTCGGCGCGCTCACCGCACCCTGGTACGCCGCCGCGGGAGTCACGCTGCGGACCTCGACCGCCGTCGTCACCGTCGACGAGGCCGGCGTGCGGCTCGCCGACGGGACGACGCTGCCCGCGGACGTCGTGCTGGTCGCGGTCGGCGCACGGCCCGCGACCTCCTGGCTGGGCGACGCGCTGCCGCTGCACGGCGGTGCGGTCCGCGTCGACGAGGCCTACCGCGTGCTGGGCGCCGACGGTCCGCTGCCGGGGCTGCACGCCGTCGGCGACGTCGCGCTGCGCCGGTCCGCCCGGCACGGCTGGGTGCCCGGCGGTCACTGGGACGAGGCGCTGCACGGCCCCGACGTGCTCGTCCGGCACCTGCTGGGACTCCCCGTGCCCGGGCCCGAGGCGGTGCCGTACGTCTTCTCGACGCAGCTCGGCCACGACCTGACGGCGTTCGGGCTGCCCCGCACCGACGACCGGACGACCGTGCTGGGAGACCCGGCCGCCGACGCGGGCTGGACCGTGCTGTGGTCGCGCGGCGACGCCGTGACCGGTGCGCTCGTCGTGGACCGGCCACGGGACGTGGGCGCGGCGCGGCGGCTGTTCGCCCGCGACGGTCTGCCGCACCTGCCGCTGCCGGACGACGCCACGACCGTCGGCGACCTGCGCACGCTCGTGCGCGCGACGCCACCGGTCTAGGCCTCCCGCACCGCCGCCGCACCGCCGCGGGCCCGGCCGACGCCGGGCCCGCGGCGGTGCGTCCGTCCGTGGTGCGTCAGTGCGCGAAGTGGCGCGTGCCCGTGAGGTAGAGCGTCACCCCCGCGGCGGCGGCCGCCGCGACGACCTCCTCGTCGCGCACCGAGCCGCCGGGCTGCACGACCGCGCGCACACCCGCGTCGAGCAGGACCTGCAGGCCGTCGGCGAACGGGAAGAACGCGTCGGACGCCGCGACCGCACCGCGCGCGCGCTCGACGTCACCGGTGTTGGCGCGCTCGACCGCGAGGCGGCACGAGTCGACACGGTTGACCTGGCCCATGCCGACCCCGACGGACGCGCCGTCGTGCGCGAGCAGGATCGCGTTCGACTTCACGGCCCGCACCGCGCGCCACGCGAACACGAGGTCGGCCAGCGTGGCCTCGTCCGCCGCGTCGCCCGCCGCGAGCGTCCACGTGGCCGGGTCGTCGCCCGGTGCGTCGATGCGGTCGACGGACTGCACGAGCAGGCCGCCGGACACCGGGCGCAGCTCGACGTGCGTCGCGGGCGGCGCGTCGACCACCAGCAGGCGGACGTTCTTCTTCTGCGTGAGCAGCGCGAGCGCGTCGTCGTCGAAGCCCGGGGCGACGACGACCTCGGTGAACACAGGCGCGATCTGCTCGGCCGCCGCGAGCGTGACCCGCCGGTTGGTCGCGATGACCCCTCCGAACGCCGACACCGGGTCGCACGCGTGGGCCTTGGCGTGCGCGTCGGCGACGTCCGCGCCCACGGCCACGCCGCACGGGTTCGCGTGCTTGACGACCGCCACCGTGGGCAGGTCGCCGTGGTCGTGCGCGGCCCGCCACGCGGCGTCCGCGTCGACGTAGTTGTTGTAGCTCATGGCCTTGCCGTGCAGCTGCGTGGCCTGCGCGAGCCCGGGCGTCCCCTGCCCCGCCGTGTAGAGGGCGGCGCGCTGGTGCGGGTTCTCGCCGTAGCGCAGCACGTCGCTGCGCTCCCAGGTCGCGCCGACCCACGCGGGGAACCCGGTCGCGACGCCGTCGACCTCGTCGGTCGTCGTCGCGACGTTGCCCATCCAGGACGCGACCGCGACGTCGTAGGTCGCGGTGTGGACGAACGCCTGCGCCGCCAGGCGCGTGCGCTCGGCGAGCGTGAACCCGCCCGCCGCGACGGCCGCGACGACGTCGTCGTAGCGCGCGGGGTCGACCACGACCGCGACGCTCGGGTGGTTCTTGGCCGCGGCGCGCACCATCGAGGGCCCGCCGATGTCGATCTGCTCGACGCACTCGTCGACGCCGGCACCCGACGCGACGGTCTGCGTGAACGGGTACAGGTTGACGACGACCAGCTCGAACGCGACGACGCCCAGCTCGTCGAGCTGCGCGACGTGCTCGGGGCGGCGGGTGTCCGCGAGGATCCCGGCGTGCACGCGCGGGTGCAGCGTCTTGACGCGCCCGTCGAGGCACTCGGGGAACCCCGTGAGGTCCTCGACGCGCGTCACCGGGACGCCCGCCGCCGCGACGGTCGCGGCGGTCGAGCCCGTCGACACGAGCTCGACGCCCGCGGCGTGCAGCGCGGTGGCGAGCTCGACGAGACCGGTCTTGTCGTAGACCGACAGCAGCGCGCGGCGCAGCGGGCGGCGCGTCGCGTCGGCGGTCGCGTCCGCGACGGGGGCGACGGGGGGCAGGGCGTGCGACATGGGTGGCACCTTCCTGGGTCGGGCGGCGGTCCGGCAGGACCTTCGACGAACCCCGGCACCCAGGCGGGCGGTGCACTCGGCAGGGCGGTGCTCGGTCGCTCCCCGGTGGTCCTCCACCCTCGCCAGTCACGACCGTGGTCGAGTCTAGCCGCGCCCGGGCGCGAGCGGGCCGGCCGCGTGCGTCAGCCCCCGGCGTGCCCGCCCAGTCGGGCGTGCCGCCCGTCGACCACGAGCCCGTCGCGGGCGATGCGCCCGACGACGTCGACGAGCAGGCGACGCTCGACGACCTTGATGCGCTCGTGCAGCGACGCCTCGTCGTCGTCGTCCGCGACCGTGACCGCCTCCTGCGCGACCACCGGGCCGTCGTCCACCCCCGCGGCCACGACGATCACCGAGCAGCCCGTGACCTTGACGCCGTACGCCAGCGCGTCGCGCACGCCGTGCGCGCCGGGGAACGCGGGCAGCAGCGCCGGGTGCGTGTTGACGGTGCGTCCGCCGAACCGCTCGAGGAACGGCGCGCCGACGAGCTTCATGAAGCCCGCGAGGACCACCGTGTCGGGCGAGAACACCGCCACCGCCTCGGTCAGCGCCCGGTCCCACGTCGCGCGGTCCGGGAAGTCGCGCAGCGCGACCACGGCGGTCGGGACGCCGGCGTCGCGGGCCCGGTCGAGCGCCGCGACGCCCGCCCGGTCGGAGACGACGCCGACGACGCGCGCACCGAACGCGGGGTCGTCGTGCGCGTCGAGCAGCGCCGCGAGGTTCGACCCCGTGCCGGACACGAGCACCACGAGGCGGTGCGCGCGCGCGACGGCGGGCGTGGGCGGGACGGGACCGGGGCCGGTGCGGGTCACGCGGGTGAACCTACCCCGACCCGGCGGGCGGGCGGTCCGCACGTCCGACGGCGCGCGTGCGGGACAATGGGCGCATGGGCAACCCGTGGGCACCGCCGGACCAGTCGCAGCCGCGGGACCCCGGCGCGCAGCCGGGCGACGGCGCGCCGCCCGCGGCGCCCGGCGCCGCGTGGCACCCCGGTCAGGCCGGCCCGCCGGCCGGCGCGCAGGGCGGTCCACCGCCGGGCCCGCCGGCCGCTCCGCACCAGGGTCCGTACGCCGGCGGCCCGTACCCGGGTGGACCGGGCGGTCCCCACCCCGGTGGACCGGGCGGACCGGGCGGCCCCCACCCCGGTGGACCAGGCGGAC
>NZ_LNTD01000132.1 GCF_001462455.1 Cellulomonas sp. B6
GTGGTGCGGGTGACACCCCGCCAGGGTGCGCGCCGCCGCGCGTCGGCAGTAGAGGCAGAACCCGCGCGTGCCACAACGTACGCTTGTGCCCGACGTCGTGACGCGCGACGACCAGGAGGCGCACGTGGACCGGGAGCCCGACCTCGCGGCGCTGCGCGCGCTCGCGCTGGTCGCCGAGACCGGCAGCATCTCGGCCGCCGGCGAGCGGCTCGGCGTGAGCCAGCAGGCCGTGTCGCTGCGCGTGCGCGGGCTCGAGAGCGCGCTGGCCACCCGGCTGCTCGTGCGCTCGGCCCGCGGCTCGCGGCTCACGCGCGAGGGCCAGCTCGTCGTCGGGTGGTCGGCGGCGCTGCTGGCGGCGAGCGACGACTTCACGGGCGTGGTCGGGGCGCTGCGGGCCGACCGCGAGCGGACCGTGCGGATCGCCGCGAGCCTCACGATCGCCGAGCACCTGCTGCCCGGCTGGGTCGCGCGGTGGCGGGCGGGCCGGGGCGACGACGACGTCGTGGTGCGCCTCGAGTCGGTCAACAGCGCCGCCGTCGTCGAGGCCGTGCGCGGCGGGACCGTCGACCTCGGGTTCGTCGAGACGCCGTCGGTGCCCACCGACCTCGGGTCCGCGACGTTCGGCCACGACACCGTCGAGGTCGTCGTGCCGCGGCACCACCCGTGGGCGGTCGCCGGGACCGTGCGCGCGGTCGAGCTCGCCGCGACCCCGCTGGTGCTGCGCGAGCCGGGCAGCGGCACGCGGCGCGCGCTCGAGGACGCGCTCGAGCGCGCCGGGCACCCCCTGCGGGCGGACCCCGCCGCCGTGCTCCCCACGACCCTGGGCGTGCGCAGCACGGTCATGGCGGGCGCCGGCCCCGGGGCGCTCAGCGCGCTCGCGGTCGCCGACGACGTCCGCGCGGGCCGGCTCGCACGCGTGCGCGTGCACGACCTGCGGATCACGCGTCCGCTCACCGTCCTGTGGGCCGGCTCCCGGCCCACGAGCGCCGCGCGCGACTTCCTGCGGGTCGTGCACGACGACGTCGACCCGGTGGGCGCCCCGGGCCGAGGGCCCGCCTGACCAGCGGCGGCGTGCGCGCAGCGGGTCCGTCGTTCGACGGGTCGGACGCGCCGCCGCCCCCTACTGTCGAGCCATGAACGGACTCGCCCTCGCCCAGCAGAAGATGCGTGACGCCGGCGTTCCCACGGCCGCGGTCGACGCGTTCACCCGGTTCTACGGCCTCCTCGAGAGCGGCAGCACGGGGATCGTGCGGGAGGCGGACGTCGCCCCGCTGACCGACGTGCCCCGGCTCGCCGACCTCGACGTCGACCCCGACGCGGCCCGCGAGGCGCTCGCGCGGACCGCGGTCGTCAAGCTCAACGGCGGCCTCGGCACCTCGATGGGCATGGACCGCGCCAAGTCGCTGCTGCCCGTGCGCGGCGGCCGCACGTTCCTCGACGTCATCGCCGACCAGGTGCTCGCCGCCCGCGCGGCCACCGGCGCGCGCCTGCCGCTCGTGCTCATGAACTCGTTCCGCACGCGCGACGACAGCCTCGCGGCGCTCGCCGCGCACCCCACGCTCGCGGTCGACGGCGTGCCGCTCGACTTCCTGCAGAACCGCGAGCCCAAGCTGCTCGTCGACGGGCTCACGCCCGTCACGTGGGAGGCGGACCCGTCGCTCGAGTGGTGCCCGCCCGGCCACGGCGACCTGTACCCGGCGCTGCACGCGTCCGGGGTCCTGACCGCGCTGCTCGACGCCGGGTTCCGGTACGCGTCCGTCTCCAACTCCGACAACCTCGGGGCGACCCCGGACGCGCGCGTCGCCGGCTGGTTCGCGTCGACCGGCGCCCCGTTCGCCGCCGAGGTCGCGCGCCGCACGCCCGCCGACCGCAAGGGCGGCCACCTCGTGGTGCGCCGCGCCGACGGGCGCATCGTGCTGCGCGAGACCGCGCAGACCCACCCCGACGACGCCGACGCGGCCGCCGACATCGCGACGCACGCGTTCTTCAACACCAACAACCTGTGGCTCGACCTCGAGGCGCTCGCGGCCGAGCTCGACCGCACGGGCGGCGTCCTCGACCTGCCGCTCATCCGCAACGAGAAGACCGTCGACCCCACCGACAAGGCCTCACCGCGGGTCGTGCAGATCGAGTCCGCGATGGGTGCCGCGATCGAGGTGTTCGACGGGGCCGCGGTGCTCGAGGTCGGGCGCGACCGGTTCCTGCCGGTCAAGACGACCAACGACCTGCTGGTGCTGCGCTCCGACGTCTACGCCGAGGACGACGCGCACCGGCTCGTCGCGCAGGTCGACGCGCCGTTCGTCGACCTGGACCCGGCTCACCACGCGCTCGTCGGCGACTTCGACGCGCACGTGCCGCACGTGCCGTCGCTACGTGAGGCGACGTCGTTGCGTGTCCGTGGCGACTGGACGTTCGGCGCCGACGTCACGGTGCGCGGCGACGCCGTGCTCGAGGGCGAGGGTGGACGCGTCCCCGACGGTGCGACGCTCGACGCGACGGGCGTGGTCGCCGCCGCCGCGGACACCACCCGCTGAGGTCCGTCGGCCGGACGCACGGCCGCGGACGCACGAGGGCGGTCCGACCCCCCCGGGGTCGGACCGCCCTCGTGCTGCCTGCGGGCCGCGTCAGCGACGACGCCCCGCCGAGCCGACGTACAGGCTCACCAGGAGCGCCGCGAGCGCGACCTGGATCACGAGCTCCAGCACGTCGACGCCCGGCGTGGTGTCCCAGCCGACGAGCGACGCGATCCACGTGCCGATGAGTGCCGCGACGATGCCGATGATGATCGTCACGAGGATGGAGATGTTCTGCCTGCCGCGCACGACCAACCGCCCGAGCGCGCCGATGATCGCGCCGACCACGATCGCGCTGATGATGCCGCCGATGCCCATGGTGCTCTCCTCGCTCGCCGTCGACCGAAGACCGGTCTGGGAGCAAACTAGGACGGGTCGGGCGTTCCCGCCCGTCGAGCGCCTGTCGAGCGACGGGCGACTGTCGCGGCCGGTGTGCCGCCGTTCCGTGCGATCCGGGCCCCTCACGGGCCGGGGGCGGGTAGGTTGCGGAGCGCCGGTGCCGTCCGTCGTCCGTGAGGGAGTCCCGTGTCCGACGTCTTCGCGGTGGTGCCCGCGCCGCTCGTGCTCGAGCCGTCGTCCGAGCCGCCGTTCGTGATCTCGCCGTCGACGGTCGTGGTCGTCGACGCGGCCGACGAGCTGGTGCCGGTGGCCGTGCTCACGGCCGACCTGCTGGGCCGCGTCAGCGGGCGTCCCGTCGAGATCCGCTACGCCGAGCTCGACGCGCCGGGCGTCGTGCGGATGCGACTGGTCGACGACCTGCCGCCCGGTCCCGAGGCGTACCGCGTCGTCGTCGGCGAGGGACGGGTCGCGCTCGAGGCGCGCACCACCGACGGGCTGGTGCACGCCGTCGTCACGCTGCGCCAGCTGCTGCGCGCGCACCCCGACGGCGGGGCCCACGCGGCGGCCGTCCGCATCGAGGACGCACCGCGCTACGCGTGGCGCGGGCTGTCGCTCGACGTCGCGCGGCACTTCGTCACGGTCGCGGACCTCGAGGTCGTCATCGGGCTGATGGCGCACTACAAGCTCAACGTGCTGCACCTGCACCTGACCGACGACCAGGCGTGGCGGCTCGACCTGCCGTCGCGTCCCGGGCTCGTGCGGCGCGCGAGCGCGCACTCGGTCGACGGCGACCCCGGCGGGCACTACTCGCGCGCCGACTGGGACCAGATCCTCGCGTTCGCGCGGGCCCGTGCCGTCCGGGTGGTGCCCGAGATCGACGTCCCCGGTCACGTCAACGCCGCGCAGCACGCGTACGGCGAGCTCAACCCCGACGGCGAGCCGGTCGAGGAGTACCTGGGCATCGAGGTCGGGTTCTCGCGGCTGCACGACGACCTGCCGGAGACGCACGCGTTCCTCGCGGACGTGTTCGGCGACCTCGCTGAGATGACGCCCGGCGACTACCTGCACATCGGCGGCGACGAGGTCCTGACGATGGGCCACGACGAGTACGAGCGGCTCGTGCGCTCGGCCGCCGCGGCCGTCACCGCCCACGGCAAGCGGGTCGTCGCGTGGCAGGAGGTCGCCTCGGTGCCGGACCTGCCCGCGGGCACCGTCGTGCAGTACTGGGACACGCGCGTGGACCCCGCGCCGTTCGTGCGCGCCGCGCGCGCCGGGGCGCGCATCCTGATGTCACCGGGCTCGCGGGTGTACCTCGACATGAAGTACGGCCCGGACTTCCCGCTCGGGCTCGAGTGGGCCGGGCACGTCGAGCTGCGGGACTCCTACGAGTGGGACCCCGCGACGCTCGTCGTGGGGCTGCCGCCCGAGGCCGTCGCGGGCGTCGAGGCCGCGGTGTGGACCGAGACCCTGCGGACCCTCGACGACCTGACCACCATGCTCCTCCCGCGCCTCGCGGCCGTCGCCGAGGTCGCGTGGAGCGACCTGGGGCGCCGCGACTTCGACGACTTCACGACGCGGCTCGCACCGCACGGCGAGGTGTGGGACCAGCTCGGCCTGGCGTGGCACCGCTCGCCGCAGGGTCGCTGGTCGGCGCCGGTCGCGTCCGAGCCGGCGGGCTGACCTCCGCCGCGGGTCCGCGCGGGCGTCGGGTCGGCGGACGTCAGATCCAGGTGGGCAGCCACATGCGGATGTGCCACTGCTGCCACGGGATCACCCACCCCGCCCACACGGGGTAGAAGAACAGCCCGACGCCCGCGACGACCGCCACGAACACGCCCACGGCGACGACCGTCGCGCGGCGGGCGCGCCGTTCGCGCGCGGTCCCGTCCTCCTCGACGCGGGGACCCACCAGCAGCCCCAGCACGTAGACGAGCGTGAGCACGACCCACGGCACGAACGCCACGGTGTAGAACGTGAAGATCGTGCGGTGCGCGTACGCGAACCACGGCACCCAGCCCGCCAGCAGGCCCGACAGCACCGCGCCGGCCCGCCAGTCGCGGTACCGCACCAGCCAGAACAGGGCGACGAGGACCGCGGCGGCGCCGGCCCACCACAGCACGGGGTTGCCGACCGCGAGGATCGCCTGCGAGCACGAGTCCGCGCCGCAGGCCTGCTGCGCGGCGTCGCCGGTCAGGCTCGAGACCTCGGTCGGGTAGTAGAACGACGTGGGCCGCCACTGCACGATCCAGCCCAGCGGCCCGGCCGCGTAGGAGTGCGGCGTCTCGAGGCCGTTGTGGAACCGCCACATGTCCTGGTGGTAGGCCCACAGGGAGCGCAGCGCGGGTGGGAGCCACTGCGCGCCCTCGCCGGGGTGGCTCGCGGCCCACTGCCGGTTCCAGCCGTCGGTCGACGCGAACCAGCCCGCCCACGACGCCAGATACGTGAGCAGCGCCGTCGGCACCATCACGAGGAACGCGACGACGGCGTCCTTGACGAGGGTCGCGCGCACCCACGGCCGCACCCCGGCGGTGCGTCGTGCGGTCGCGTCCCACGCGACCGTGAGCAGGCCGAACACGGCCAGGAAGTACATGCCCGACCACTTGGTGCCGATCGCGAGGCCCAGCGCGACGCCCGCCGCGAGCCGCCACCACCGGAACCCGAGCCCGGGGCCCCAGCGCAGGGGGTGACCGGCCTCCAGGACCGCCGCGGCGCGGGCCGCGAGCCGGCGTCTGGCCTGCTCCCGGTCGAGGCCCAGGAACCCGAAAGCGGCGAGCACGAAGAACATGAGGAACGGGTCGAGCAGGCTGATCCGCGACTGCACGACCGCCTGCCCGTCGAGCGCGAGGAACAGCCCCGCGACCGTGCCGAGCGCCGTCGAGGCGAACAGCCGACGCGCGATCCGGGCGATCATCAGCACCGCGAGCGTGCCGCACACCGCGGCGGCCAGGCGCCACGCGAACGAGCTCTCGACGCCGCCGCCCAGCCGCATGCCGAGCGCGATCATCCACTTGCCGACGGGCGGGTGGACGACGTACTCGGGGTCGGTCCCGAGCATGCTCGTGTCCCCGGCCTCGAACCGCGGGTTGGGCTCGTCGCCCCACGACGCCTCGTACCCGCGCACCAGCAGCGAGAACGCCTGCTTGACGTAGTACGTCTCGTCGAAGACCAGCGAGTGCGGCCGTGCGAGGTCCCAGAAGCGGAGGAACCCGCCGAGCGCGGTGACGGCCAGGGCCCACAGCCACCCGGTCAGTCGTGCGCGGGGCGTCGCGTCGAGCGCGAGGGTCCCGGCCCCGAGCAGGCGGCGCAGCAGCCGCGGCTCGGAGGGCTCCTGGGGCTCGACGACGGTGTCCGCGGGGTCGGGGGAGTCGGCCACCGCGGTGCCGGTGCGGGCCCCGTCGACGGCCTCGGCCGGGCCGGCGCCGGTGGGCCACGGCGCCCCGTGACCGGCCGCGGTCGCGGGCCCCGTGGCCGGTGGCGCCGCCCCCGCGGCGGGCGCGCCCGCGACGAGGGCCTCGTCGGGGTGCGCGTCGCCCGTCGGGGACGCGGCCGGGGCGTCGCTCGCGCCCTCGGGTGGGAGCGCGCCCGTCGCCGGGTCCGGGGGCGCCCCCGGCCCCGTCGGCTGGCGATCGGTGGCGTCTCCGTCGGTCGACACCGGGCCATCGTAGGGGTACCCGCAACGGGGCGAACCCGGCGCGTCCGGTCGCGCCCCGCGGGGCGTCCGCGCACGCCGCGACGGCCCGCGGTGCACCGGGGTGGCAGGCTGGTCCGGTGACGTCGACGACCCCGCCCGCCGCCGAGCCCGAGCCCGACGCCGCGCCTGATGCCGAGCCCGACGTCCGGCCCGACGACGACGGCCGGGACGCCGGCACCAGGACGGCCGCCGAGGTCGCGGACGACGACCCCGCCGACGACGACCCCGCGGACGACGACCCCGCGCACGACGACCCCGCGCCGGACGCGAGGCGCACGACGGCCGGACGCTCGGTGCGCGGCGGTGCGCTCGTGCTCGCCGCGACGCCGATCGGCGACGCCGAGGACGCGTCCGCGCGCCTGCGACGCCTGCTGGCGGACGCCGACGTCGTCGCGGCCGAGGACACGCGCCGCACGCGTGCGCTCGCGGCGCGGCTCGGCGTGACGATCGGCGGGCGCGTCGTCAGCCACCACGAGCACAACGAGGCGGGCCGCTCCGACGACCTGCTGGACGTCGTGGCGGGCGGCGGCACCGTGCTGGTGGTGACCGACGCGGGCATGCCGACGGTGTCCGACCCCGGGTTCCGCGTCGTCCAGGCCGCGGTCGCCGCGGGCCTGCCCGTGACGGTCGCTCCCGGGCCGTCGGCCGTGCTCGCGGCGCTCGCGCTGTCGGGTCTGCCGACCGACCGGTTCTGCTTCGAGGGGTTCCTGCCGCGCAAGGCGGGCGAGCGGGCACGCACGCTCGCGGCGCTCGCGGCCGAGCGCCGCACGATGGTGCTGTTCGAGGCGCCCCACCGCACCGCCGACGCGCTCGACGCGCTCGTCGCGGCGTTCGGCCCCGACCGGCCGGGCGCGGTGTGCCGCGAGCTGACCAAGACCTACGAGGAGGTGCGCCGCGGCCCGCTCGCCGAGCTCGCGGCGTGGGCGCACGCGGGCGAGGTGCGCGGCGAGGTCGTGCTGGTCGTCGGCGGCGCGCCCGACGACGGCCCGCGCGACGTCGCGGACCTCGTCCCCGAGGTGCTCGCACGCGTCGACGCCGGTGAGCGGCTCAAGGCCGTCGTCGCCGAGGTCGCCGAGGCCGCGGGCGTGCCGAAGCGCGACCTGTACGCCGCCGCGCTCGCGTCCCGGACCGCCTGACCTGGGTCGCCGCGCGGCGGGCGCGTCAGAGCGCCGCGGAGTCGACCAGCTCGGCGCCCGCCGCGGCCATCGCCTCGCGCGCCGCCGCGCCCTGCTCGGGCGTCACCGGCACCGTGAGGTCGGTGAGCACCCGCGCGCGCAGCCCCAGCGTGAGCGCGTCGAGCGTGGTCGCGCGCACGCAGTGCGACTCCGCGATGCCGACGACGTCGACGTCGGAGACCCCGGCGTCGAGCAGCAGCGCGCCCAGCGCACGGCCGTCGGCGTCGACGCCCTCGAACCCCGAGTAGGCGGCCGCGTACTCGCCCTTGCGGACGCTCGCGTCGGGTCGCAGGTCCGCCAGGGCGGGGTGCAGCTCGGCCTCGGGGGTGCCGACGACCGCGTGCGGCGGCCACGTGTCGACGTAGTCGGGCTCGTCGGAGAAGTGCGCGCCCGGGTCGACGTGCCAGTCCTGCGTCGTCACGACCAGCGCGTAGCGGTCGCGGTGCTCGGCCGCGTACCGCGCGATCGCCGCGGCCACGGCGTCACCGCCCTCGACCGCGAGCGCGCCGCCCTCGCAGAACGTCGGCTGCACGTCGACCACGAGCAGCGCCCGCGTCCCGTCGGTCCCCTCGTCACGCGTCATGCCCCCATCCTGCCTCCCGGTGGCGACCGGCGCCCCGCCCCGGCGTCCGACCCGGCGCGCTCCGTCGACGGACGGCCCGCGCGACCCGGGAGCCCGTGCCGCGCGCGTCCCGTCACTGTCCGTCGACGGACAGTCCTGCGGCACGACGGACACGGGCGTGCCCCTGTCCGTCGTGCCGGGAGGCTGTCCGTCGAGGGGAGCAGGGGA
>NZ_LNTD01000133.1 GCF_001462455.1 Cellulomonas sp. B6
GCGCGCCTTCAACGCCTGGGAGCACCGCCTGCTGGGCGACGTCAGCACGGACGCCCTGGTCACGGTCGCGACGCGAGCCCCGGGCTGGCGCGAGGTCGTCGAGCGGCAGGTCCGCTACCTGCTGCTGTGGCGCGACGGCCCGCGCGCCGCGACGGCCGCGCAGATCGCCGCGGTCGACCCGACGCTGACGGTCGTCACCCTGAGCAGCGGCCTGCTCGCGACCCTCGGCGAGCTCAACGCGGTCGGCGGCGACTTCGCGGCCGACCCGACGGCGATCGACAACCTGCCGGACGGCATCACGGGCGGGTTCCTGCAGCAGGTCCGCCAGGAGAGCGCGAACCGGCTGCTGCACCTGCTCGGGGACGACCACGTGGTGCCGTTCCAGGGCGCGATCGCGCCGTACGCGGGTGAGTCCACGCTCGACCTCCTCAAGGAGTCGCGCGCGATCGACGGCTTCACGGCCGGCCTCGGGGTGGACCACTACTTCGGCCTGCTGGCGCGCAACGCGTGCCACTTCGCGCCGTTCTCGTGGCACCGGTGGCAGGCGTTCCACGGCGAGGCGCGCCGCCTTGCCGAACAATCGTTCAGCACGACCGACCCGGCACGCAAGAACGACCTGCGGAATCGCGCCTGGGTGACGCAGGCGTACGCGGACCATTTCATCGAGGACTCGTTCGCGGCCGGTCACCTGACCAACAAGACGTTGATCATGCAGTGGTTCACGCGGTGGGCGGCCGGACAGATCGTGCTGCCGGTGCCGGACTGGGACCTGGTGCGCCGCGTGACGGCGGACCTGCAGCCGGCGCTGCACGGCGCCGAGCTGTACGACGTGCTGGCCGACCTGCGGTCGCACGACCCGCAGACCGTCGAGGAGCAGCCGGACTACCGCGCGCGGGTCGTCGCGAGCCGTGTCGCACCGGCGGGCGTGCCGGTGGAGGTCGCGTACCGGCAGTACCTGTCGTTCCTCGACGCGGCGGTCGTGCAGCTGTCGTCGAACGTCGTGCACAACCACTACAACGAGGAGTCGCTGACGGTCACGAGCCTGGACGGCGGCCGGTTCCGGGTCTTCGGCGACGAGAAGCTGCTCGCGTTCGGGGACGTCGTCGCGCGCCCGTCGTCGACCGTGCACCTGTCCCAGAGCGCGATCCGTGACCTGCTGGAGCGCGGCACCACGACCACCACGCCGCAGGACGTGCTGCGCCGCCTGCCCACCGGGGTGGTGACCCCCGCGGGCGACCGCACGCTCGAGGCGTGGCACGACGACGCGCTGCGCCGCACGGTCGAGCGCGACATGTTCGACTCGTTGTGGTCGCGGCTCAAGGAGTTCATCACGGTCGTGAGCCCCCGCATGGGCCTGATCTCGCGCGACCAGCAGACGTCGGGCCTCGTGACGGCCTGGCAGACGAGCCTGCCCGGCAGCGGCTACACCGACGTGCAGCCGCTGTTCGACGGGACGCGCGCGTTCGCCGCGTCGAACGGGCACGTGTACCGGCTCGACCCGGGTGACGGGCGCGTGCTCGCGCACAACTCGCTGCCGGGGCGCGGCAACCACGAGACCCGCGTCGCGTCCGACGGGACGCGGGTCTACGCGGGCATCGACGGGTACGTCGTCGGCATGGAGGCCGACGGCCTGCGCACGCAGTGGCAGGCCTCGCTGCCCGGCTCGGGCTACGCGGTCACGAGCGTGATGGTCGCGCAGGACGGCGCGGTGTACGCGGCGTCGAACGGGCACGTGTACCGGCTCGACCCGGGCACCGGGCACGTGTCCGCGCACAACCCGCTGCCCGGCCGCGGGCGCGAGGAGGTTCGCCTGACGCTCACGCGCGGCACGCTCGCGGCCGGCACGAACGGGTACGTCGTCGGCCTGGCACCGGGCGACCTGGGGACGCGGTGGCAGACGAGCCTGCCGGGCGCCGGGTGGGACGTCGTGGACGTCGCCGGCGTCGAGGCGGGTGTGCTGGTCGGGTCGAACGGCCACGTGTACGTGCTCGACCCGGGCGACGGGCGCGTGCTGGCCCACAACGGGCTGTCGGGTCTGGGCTACCACCGCGTCGACGTCGCGTCGGCCGGGGACGCCGCGTTCGTCGGCACCGCGGGCCGCACGCTCGGGCTCGCGCTGGCCGGCCTCGGGGAGCGGTGGGGCCGCGACCTGTCGATCGCGACGGGCAAGGTCGTGCGGGTGCTCGCGCAGAACGGCTGGCTGTTCGCCGCCGTCAACGGGTACCTGTACCAGCTCGACCCCGCGTCGGGGGCGGTGCTGTACACGAACGACCTGTCGGGCCGCGGGTTCCACGACGTGCAGCTCGCGTCCGACGGGGTCACGGTCTACTGCGGCATCGACGGGTACGTCGTGGGCGTGCGCCCCGACCCGCGCTGACGCGTCCGTCCCCGTCGTCGTGCGCGGCGGCGGGGACGGGCCCCGCGGGGACGGGCCCCGTCAGGACGCGGCGGCCCCGGCCCGTGCGCGGCGCCGCGCCGTCACGGCGTAGATCCCGACGACGACGGCCACGAGCCCGGCCGTCGCGGCGAGCTGCGCCCGCGCGGCGGCGTCGGTGAGCATCAGCACGACGACGCCCGCGAGCGCGGCGAGCGTCGCCCACGTGAGCCACGGGTACCCCCACATGCGCAGCGGCAGCCCCGCGGGGCCGGCGGCCGCGGCCAGGCGCGGGCGCAGCCGCAGCTGCGACACCACGACGAACACCCACACGACCAGCAGCGACGCGCCGACGGCGTTGAGCAGGATGCCGAGCAGCGCGTCGGGCAGCAGCCAGTTCAGCGCGACGGCGACGAGCCCGAGCACGACCGACACGAGCACCGCGACCCACGGCACGTCGCGCCGCGACACGCGCCGCAGCACCGCGGGACCGTCGCCGCGGCCCGCGAGCGAGAACGCCATGCGCGACGTCGCGTAGATGTTCGCGTTGAACGCGGACAGCAGCGCGAGCACGACGACGACCTCCATGAGCCGCGCGGCGCCCGGCAGGCCGGCGAGGTCGAGGACGGCGACGAACGGGCCGTCGGCGAGCTGCGGCGCGTCCCACGGCAGCACGAGCACCATGACGGCGACGGACCCGACGTAGAACGCGAGGATGCGCCACACGATCGACCGCGTGGCGCGGGCGACGGCGCGCTGCGGGTCGGCGGCCTCGGCGGACGCGATGGTGACGATCTCGATGCCGCCGAACGCGAACAGCACGACGAGCAGCCCGGCCGCGACCCCCGCGACCCCGGTGGGCGCGAACCCGCCGTGGCCCAGCAGGTTCGACGTGCCGACGGGCGACGTGCCGGGCAGCAGGCCGAGCACGAGCAGCACCCCGACGACCAGGAACCCGACGATCGCGGCGACCTTGAGCGCGGCGAACCAGAACTCGAACTCGCCGAACTGCCGCACGCCCGCGAGGTTGACCACGGCGAACACGGCGACGACGACGAGCGCGACGCCCCACTGCGGGACGTCGGGGAACCAGCCGGTGACGATGCGCGCGACGCCCGTGATCTCGGCGCCCAGCACCATGACGATCGTGAACCAGTAGACCCACCCGAGCGTGAACCCGGCCCACCGGCCGAGCGCCTGCTCGGCGTACACCGAGAACGACCCGGACGCGGGCGACGCGGCGGCCATCTCGGCGAGCATCCGCATGATCATGACGACGAGCACGCCCGCGACGGCGTACGACACGAGGACGGCGGGCCCGGCGGTCGCGATGCCGACGCCGCTGCCGAGGAACAGCCCGGCGCCGATGGCCGAGCCGAGGCCCATCATCGTGAGGTGCCGCGTGCGCAGCCCGTGCCCGAGCGCGCGGTCGGCGGCGGCGCCGGGGACGGCACCGGGGGCGTCCGCGGCGGCGGGTGCGTCCGCGGCGGCGGGGCCGGCGGCTGACGCGGCAGCGGGGTCGGTGCCGGGCACGCCGGTGCTGCCGGACGGGGAGGGGGTCATCGCGCGGGGCCTTCGGTGGTGCGGTCGGTGCGACCGGCCGGCCGCACCGGCGCCCACGGTAGCCCCGCGGTCAGCGCTCCGCGGCGCGTGCGACCGCCCGGGTCGCGGCGGCGAGCGTGCCCGCGAGCACCAGCAGCAGCGCGACGACCAGCAGCGGCCACCACACGGGCCGGGCCTGCGGCGTGAACCACTCGGCGGGCAGGCCGGAGTACCCCGCGTCGAGCGCGCGGCGGGCGGCCAGCAGCGGGGCGGTGGCGTGCACGGCCCACGCGACGAGCACGACCCCGGCGGACACGGCCGCCTGCCGCGCGGCGGTGAGCGTGAACCCCTGCCGCCGAAGCAGCGTGCGAGCGACCGGCAGGAGGGTGAGCAGCAGCGCGGCGACGACGAGCCAGGAGACCCACACGCTCACGCCGGCGAGCGCGGCGGTGAGGCCGTCGGGACGGTCGAGCCACAGGTCGACGGCATGGGGCCCGACCGGCTGCACGGGCGACGGGTACCCCTGCCGCAGCGGCGTGTCCCACGCGGTGTCGGGCATGCGGTCCGTCGGCCAGACCGGCACGTGCATCAGCCAGCTCAGGTCGACGCCGGCGGCGTCGCGCGCACGCAGCAGGGCACCGGCGAGCGCACCGAACGCTCCGAGCACGAGCACGACCGCGACGACGGTCTCGGCCCGCTGCCGAACCGGGGCGGTGACGGCGTCGGACGACGGATCGAGGACGACCACGGCAGCTCCTGACGTCGGGGACGGTCCCGGCGTCATCGTCACCCGGCGCCTCAGTCATGACCGACGCAGCGGCACCTCACCCGTCCGGGTCACGCCTGACGGTCGTCCCGTCACCCGACCGTCGTCCCCGCTCCGCCCCCTCTGCAGCCCCTCCGCAGCCTCTCCCCCGCTCCCGCGTCGCCGACGGACAGGGGTACGGCACGACGGACACGCGCACGCGGCTGTCCGTCGTCCGTGGCGCTGTCCGTCGGCGAGAGGCGCGCGCCGTGGGCGAGAGGCGCGCGCCGTGGGCGAGAGGTGCGTGCCTTCGGCGAGGGGCGCGAGCCGCCGGCGAGCGGTGCCGGCCGCCGGTGACGCACCGGCGGGGACGCGTGCCCCCCGGGGCCGCGGCCCCGCCGGCTCGCGCGTCAGCGCAGCGCGGCCGTCGCGGCGTCGAACTGCACCATCGCGGCGTCGGTGAGCGGCTCGGCGAACATCGCGCGGGCCACGTCGGTGCCGACGGTGACGGCCTCGAGCCCGTCGGCGGCGAGCTCGGGGACCACCGCGGCGTCGCGGACGCTCGCGACCAGCACACCCGTGCCGGTCCCGACCAGTGCGCGCGACATGGTGCGCAGGTCGGCGCGGCCGTCGCGGCCGGCCTCGGTCATGCGGCCCAGGTACGGCGCGATGAAGCGCGCGCCCGCGGCGGCCGCGAGCACGGCCTGGTTGGGGTGGTAGACGACCGTGAGCAGCACGGGCACCCCGGCGGCCGACAGGCGCCGCGTCGCGACGAGCCCCGGCCCGGTGGCGGGCACCTTGACGACGAGCCGGTCGGACAGGTCGCGCAGCGCGTGGCCCTCGCGCTCGATCGCGTCGGCGTCGGCGGCGGTGGTCTGCACGAACACCTCGTCGGCCCCGGAGGCCAGCAGCCAGGACACGAGCGAGGGCACCTCGGACAGCCGCACGCCCGCGCGCTGCAGGATCAGCGGGTTGGTGGTGACGCCGCGGAACAGGCCCGTGGCCAGCAGGGGCGCCAGCGCGTCACGGTCGGCGCTGTCGAGGTACAGGTCCACGTCATTCCTCCACGCCCGCGGCGCGGGCGGTCTCGTCGGGCTGGGGCAGGTCGGCGAGCGCGGCGTACCGCGCGCGGACCTGCGGGTCGAGGGGCGAGCCGGGCTCGACGACGTCGACGACGCGCGGCGTCCACGCGTCGCGCACGTCGCGCACGTCGGCGCCCGCGAGCACGGCGGCGGCCTGCGCGGCGGCGCCGCGCGCGGTGGCCTCGGGCGCGTCGCGGGTCTCGACGGGGGTGCCGAGCGCGTCGGCGAGCACCTGCCGGTACGCGCGCGAACGGGCCCCGCCGCCGGTGACGACGACGGCCCCGTCGGCGGGTGCGCCCGCGGCGCGGATCGCGTCGTGCCCGCGCACGAGGCCCAGCACGACGCCCTCGTAGGCGGCGAGCGCGAGCTCCTCGCGCGTGGTGTCGGAGCGCAGGCCGCCGAGCAGGCCGCGCGCGTGCGGGCGGCTGGGGCTGCGCTCGCCGTCGAGGTACGCGGCGAGCACGGCGCGGTCGGTGCGGCGCGGGGCCGCGAGCGCGAGGCGCGTGAGCTCGTCGTGGTCGACGCCCAGCAGGCGCGCGACCGTGTCGGTGACCTTGGCGCTGTTGAGCGTGCACACCAGCGGCAGCCAGCCGCCGGTCGCGTCGGCGACGCCGTCGACCCAGCCGCTCGCGTCGTGCACGGGCTGCGCGGACGTCGTCATGACGACGCCCGACGTGCCGAGGCTGTACAGCACCTGCCCGGGTCCGAGACCGATGCCCAGCGCGCCGGCGTGCTGGTCGCCCGCGCCCGCGCCGACCACGACGTCGGGCCGCAGGCCCAGCTCGGCGGCGGCGGGCGTGACGGCCCACCCGGCGGTGTGCGACGGACCCAGCACCTCGGGCAGCACGTCGGCCCACGGCAGGCCGGGGCGCACCCAGCGGTCGAGGTGGTCGACGAGGTAGCGCCCGGTGTGCGCGGCGTAGTACCCGGTGCCGGAGGCCTCCGACCGGTCGGTGACGGCGCGACCCGTGAGCCGGTACGTCAGCCAGTCGTGCGGCAGCAGCACGTGCGCCGCGCGGTCCAGCAGGTCGGGCTCGTGCGCGGCGACCCACGCGAGCTTGGTGACCGTGAACGCCGCGGTCGGCACCGAGCCGACGGCGCCCGCCCACCCGGCCGGGCCGAGGTCGGCGACCATCGCGTCGGCCTGCGGGCTCGACGTCGTGTCGTTCCACAGCTTGACGGGCCGCAGCACGCGGTCGTCGCGGTCCAGCAGCACCAGGCCGTGGCACTGCGCGGCGACGCTCACGGCGTCGACGTCGGACGCGCGCAGCCCGGCCGCGCCGAGCGCCGCCGCGAGCGCTCCCGCGAAGGCGCTCCACCAGTCGTCGGGGTGCTGCTCGCTGACCGGCGGCGACGTCGGCGGGTGCGGCGCCCGCCCTGCCCCGAGCAGCCGGCCGTCGTCGGCGTCGCGCAGCTCGACCGTGCAGGACTGCGTCGAGGAGTCGACGCCCGCGACGACCCCCATCAGACCCCCTGGACGCCGGGCACGGCGGGTGCGTCGGGCACGTGCTCGATCTTGCCGACCGCGCCGGCGGGGTGCGTGAACAGCACCTCGTCCCAGCCGTACCCGCGACGCTGCATGAGCACCGCCGCGAGCGCGTCGCCCCACGCCGCGACCGCGAGGGTCGAGCCCATCGCGATGACGCCGCCCGGGTCGACCTCGGGGCCCGCGTCGACGACGACCGTGAGGTCCGCGACCTGCGCGAGCGTGGACGTGGGCGTCGCGGTGAGCGCGACCACCGGCACGCCGCGCTGCTGGACGCGCCGGGACAGGTCGTTGAGCTCGTCCGACTCGCCGCCGCGGGAGATCGTGATGAGCAGGTCGCCGTGCACCACGGACCCCATCGTGCCGTGCAGCGCGTCCATGCCCGGCAGGAACACGGCGGGCGTGCCGCACACCGACAGCAGGTGCGCCATGCGCCGCGCGACCGCGCCGGACGTGCCCGACCCGGTGACGAACACCTTGCCGGTGCAGCCGCCGACGAGGTCGACCGCCGCGACGAACGTGTCGTCGAGCTGGTCGGCGACCTCGGTGACCCCGCGGCCCTCGCGGCGCACGAGCTCGCGCGCGGCCTCCAGGGTCGTGGCCCGTCCGTCCATGGTGGTGCTCGCTTCCTCGTGGTGCTGGGTGGGGGTCGGGGCCGCGTCGACGGACGCAGCGGCGGGATCGTCAGCGGCGCCGGCGGGCGCGCTCACGCGGCGGCCCACGCGGCCGTGCGCAGCGCGTGCGGCGTGCGGTGGTCGGGCGGCACCTGCTCGCCGGTGCTGCGGCCGTGCGACACGACGACGATGTCGTCGGCGACGTCGCAGATCTCCTCCTCCTCGGAGGACACGAGCACGACCGTGAGGCCGCCCTCGTGGGCCAGCGCCCGCACGATGCGGTGGATCTCGGCCTTGACGCCGAGGTCGACGCCCTTGGTGGGCTCGTCGAGCAGCAGGACCCGCGGGTGCTGCGCGATGGCCCGGGCCAGCAGCACCTTCTGCTGGTTGCCGCCCGAGAGGCTGACGACGGGCCCGTGCCGGTCGCCGCGCACGCGCAGCTCGCCGAGCAGCGCGTCGGCCTCGCGCAGCATGCGCGGCCTGTCGAGCAGGCCCGCGCGCCGGTACCGGCGCAGCACGGGCAGCGCGACGTTCATGGGCGAGTCCAGCGCGGGCACGATGCCGTCGGACTTGCGCTCCTCGGTGAGGTAGACGACGCCGGCGCGCTGGGCGCGGGCGGGCGTCGTCGGCCGGTAGGGCCGGCCGTCGAGCGTGACGGTGCCGGACGTGACGGGGGCGAGCCCGACGAGCGCGCGCAGCACCTCGGTGCGTCCGGCGCCGACCAGGCCGTAGAGGCCGAGCACGCGGCCCGGCTCGGCCGTGAGGCTCACGCCGTGCACGCCGGGTGCCACCAGGTCGCGGACCTCGAGCCGGGGCCCGGTCACGCCCTGCGGCACCCAGCGGTGCACGTCGGCCACGACGGGGGCGGCGGCGGCCGCCCCCGTCGTGCCTGCCTCGGCCGGCACGTCACCGTCAGGGGAGCGGCGACGTGCCTCGTCGGCCTCGGCAGCCTCGTCGCCCGCGATCGCGGCGACCACGTCGTGGCGGCTGACCTCGTCGACGCGCGCGTCGATGCGCACGCGTCCGTCGACCAGCGCGACCACGCGGTTGCACACGGCGTACAGCTCGTCGAGCTTGTGGTCGACGAACACGACGCCCATGCCGCCCGCCGCGAGCGAGCGCACCATCTCGAGCAGCCGCTCGACCTGACCGCCCTCGAGGGAGGTGGTCGGCTCGTCGAGCAGCAGGTAGCGGGCCTTGCGGTGGGTGGCGACGGCGATCTCGAGCATCTGCCGGGTCGCCACGGGGTAGTCCCCCAGGCGCCGGTCGACGTCGACGTCGATGCCGAACTGCTCGACGAGCCGCCGCGCGTCGTCCCGCATGGCCTCGCGGCGCAGCAGGCCGGCGCGCGAGCGCTCGGCGCCCAGGTGCACGTTCTGCGCCACCGTGAGGTTGGGCAGCAGCGCGAGCTCCTGGTAGACGGTCGCGATGCCGGCGCCGATCGCCGCGGCGGGCGAGTCGATCGCGCGGTCCGCGCCGTCGACGACGATCTGCCCTTCCTCGGGCGTGGTGGCGCCGGAGATCACGCGCAGCAGCGTGGACTTCCCGGCGCCGTTGTGACCCACGAGCCCGACGACGTCGCCGGGCCGCACGTCGACCGAGACGCCGTGCAGGACCGGCACTCCGGAGTACCGCTTGACGATGCCGCGGACGCCGAGCCCTGCCGTGCCGTGCGTCCCGGTCGACGTGGTGGTCATGTCAGCCGACCTCGCCCGGGCCGGGGGTCTCGCCGACCGTGAACATCTTCAGCGGCTTGAGGATCTCCTTCTCGGGGGTGCCGCCGTCGACCCACGCGCGGATCTGCTCGACGACGTCGGCGCCGTAGACCGCGGGCTCCTGCGCGACGCAGCCGGGGTACTGCTCGGTGAGCGTGGTCTCGGCGGCGCAGAACCCGTAGACCTTGACCTGGCTGTTGGCACCGAGCGCCTGCAACGCACCGTAGGACGCGGGGCCGGTCGACGCGAAGATCACGTTGATGTCGGGGTTGCCGGACAGCATCTCGGTGGTGGCGCGCAGCGAGTCGTCGGGCTTGACGTTGCCGTCGACCTTGGCGACGACCTCGGCGTTCGCGTTCGCCTTGATGGCGTCCTCGAAGCCCTGGTCGCGCATCTGCGTGGGCGTCTCGTCGGGCTCGGTGACGAACCCGATCTTCAGCGCCGCGTCGGCGCCGAGGTCCTGGAGCACCTGCTCGGCGGTCTGCCGGCCGCCCGCGACGTTGTCGGCGCCGAGGTACTGCACGATCGACGCGCCCTGGGACTGCAGCGCGTCGGGGTCGATGCCGACGTTGACGGTGAACACGGGCACGCCCGCGTCGTTCGCGGCCTTGACGATCGCGGCGCCCGGCTCGGACTTGACGGCGTTGAGGGCCAGCGCGCAGGGCTTCTTCTGCAGCATGGACTGCGCCTGCGCGAGCTGGTTCGCGTCGTCGTCGTCGGCGATCTGGACCTCGACCTTGAAGCCGTTCTCGGCGCCCGCGTCCTCGAAGCCCTTCTTCATGGCGACGTAGTACGGGTTGGTGAGGTTGGGCAGCGCGACCGCGACGTAGGGGGTGTCGTCGTCGCAGGACGCGGGGCGCGGGATGCCGCCGGCCTCGGCGGACGAGCCGCTCGTGGCGCCGCCGCCGGACGAGCCGCCGCCGGTGCCGGTGTCGACGGCGCCGCACGCGCCGAGCGCGAGGGTGAGGGCGCACAGGCCGGTGGCCAGCGCAGGGATCCGAAGCTTCATCGCTCTCTCTCCTGGGTGTGGTGGGACGGTCGTGCGGCGCGTCGGGGGACGCCGCGTCGCACGGGACG